>CAZTDR010000004.1:0-62703 GCA_964612855.1 uncultured Coxiellaceae bacterium
ATTGCCATTATGTTAATACACAGGATCAGGGGATGCTAGCAAAAAAATTTGTAAGTCATTTCTCAATGATCTTAACCATTTTGACTGACAGTCAAGATAATTCATTTGCGAGATACTAATAATTTGGTGCTCAGAGAGGTGATAAAAATGACTAAAATCAGCAGCGCTAAGAACTCACCAGAAAATGGTTCTTATAACGAAAAAATCAATCCCGGTCACTCTGATGATTTGGGTCTAGCTATTCAAGCATTAATTAAACAGTTACGTCAACAAAAACCTATCCAACATAAAGAAAATGGGGCGCATTCGTAGATTAATCACTCGTCATCTGATCATTCGTCATCCCCGAATGCTCTTGTCAGGGATCTCCTCATCGTTGACAGGTCCCCGACAGAAGCATTCGGGGATGACGCTGTTTACATCACCCCACCGAAATCCTACACATATCAATCAGCGTGCTCGGCAATAATCCTAACATCAACGCAGCAACTCCATTAATTGTAATAGCCACCATCGATCCACGAGTGATAGACAGTTTTGTTCCAACCAAAGCGCCGATGGGTTCTTCAAAATACATGAGCATCACAACGCGTAAATAATAATAAGCACCGACAATTGCGAATAAAAGTGAGACAGAAGCGAGCCATACATAATGTGCTTCCACCAACGCTTCCAACAAACCTAATTTTGCAAAAAAACCGACCGTAGGCGGCACACCCGCCATGGAAAACATCAGTAATAACATGATGAAAGCCAACCAAGGATTACGCGCATTTAAACCGCGAAAGTCATTAAGTTGATCAAATTCCACTCCATTTTTGCTTAACAAAGCAATGACTGCAAAAGCACCCGCGGCGACAATAACGTAAGTTGCAATATAAAACATGGCTGCTGAATAACCTTGCACATCCCCAGGGCCTGCAATGATTCCCAATAACATATAACCAATGTGTGCAATCGATGAATACGCTAACATGCGTTTAATATTCGTTTGCACGATAGCCAATAAATTTCCGGTGAACATAGATAGCAATGCAATGACCACTAAAATGTGTTCCCAGGGCACATGAAATCCTGGCATGGCTTCGACTAAAATACGAATAGTCACACAAAATGCGGCGATTTTAGGCGCACAAGCAATAAATAATGTGACAGAGGTCGGCGCGCCTTGATAAACATCGGGTACCCACATATGAAAGGGTACGGCACCAAATTTAAAAATTAACCCGCCCAAAATGAAAATTAATCCTAACACCACAGCCGTGTGTTGCGCGGGTGTAATATGTTGCAATCCTATCGCGATATCTGAAATCGTGATGGATCCTGTCATGCCATAGATAAGTGAAATGCCATACAGCAATAACCCAGAAGCCATGGCACCCATCACAAAATATTTCATCCCCGCTTCTACTGCGAGGCGAGATTCTTTTTCCAGCGCGACCATCGCATAAAGTGAGAGTGATAATAATTCTAAGCCGAGAAAAATCGTCAAAAAAGTATAGGCGGATGCCATAACTTGCATCCCTATTACAGCAAAAAGACCGAGGACATAATATTCACCCTGCGGTATTTTTCGGCCTTTGATATATTGTCTGGCATAGATAAAAGCAAAAATAGTGGTTAATAATACGAATAATTTGGTGAGTACGGCCAATTTATCCAACACATAATGGCCACTAAACGTAATAATGGGATTGGGATAGTCGCGATATTGGACGGCTGTTAATATAAATCCAATTACTAACGCCCCTTGCGTCAATAAATAAGTCACGATCCGAAAGCGCTCTTTTAGAAAAACATCGATGAGCAAGATCAAACTCGCGGCGCACAAGAGAAAAATTTCGGGAAGTGCGACTGAAAATAAGGGCATTTCAAAATTCATGTTTTTCTCACTTTTATTTTAAGGATGCAAAACAGCCACCGGCAAACTCTGAGACAACAAATGTCCAATCGTTACATGCAATACATTTAATACCGGTGCTGGATAAAGCCCTAATCCAAATACACCGACTGCTAATAAAATATAATTTGTCTTCTCAATCCACGTAATATCTTTCATCACTCGCACATGCTCATTGGCTACCGGACCAAAGAAAACACGTTTATACATCCATAACGTGTAAGACGCTGATAAAATCAAGGTTAATGCTGCGATGAATGCGACCCAAAAATGCGCTTGAAACGCGCTTGTAATCACCATGAATTCACCCACAAAACCGGCTGTACCCGGTAGCCCCACATTTGACATCGCAAATAACATAAAAAAAGCGGCAAAAATAGGCATTTTATGCGCAACACCACCATAATCACGAATCATTCGACTATGATTAAAATAACGATCCGCCAGCATGCCAACCCCTAAGAACATTGCACCCGAACCAAATGCATGAGCAATCATTTGCACGACGGCGCCTTCGAGACTCATATAAGCATCTTGATAAGAAGCATGGTGACGAATAATGTCATACACCATAAAGCAACCTAATGTGGCAAACCCCATGTGTGCGATAGAAGAATAAGCAATGAGTTTTTTCATATCGGTTTGGATAATCGCGATCAAGCCGACATAAACAATCGCGATCAACGACAACACTATCATCAACCAAGCGAGATTTTCGCATGCTTGCGGCGTGATCGGCATACTAAAACGTAAAAATCCGTAAATGCCTAATTTTAGCATCAACGCTGCCAAAACCACCGACCCGCCCGAGGGCGCTTCAGTATGGGCATCCGGTAACCAAGTGTGCACCGGCCACATCGGAACCTTTACCGCAAATGCCAGTAAAAATGCGAAAAATAATAAGTCTTGAATGTACGGACTTAAGTGCAAGCCATAAAATTTTTGGATTTCGAATACACCGGTTTGTTTGTATAAATATAAAAAAGCCACCAACATTAAAATTGAACCCAAGAAGGTATACAAGAAAAACTTGATGGAAGCATAAGAACGATTGGCACTGCCCCACATACCAATGCTCAAATACATGGGAATCAGCATACCTTCCCAAAATACATAAAACAGAATAGCATCCGTTGCCGCAAATACCCCTATCGTCATGCCTTGCATGATTAAAAACGTCGCCATGTATTGCGCAACCCGGGTTTTGATTGCATGACAACCCGCCAAAATAACTAACAAGCCGGTGAAGTTAGTCAACATAATCATGGCGAGCGAAATACCATCTACGCCCAAGGCATAATGAACGTCGTAAGCTCGAATCCATAAATGATTTTCTGGGAATTGCATAGCATAACTGGATGGATCAAACCCGATATACAGTGGAATACACAATAATAAACTGACGAGACTCACGCCACTTGCGATAACGCGTGCTATATTCGCGTTTTTATCTCCACCCGTGAATAATACCGCGATCGCACCCAACACGGGCAACCAAATTAAAATACTTAATAGTGAAGATTGCAGTACCATAATTAAAATCCTAACAAGAGCCAACCCATAAACGCCGCCAAACCCACAATCATCATGAATGCATAATGATACATATAACCTGTCTGCATGCGACGAGAAACACGGGCTAACCAGCGAATCAATTGGCCAGACCCATTCACAAAGAGACCGTCAATAAAAAGTAAGTCGCAAACTTTATAAAAAAAGGTGCCTAGTTTCTGCGTACCGTGCACAAAAACCAGTTGATTAAAATCATCAAAACCATATTTTTTCACCATGATGAAATAAAAATACGCGAAACGTTTTTTTAAGTTTTCGGCCCATTGCGGAAATTTCAAGTTAAACAACCAAGCGACCACTATGCCCGCCAACGCTAACCAAAGTGTGAGAGCATGCCCTGCGTGTAATGCCATATAAGTCGCTCCATGAAAATCATGAGCCAACTCAGCTAATACATTATGCGCGGGCAATACAAAAATGGTGTCGCCTAATAATGGGGAAGGTGAAAACAGCATTGGGCCAATTAGCACGCCACCGGCTATGATGCTTGGGACAGCTAAGGCAATCAATGGAATTAAAATGACCCATGGTGATTCTTTAATGTGCGCTTTTGTATGCTCATCCATACGAGCTTTACCGTGGAATGTTAAAAAGAATGCACGGAAAATATAAAGTGGTGTCACAAATGCGCCTGCTAATACGCAAAGATAAGCATAATGTGCGCCAGGAATAGTAGAGAGATGGACGGCTTCGATAATCGCATCTTTGGAATAAAATCCTGAGAACGGTGGGATGGCGGCTAATGCTAAGGCCCCAATCGCAAAAGTTAAATACGTCACCGGCAAGTAGCGCGCGAGCCCGCCCATCTTACGCATGTCTTGTTCGTGATGTAATGCAATAATCACCGAACCTGCCGCCAGGAATAAAAGCGCTTTAAAGAAAGCGTGTGTGACTAAGTGAAAAATAGCCGCATTGTAAGCAGACGCGCCCAATGCCACTGTCATATAACCCAATTGCGATAAAGTAGAATACGCAATCACGCGTTTGATATCATGATGAAACACCGCTAACAAGCCCATGAATAAACAGGTCGTCGCACCCACCACAATGACGAGACTCAATGCCGTCGCAGAATTTTCAAACAGCGGCGAACAACGTGCAACCATATAAATACCTGCCGTTACCATGGTTGCAGCATGGATGAGTGCCGAAATCGGTGTAGGACCCTCCATCGACTCAGGCAACCACACATGTAACGGGACTTGTGCTGATTTGCCCATGGCACCAATAAACAATAAAACACAAATGAGCGTAATAACTGAAACTTGAAGACCTGGGAATAATTGAATCGTTTTATCGAGCGCAAGAGGTAGATGTGAAAAAACAAAATGATAATCAACTTGCCCGAAATACAATAAAATAGCGGCTAATCCGAGTATGAAACCAATATCACCAATACGATTAACTAAAAATGCTTTTAAACTACCAAATACCGCCGATTCGCGTTTAAACCAAAAACCGATTAACAAGTAGGAAACTAAACCGACACCTTCCCAGCCAAAAAACATCATTAAAAAATTATTACCCAGGACCAGCGCCAACATAGCAAACGTAAAAAGCGAAACATAACTAAAAAAACGCTGATAGCCTGGATCATCAGCCATGTAACCCATGGTATAAATATGCACCATGAATGAAACAAACGTCACAATGAATATCATGGTCGCACTCAGGCGATCAATCAATAATGCCACATCAAAATGAAACGCCCCCGAGGTGATCCAATTGTAAACCACCCCTTCTTCCGCGGGATAACCTAAGATGACAATCATCGCGAACAAATAGCTCGCTAAAGCAAATGCCACCCCAACCAGCGGCACGACGACCCAGTGCGTGGCACGCCGACCGATAACGTTACCCAGCAATCCTGCGATTAACGAGCCCATTAAAGGCAATAACATCGTAATCAGCGCAATTGATAAAAAATGTTTTTCCACGTTTTATCCTTTTAATGCATCGAGTTTTTCAACTTCAATCGTGCCCGATTTTCTGTACAACACGACCATGATGGCTAGACCAATCGCAGCTTCTGCAGCCGCAACTGTTAAAATAAAAAATACAAATATTTCGCCTAGCGTATTATTCAAAAAATGTGAGAAAGCAATGAAGTTGGTATTCACTGCTAATAGCATTAACTCAATCGACATCATCATCACGATGATATTTTTACGATTGACGATAATGCCGGTGATGCCGATGCCGAATAATAAGGCGGCAACAATTAAATAGTCGCTGAGTGAGATCATGTTTTTTTGTACCTCTTCATTTATTGTAGGGCACGGTGTGTTGTGCTCCGCGACGCTGCTTAGATAGGCAGCACGGGCACGGCACGCCGTGCCCCTACATTATTTCTTTTTTTCGGGTGACATTTTAATTAAACGTAGTCGGTCGTCTTTTCGTACGCTAATTTGTCGTGCTGCATTTTGCGACTTACGTCCTTCGGGTTTACGGTGCGTTAGTGCGATCGCGGCAACAATGGATGTCAGTAATAATACGGCGGCTATTTCAAACGGATAGGCATAAACGGTATAAAGTGTTGAACCGAGTTCGGCTATATTATTGAAATCGGCAGGGGCAAGCGCGGGTGCCGGGACTTGGGTTAAGCCGAAATGTTCTGGATTTAATACCATGATGATCAAGCCCACCATTAGCAAGACAACTAAGGCTGCGACAGGTAAGTAGCGCACGAAACCTTCTCTACGTTCCGCTAGACGCACACTCAACATCATTACGACAAACAAGAACAGTGTCATCACTGCACCCACGTAAACTAAGACTAAAATCAGCGCTAAAAATTCTGCATTTAATAACAACCAAATGCCCGCGGAGGCAAAAAATGTCAGTACTAAAAACAACACACCATGCACCGGATTTTTGAGTGTCACAACCATTAAGGCCGAAAACACCGCCGTGGCAGACAATGCATAAAAAATAATTTGAAGGATGGTCATGAGTTACCTTATCGATATTTAGCATCTTCAACACGATCTGCGACAATTTTCGCTTCGTATTGATCACCAATCGCCAACAATTTTTGTTTCGTTAAAATATTTTCGCCACGATTTTCCATGTGATAATCATTAAATTGAGTCAATACAATCGCATCTACCGGACAAGATTCTTCACAAAATCCGCAATAAACGCATTTGAATAAATCCACTTCATACAGTGTCGTGCGACGCGAACCATCCACACGGGGCTCGGCCTGAATAGTAATTGCCAATGCTGGACATACAGCTTCACACAGCTTGCACGCGATGCAACGCTCTTCGCCATTCGGATAACGACGTAATGCATGTAATCCACGAAAACGAGGGGATGTAGGGGTTTTTTCTTCTGGAAATTGAATAGTCACTTTGGTGGCGAACAAAAGCCGACCGGTTAGCTTGAGGCCGACCAGTAAATCCCAAAGTGAAAAACTTTTAATAAATTGCATGAAACGTTGCATACGTTTATCTCATTTAATATCGTCGAAAGAGTAGGCAAAGCGCAGCGTGCTCACCACTCACTTAAACCATGGCCCCAATTGAAACTGAATGGCCAATGCCAACACTACAATCCAAACAATCGTCACTGGAATTAAAACTTTCCAACCCAACCGCATAATTTGATCATAGCGATAGCGTGGAAAAGTCGCCCGAAACCATAAATAACAAAAAATAAAAAAGCTTAATTTTCCTAAAAACCAAACTAATCCAGGGACCCAAGCAAACCATGATTCAAGATAAGGAATACCTTGAAAAGGGGATAACCAACCCCCCATAAACAAAATACTCGCGAGGGCTGAAATCAAAATCATATTGGCATATTCAGCCAAGAAAAACAGCGCGAAAACAGTGCCCGAATATTCAACATGAAACCCTGCAACAATTTCAGATTCCCCTTCGGCGACATCAAATGGCGCCCGATTAGTCTCCGCCACGCCCGAAATCCAATACACAATAAATAAAGGGAATAAAGGCAACCAATACCAATGCCAAAAACCGCCGGATTGTGCCGTTATAATGGTTTGGAAATTTAGCGAACCTGCCGCCATCATCACACCAATCAACGCAAAGCCCATTGCAATTTCATAGGAAATAGATTGCGCTGCCGCACGTAACGCGCCAAATAAAGCATATTTTGAATTAGACGCCCAACCTGCAATTAAAACACCGTATACCCCTAATGAAGACAGAGCAAAAGCATACAAAACACCGGCGTTAATATTTGCTAACACCATTTTTTTATCAAAGGGGATCACAGCCCAACCCGCTAATGCGGTACCAATACTAATAACGGGCGCGATGACGAATAAAAAGCGATTGGACATACTCGGAATAATAATTTCTTTATTGATCAGCTTGATCACATCAGCAAAAGGCTGCGTCAAACCGTAAGGACCGACGCGATTCGGACCAATTCGCATTTGCATAAAACCAATCACTTTGCGTTCTAAAAAAGTGAGATAAGCGACCGCAAGCAACAAGGCGATGACAATCACCATAATTTTAAGAACAATCAGGCTTACCAGTAAAATATCTTCTATCATGCTTTATGAATCTCTATTGGACCATACAGTTCACTCAAAGAATGCGTCGCTAAAATGCCACCAGGAATATAAGCCGCATTTAACGGAATGCGTTCATCCACTAACACGGATAATTTCACACGGTTTTCGCCTTGCGACGCAATAACCACATCGGCCATTTTTATATGTAATTGTTCTGCTGTGTCTGGATGCAAGCGCACAGCCACCAAATTGCCTTCAATAATCGCTTGCGTAGCTTGCAATGATTTTGCCCGACGTTGAATACTATCACCCGCATAAATCGGAATTTCCCCAATGCGCGATAACTGTAGGGGCACGGCGTGCCGTGCCCGTGTTGGTTCTGAATTGGCATCGCTGGGCATGGCACGCCATGCCCCTACATTTAATGAATCTACCTCTGTTTTTAATTCATTATGAATTTCATGCGCCGTTTCATAATCAAATCCTTCGCAATGAAATAAATTACCTAACACACGTAATACTTTCCATGCAGGACGCGCCTCACCCACCGGAGTTGCAATGCCGTTAAATCGTTGCCATTGGCCCGCTGCATTCACAAAAGTGCCCGCGGTTTCAGTAAAAGGCGTTATGGGTAAAATAACGTTTGCATAGTGTAAAAGAACTGGATTTTTATACAAAGCGAGAGAAACAACACAGTCTGCTTGTTCTAATGCAGCTTGTGCTAAAGGTGCATTAGAACAATCTAATTCGGGTTCGACATTTAATAATAAATAAGCCTTGCGTGGATTTTCTAACATGGCGTGTGCCGAAAGACCTACTTTTTGCAGCATTTTTCCAGCAGCCGCGCGATGGGGAATCGCACCGGCTAACCATGCACCTGCTGCATTCGCCCCTTCAGTTAAAAATCCAAGTGAACCGTTATAGGTAGTCGCTATAGATTGTGCGAGTGCACGTATCTTCGCTGATTCAGGATGATTAAACGCTTGCGCACCCACTAAAACGCAGAGTTTTTTCCCCTCACCTAACCATTGTGTTAAAGATGGATCTTCCGCCATCGTGGCTAATGCATCGACAAACTGATGCGGTGCGGCAATTTTTTTCGCGCTCACGGCAAAATTAAATGCATAATCCATCATATTGATTGCCATGACGCGTGCGCCCTGGCGCACTGCTTGACGCAGATGCAAATTGGCAATCGGCTGTTCTTTTTGAATATTGGACCCGATCAATACGATCACATCAGCTGCGGCTATTTCAGCAATCGGGATGGATAATCCGGGAAATAAGGGCATCGTTTGTTGATCGGAAAAATCGACTTGGCGTAAACGATGGTCAATATTCGACGACCCTAATTGACGCATTAATTTTTGTAATAAATAAAATTCTTCTACTGTGGAGTTCGGCGAAACAAGTGCGCCAAGGTGTTCTGCCCCGTTCGCTGTCATCACTTCTTGCAAACTCGTCACCGCCATTTCTAATGCAGTTTGCCAATCGGTTTCGTGCCATTGTCCTTCGATACGCACCATGGGTTTTTCTAAACGATCGGGATGAGAAAGCCCTTCGTAACTAAACCGATCACGGTCTGAAATCCAGGTTTGATTGATGGTGTTATTTTCATGCGGGACGATACGCATGACTTTGCCGCCGCGCGTATGGGCAAAAATGTTAGAGCCCAAACAATCATGTGCTGCAATCGTTGGATATTGATTGAGTTCCCAGGCGCGCGCTGTAAAACGAAAAGGCTTAGACGTAAGAGCACCCACTGGACATAAATCGATAATATTGCCTGACACTTCAGAACGCATGGCTTTTTCGACATACGTGCCGATTTCCATATCTTCACCACGGTTAATTGCGCCTAACTCACGTAGACCCGCAATTTCATCGCCAAAACGCACGCAGCGAGTGCATTGAATACAGCGTGTCATTTCGGTTGCAATCAAGGGCCCTAAATTTTCATCTTTGACGGCACGCTTGCCAAAATTATAAAACGAATCAGCAGAACCATAACCCATGCTGAGATCTTGCAATTCACATTCACCCCCTTGATCGCAAATCGGACAATCGAGTGGATGATTAATTAATAAAAATTCCATCACGGATTTTTGTGCAGCCAGTGCTTTGGGTGAACGAGTAAATACTTTCATGCCGGGCATGACCGGGGTGGCACAAGCCGGTAAGGGTTTTGGCGCTTTTTCGACTTCAACCAAACACATACGGCAATTTGCAGCGATAGACAAGTGCTTGTGATAACAAAAACGCGGGATGTAAATACCCGCTTCATCCGCCACTTGGATGACCATGCTATTCGGCTTCGCTTTGAGCGGTTTGCCGTCGATTTCGATTTCTATGTCGGACATTTATTTGTTACCTTTTTTGTTGCTGCTTCGTGGTGAGTTCGGTGGGCACGCTACACTTTTGCCCACCCGCGTTTTACGAAGTCACCATACACTTCCCATGTTCAACGTGATACACAAACTCATCATAAAAATGTTTCAGAAAACCACCCACAGGCCATGCCGCTGCTTCACCAAACGCACAAATCGTGCGGCCTTCGATGTTCTTCGCCACACGGCGTAAATTTTCAATATCATCCAACGTGCCATGACCGTGTTCAATTCGATGCACTAAACGATATAACCATCCTGTTCCTTCACGACAAGGCGTGCATTGACCGCACGACTCATCCATATAAAAATGAGAAATACGTTGCAGCATCTTCACCATGCAAACGGTTTCATCCATCACAATCACAGCCCCTGATCCCAAACCCGATCCGGCTTTTTGAATGGAATCAAAATCCATGTCAATATTCATCATGGTTTCAGCCGGTAAAACCGGCATGGAGGAACCACCAGGGATCACGGCTTTTAATTGATGACCATTTCGCACACCGCCCGCCATCGCTAACAAATCTTTGAAAGGCGTGCCCAGGGGTACTTCATAATTACCCGGTTTATTCACATGACCTGTCACACTAAAAATTTTACAACCCCCATTATTAGGTTTGCCTAACTGCAGAAACCATTCACCCCCTTTTTCTAAAATCACCGGGACTGAGGCAAAGGTTTCAACATTATTGATTGTCGTTGGCTTGCCGTATAAACCACGTGCAGCTGGAAAAGGGGGTTTGAAACGTGGCATTCCTTTTTTGCCTTCGAGGGATTCCATTAAGGCTGTTTCTTCTCCGCAAATATAAGCCCCAGCGCCCAGATGCGAGAAAATTTCAACATCAATACCGGAGCCTAAAATATTTTTGCCTAACCATCCCGCACGGCGCGCTTCGTCTAATGCAGCTTCAAAACGCTCGTAAGGCTCATGGAATTCACCGCGAATATAATTGTAAGCCACTGTCGCGCCCATGGAGTAACACGCAATCAATAGTCCTTCAATCAATTGATGGGGATTTAAAAGCAAAATTTCGCGATCTTTACACGTACCCGGCTCACCTTCGTCGGCATTGCATAAAACATATTTTTGTCCTGGTATATCATGGCGAATAAAACTCCACTTTAAGCCCGTTGGAAATCCTGCACCGCCACGACCGCGTAAAGCCGATAATTTTAATGCTTCAATAATTTTTTCAGGTGGTAATCTCTCTTGCAAAATCTTTTTCCATTGCACATAACCACCTGCACTTTCATAGGTGTGAAGAGTCCACGGTTTTTCTAAATGTAATGTGCGGAAACAAATTTCATTTGCCACAATGGCTACTCCAGCTCTGCAATAATTGCATCAACTTTTTCAGGTGTTAAATTTTCATAATATTTTTTGCCAATTTGAAACATAGGCGCTCCCGCGCAGGCTGCCAAACATTCAACTTCACGTAAGGTAAATTTTCCGTCTGCCGTTGTTTCATTGGTTTTGATTTCCAAACGTTTTTTTAAATGATCCACAATTTTCTGTGAGTCATTCAGCATGCAAGAAACATTCGTGCAAACATTGATGACATGACGGCCGACCGGTTTTAAGTTATACATCGTATAAAACGTGGCAACTTCATACACCGCAATTTTCGGTAAATTTAAATAATCAGCGACCGCATCCATCAATGCGTCAGTTAGCCAGCCATCATTTTCTTCTTGCACAATGGTCAAAGCTTGCAATACGCCTGAACGTTTTTGGTCGGCAGGATAACGCTGTATCCAACGATCAATTTCTGCTCGCGCTTTAGGCGAAAGTAGGCTGTTATTTTTTTCTGTCATTAGCGGTCAATCTCTCCAAACACGATATCTAAACTGGACAATACCGCAACCACGTCAGCAATCATGTGACCGCGCGTTAATTCTTCAAGTGCGGCTAAATGCGGAAAACCAGCAGCCCGAATTTTTAAGCGATAGGGTTTATTCGCGCCGTCCGACACCAAGTATACGCCAAATTCGCCTTTAGGATGCTCAACTGCCGCATAGGCTTGGCCTTCTGGCAAGCTAAACCCTTCTGTCATGAGTTTGAAATGATGGATCAAGGATTCCATATCTTTTTTCATGTCCACGCGCGTGGGTGGAGCGATTTTACTGTGTTCAATGATGACGGGGCCCGGGTTTTTTTTGAGCCATTCAACACACTGCCGAATGATCCGGTTGGATTGACGCAATTCTTCCACGCGCACTAAATAACGATCATAACAATCGCCTTTCACACCGACTGGAATATCAAAATCCATTTGATCATACGCTGCATAGGGTTGTTTCTTTCGTAAATCCCAAGCAACCCCGGAACCGCGCAACATGGGGCCGGTAAAGCCTAAAGCGATGGCTCGCTCCGGTGAAATAATGCCGATGTCGACCGTACGTTGTTTCCAAATGCGGTTATCGGTAAGCAAGGTTTCATATTCATCCACACGCGCGGGGAAACGTTCAGTGAAATCCCAAATAAAGTCGAGCAATGAACCTTCACGATTTTGATTGAGCTTCGCCACTTCTTTTTCATTATGCCATTTGGAGGCACGGTATTGAGGCATCTTAGCGGGCAAATCTCGATACACCCCGCCTGGGCGATAGTAGGTTGCATGCATGCGTGTACCGGATGCAGCTTCGTAACAATCCAATAAATCTTCCCGCTCACGGAAGCAATACAAAAACATAGACATCGCTCCAATATCGAGAGCGTGGCAGCCTAACCATAATAAGTGGTTCAAGATACGGGTAATTTCATCAAACATCGTGCGTATATATAACGCACGAATCGGAGGTTGAATGCCTAGTAATTTTTCGATCGCCAGGACATAACCGTGCTCGTTACACATCATCGAAACGTAATCGAGACGATCCATATAACCAATGCTGTGATTATACGGCTTACTTTCTGCTAATTTTTCTGTGGCGCGATGCAACAAGCCAATATGGGGATCAGCTCGAACAATCGTTTCGCCATCGACTTCTAAGATCAATCGCAACACACCATGCGCTGCCGGATGTTGAGGGCCGAAGTTGAAGGTGTAATTGCGAATTTCTGGTAATTTTTCCATACCTCATTCCCCGTTTTGATAGCGATTATCGCGACGAATGACTTTGGGTTCGAGAATCCGCGGTTGGATGCTAACCGGTTCATATACGACACTTTTTGATTTTGCATCATAACGCGCTTCGACCTGTCCGATGAGCGGGAAATCCTTACGGAAAGGATGACCGACAAAGCCATAATCCGTTAAAATACGGCGTAAATCAGGGTGACCCACAAAAGTGATACCAAATAAGTCAAACGCTTCTCGCTCAAACCAATTTGCTGAAGGCCAAATTGATAGGACGGAGGGAACTTTTAAGTGATGTTCATCCAACAACACTCGAATACGCAAACGATGGTTTTGATTCAAGGATAATAAATGATACACCGCTGCATAGCGGGGCTGCGTTAAATGCGGATGATTGATGGCACGTCGATCGACACCGCGTTCAAATCCCGTGGCGGTCGCAGACGTAGTTTCCCACTCTGATAAACCATAATGCAGATAATCCACACCGCATACGTCAAGCAACATTTTAAAATCAAACGCGGGCTCATCACGTAAAGTCAAACAGATTTCGAGCAGGTCTGCAGGTAGAACATCAATGGTTAACTCGCCGAAAGCAGCGTCTACGCGCTGAATGCGCTCTGCAAATCGCTCAATGAGTTGGGCATGTAAAACATCAATATCTGACATAGTGATTACTCTGTAAATGTTCTTGTGTTTTGCCGACATGCTGTAGGGGCACGGCGTGCCGTGCCTGGCGGCATTTGCTCGAAGTCTCGGGCACGGCGCGCCGTGCCCCTACAGCACGGCCACATTGCACAATCAATAGACCTAACATTTTTTATCGTTCAATCGTTTTTTTACGGTTGATTTTGTTTTGTAATTGGATCACACCATACATTAATGCTTCTGCGGTGGGAGGGCAGCCAGGTACATACACATCCACTGGAACAATACGGTCACAACCTCGTACTACCGAATAAGAATAATGATAATAGCCACCCCCATTCGCACAAGAACCCATGGAAATCACCCATCTGGGTTCAGCCATTTGTTCATATACTTTGCGCAATGCAGGAGCCATTTTATTGCATAATGTCCCCGCGACTATCATCACATCGGACTGACGAGGACTCGGGCGAAAAATCACCCCGAAACGATCTAGGTCATAACGTGCTGCGCCCGCATGCATCATTTCCACAGCGCAACAGGCTAAACCAAATGTCATGGGCCATAAAGAACCGGTACGTGCCCAGGTAATTAAACTTTCTAGCGACGTGGTGATAAAGCCCTGATCTTTTAAACCGGCTATTCCCATTCCAAGGCTCCTTTCTTCCACTCATAAATAAAACCGATTACGAGTAAACCCAAAAAAATGCCCATCGCCGCCATACCAAACCAACCTATTTTTCGAAACACGACGGCCCAAGGAACTAAAAAAGCGGTTTCTAAGTCAAAAATAATAAATAAAATGGCGACCAGATAATAACGCACATCAAAAGGCATGCGCGCATCGTCGAAGGGTTCAAAACCACATTCATAAGGAGAATTTTTTTCGGGAGTGGGGCGTCTGGGACCGAGTAAATAGCCGAGAAAAGGCACAACGAGACCGAGCAGGCCGCCGATAATCATAAAAATGAGGATAGGTAAGTAATTATCTAACACTTTTTTCTCCTAACCTATTACTGCTGTAGGGGTACGTGTGCCTGGGGGCGATGATTCTTCTGAGTCATCACGGGCACGGCGCGCCGTGCCCCTACAGGTTTTAGAAATAGATGGTGCCGAAGGTGGGACTCGAACCCACACGGCTTTCGCCACCACCCCCTCAAGATGGCGTGTCTACCAGTTTCACCACTTCGGCATTGCTTCTTTAAACTTTCTTACTTCTTTTTCTCTGTTTTAACTTTATCTGAGGATGATGGTTGTTCATCTGGAATACTACTAGGAGAAACACCAGTAGGCGCAGCAGGCAATACGACTTGCTGCGACTGTTTTACTGCTCGACTGGCCAAATAATTCAAAGCAATACTCGTCGAGAAAAATATGACAACAAAACCGATGGTAATTTTTAAAAGGAAAGAACCGGATCCTCGGCTGCCAAATACAGTCTGTGAAGCACCGCTGCCAAATGCCGCACCCATCGTCGCGCCCTTGCCTTGTTGCACGAGCACGAGCGCAATCAAAGACACTGCAGCGAAAACATGAATCAGTAATATTAATTGGTACATAGTATACCTTTTCTTATGTGGCGTTTGCTCAAAGTCCCGGACACGGCGCGCCGTGCCCCTACAAATACATGCCCCACAGACACAGTTAAATAAATTTACAGCCCGGCTTATTCTACATTGCAGCCTGGCAAATTGCTAAAAAACCTTTTGCTTCTAATGAAGCACCGCCAACCAACCCGCCATCAATATCGGGCATAGCAAACAAGTCACGCGCATTATCGGGCTTTACACTACCGCCGTATAAAATACGGACGCCTTCCGCAACATCTGCATTGTAATGCCTTAATGTTTGTCGAATAAAGGCATGGATGGCTTGGGCTTGTTCGGGTGTTGCTGTCAACCCTGTACCAATCGCCCAGACCGGCTCATACGCAATGACAGCTTGGCGAAAAGCGTCAATGCTAGCAGCTTCTATTACGGATGCAAGCTGTTGTTGGATGATATTTTCAGTTTTACCCTCATTTCGCTGCTCTAAGGTTTCACCTAAACATAAAATGGGTTGTAAGCCGCATTGGATAGCCGCTTTGAACTTGGGCGAGATCCAATTCAAATCTTCATGGAACCATTGGCGACGCTCTGAATGACCAATTAACACATATTGGCAACCATAATCCACCAACATAGGCCCGGAAATTTCTCCCGTAAACGCACCGGACTTTCCTAAATAAAGATTTTGCGCACCCCAGGCGACCAAACTATCAGCCAATACTTCTTCGCATTGATGTAAATAAACAAAACTAGGAAAAACCACAACATCAACTGCTGAAGAAAAAGCACCCGCTCCCTGCTTAATTGCCTCAAGCAAGGCATAAGCTTCATAGCGTGATCCATTCATTTTCCAATTACCTGCCACCATTTTTTTACGCATAACGTACATCCTTTTACAAAATGGGTAGATTGTAAACGAAGGGAGGGGGAGGTTTCTACAAAAAAAGCAGCTTTGGGTAATTTTAGAGATGTCGCCAAACTATTTTGGCTTAATGAATCCATCTTGTTGTAGGGGCACGGCGTGCCGTGCCCTGGGGCGTTTAATTATTCTCGTATGTCAATTTTTTAGATATGCAGCACGGGCACGGCACGCCGTGCCCCTACCCACCTGACGCTTTGAAATTCGGATGTTTTTCTGTTTCTCGTATGATACTCAACACGTCCTCTTCCTCTTGTTGGGACAATGAAACACCTGCTCCCACTTGCTTGATGAGGCGCTCTAATTTATCAATATGGTCCGATCCATTACCTACTTTATCTTTCAACGCTTGCAATTCTTGTAACTCTTTTTCTACTTTATTATCACTACCCCGCCTCAACCACTCTTGCGCTCCTTTAATTTCAGTTTGTCCGGGCTCATAAGAAAGGGTCGACTTATTTTCATAAGGAATATTTCTCACTTTACACAACAGAATAAAAGACTTTGTTATCAAGGGATCGCCTGGATAATCATAAATGTACATTTTTCCATTGACGCCGACCGCAGAAACAAACGACTCAATTTGCGCATTCACAAATTTCAAATAATGTCCGTTTGGAATAAACCCGGGTGAAAAACCCGGAGACGCCTCAATTTTATTCATCATCCTCTGTTGCACTACATTCACTAAGTTAACCGACTCTTCACGGAGCTGCGCATCTTTCATGTTGCTCAGCATTTCCTGCTGACGCAAAAAGTTATACAGGCCATTTACGGTGGGTGTCGGTTCTTTATATTGTTTAAACATATCTTCCAGCGCTGCTTTCTGACGCTCGTCTTTTGCATTGCCAACAATAGCAGCAAACGTTTGGCGAAGTGCCGCTTGATACAAGTCTTGAATAATAGCGGGCAATTGATGAATCGCAATTTGATATTGATCTTGGGCTGTCACTTTTTCTGTGTAGCAACCTAATTTTTCCGTCATTTTTTCAGTAAAGGCACTGGATTTCGTCCCTTTGGGAATAGAATCATCTTTGACATAATTAATCGCGCCTTCTCCCCGCTTTAAGGTTTGAGAACGATTTTCTGCTGCAATGACTGGGTTGCGTAATGTCTCATGCACATTGATCGATTTTTCCATTTTTTCAAGGGGGAACACTTTTCGCATCACTCCAGCAGGCACAAACACTTCAGTCTGCTGCGTATGCAATTGGGCATGTGCTGCTTGATGATGGGTTGCAAAAAATGTATCAATGAGAGGAGAAACAGAAATCTGATCACGCACTGCTTGGCTATATTGCACTTTGTCAGCAAGCGAGACAAAATAACGGCGAAACACGCTGGCCGCCGTCACATCCGCATCCAATTGTGCTTGCTGTTTATCCGCTTCTTGCTGCATTTCTTTCGCACGTCGTTCTTGTTCTAGCGCAAGCTCCGCTTGCTGGATTTCCTGCGCTCGAAGTTTAGCAGCGTCACTTTTTATCTTTAGAGCACGCTCTTCATTGACAATTCGTTGTTGTTGCGTATTAATTACGAATGTACGCGCACTTTTATCGAGTGCATCAATCAAAAATCGAAGTGACTTTTGATCCCATACTGCATTCTTTAAGGGAACAGGATGAAAATCCGATTTAAATTTGGACTCAAGCGGTTTGGCTTCCTCTTCAAATTCCAGCTCAGACGCCAATTCAAATTTGGCCTCTGAGCGAACCTCTGATTCGGATTCAGATTCGGATTCAGACTCGACTTCGCGCTTAAGTTCAGGCGAGTCAGGCTCAACCTCAAAATCATATTTAAAGTGATCAGCAGCCTCATCATGATCATGCGCGATCGGATGATCATTTAACGTAGCTTCCTCCCAACACTGTTGGACATTTGCTAAAAGTTGAGCGGCTTGCGTAGCGGCTTCCCTTTCATCCAAAAGAATAGCTTCTTTATCATGGTGTATTTGTTGCGCTAGTATTTCTTTTAAATCAGCATCAATCGCAGTGACGAACCCACTACATTTAAGGCGCTCTGCTTCGAATATCCTATTTTGCTCTTCGCTCAAAGAAATATGGCCTGCCCTTCTTTGAAAATCTGTAATTAATATGGTTTTATGAATCTCAGTGATTTCTGCAACAGAAAGGTCTGGGTGTTTCTGCAATTGTTGAACCAAGCTTAGCTGCAATTCACAAGATGTTAAATATCGCTTTGAGAGATTCAATCCAAGGGCTTCTCCTTCATGAAAAACGACCTGAAAAGCCTGTTGTCTAGATGTTTCATTCCAAATTCGATTAGCCATGCTCAATAAAGTAAATAATCGTTCTCTTTTTAATGTACTAAGAAAATCTAAATTGGTTGCCACATTGATTGAAGCTATTAAATTCATAACAGACTGGTTGTCAATCTTAGACTCTTGACCAGTAATTCGCTTTGATAAATCTACGTTTTTCAAAACATCACGTACGTAATGCTGCTCAAGTAGATTTCCATATTTATCTAATATCGCTTTTGCTGCATGAAAGAACTGATTAGGTTTATTATGAGTGCTAGCAATTGATTGTATTGATAAAAAGTATAACGATTTGAGAACAATTTTTTGATGAACTTCACTTAACTCTTCAAAAACATTATTTTCCAACATAGCTCTCACTAAGCGAGCAAGTAAAAGCTGCCTAAGATCTTGAGGGAGTGCACCCAAATGATTATTAGGATTGCTTCCCCCCCTCTCATTCTCTTGATCGCTACTGCGTTCTAGTCTGTGGTGAACATCCATCAGCATATGCACAACAAGCTGCTTGCCTTCTTCTTTATCACCAACAAAAAGTCTTTTCAACCAGCTCATTTCAAATAAATTAATTGCGATATCAGGATAGCAGTTTATGAACTTGAACAAGCTAGCTTGATTCCCGAACTCTAATGAAGAGTTAAATCCAAATGCAACTAACTTAAATAAACTTAAAAAACTATCTTTTCCTACCGCTTCTAATTCACTGCGAGGACGCATCTCAGGAGGCAAATCAAATAGCTTTTCTATGTAATTCCAGCGCTGCTCCAAGATACTTCTTACTTGCGTATACATTTGCTTGGCGGCGATAACGGTTGCATCCTCTGCTTTTGCTTGATGTAAATCGGCCTGTGCATTATTCCTTTGTAAAAATTTAAGAACCACACCCTTGATATTAGTCATATCAATTTCTGCAGGCGCTTTAAATAAGCCTGATCCGTGCCAACCTTTTTTATTATCTTGTGCTTGTAATAATGGCATACACGCGAGAGCAGGTTGAGGACTAATACCATTTACATTTGGCGGGATGAAATAAAAATGGGTAAAAATGCTGACTGCTATTTTCTGCCCCTCGATTCTTTCATGCTCATTCTGACCAAACAAAAGTCGCTCGCACACAAAAGGATTTTCCAATATGCCGAGGATACGAGTCATGATAGTTTTTTTGACGTCCTGACTTGTATCGTTTTTAACATACACCATCATCTCTTTATTCAACCAGGCAATAACGTCCGCTTGTTTTACAAATTCAGGCAACGATTGATCAGAGCCATATTTTTTTAATTCTTTCAAAAAATCATTCACTATAAGATGATGCTCTCGCTCTATGGGCTCAACATACTCATCTTTTTTTTCTTCTTGTTCTTTTGCAGCAGCTTTTACTATATTTGCGACAGTTTGATAATTTTTGTGGGCTTGTTGTTGATCTTTTTTGACCCACTCAAAACATTCATCGATAATCGCTTGGGTATTTTCAATATCTTTAGCTGCCAGAAATTTTGGCCCAAACATATCTGCAATATCGTTGGCGTGATAATAAGCCCGTTTTGCGTCTAATTTTCGAAATAAGCGACGCAACTGATTTTCGGCAAAAAGCGCATTCACTCGTATCTCTGTCTTGGTGGCATCCCCCCCCAAGGAATGTAACGCCTCTCTTAAAGCAGCTTTATTCCCAGGATAACGTCTACTCTTTGAATGTTGTGAAGAAGCTGAACCTTGTAACTTATGTAGCAATTCAGTCATGTCACTTTTCATACTTTTTTCATTCAACGAACGCATTTTTGCCTCTAACAACGTGAGGGCACCCTCTTCCTTCGAATCGGTCGATAATAATATCTCTCTCAATTGCGGCGCCGTGCTCGAGTCGTTTAACAAAGAATACAAGCGATCCTCAAATGACTGATGGTCTTTTGATGCATCGCTTAAAAAGTCGATACTTTTTTTTGATCGTCGTTCATGCATAAGTTATTTCCACTCGCTTTTTATTTAGGTGCTGGGCCGCTCGGTCCGCCCGCTTTAGCCTGCTGGGCCTCGGCTTTTGCTTTTTCTTGTTTGCGATCATGTTGATAATTTTCTATCGTCGCTTTCGCATGAACTCGAGACTCTTCTAACGTTTTAGAAACACCTGTTAAACAGTTAGCTGTTGTGCCGACTAATTCTTCCTGTTTTTCTTTTGAAGCGCCTGTTAATGTTTTAGCGGCATGATGCAGTAATTTGGCTTTGACGGATAAGTCTTGTAATTTCTGCTCCTGTAATGCTCTTAATTCTTCTAATTTTTGAACTTGGGCTTCTCTCCATTCCATGCTTGCTGGAGTTTGCATATGAGCAGGTTTTTTTAAGACACCCATTTGGCCACTAATGATTTCTTCTGTTTTAACAGCGACTTTTAACTGAGCTGCTATCGCTTTTAGTCCTTGTTCGATTAATCCTATTTTTTCATCAATTGATTTATCTGGATCAATTCCGTGTGCCGTTTTATTAAGCTTGCTGATCGCATCTTCATCGATTTTTTTCTTTCTTTGCTGTTCAGAAAGCTCTTCCTCCGGTTTTAAGGGAGCTGAAGCAATCACAGGTTTACCGGCAGAACTATCCATCTCCGCTTCCGCTTGTTTATGCGCAGCATCATAAGCTTCTTTTAATTCGCCTTTGAGGTCACTGCTAGGCGGTTGCTCTAACTTATCTTTCGCATCCTTAACCCGCTCTTCCATTTGCTCGTGTGTTTTACCTATTACTTTTTCTTTCCGTGCGGCATCGCGCATTTCTTCTGCTTTGTCCAATACTTCTTGGATAGCGGTGTCACGAGAACGATCTTTAATTAAGTGCCTGACGATAGGAATCGCATTTTTAATTTGATCAAAAGCAACAGCAACTTTGTGTCGGGTATTATCAAAAAATTCTTTGCGATCATTATCTCTCACTCGGATCATATAATTTCTTAAGTCATCGTCCAATTCTAAAGGAATATTTCTCAGTTGCGCTTCTTCAAATATAGCTAATATATTTTTTCTAATATAATCCGCTGTGAATTCCTGACTGGTAAACAGCATTTCTTTCATCTTAGCTACACCGCCATCATTGGCTGAGGCGTTGCTAATAACAGGTAAGCCAAATGTCATCCCATAACCCGGATCTTTAAATTGCATGACATCCATTGCAGCAGCATAACCGGCGCGAAATAACTCTTGATCTTCTTTACCGGTCACCTTATTTTTGGTCCATTCCCACAGCCCTTTTATATTTTTATCGTGCGTTTTTGACACCCATATCGGCTTAGGTCGGCAACCATTTTGGGTATATTCAATTAATCTACCCTTAAAGGCACCTGACATACATCGGTAATACCTATCTTTCGAATCTCTAAATTTTTGCATTTTTCGGCGGAGGTCATCTTCTTTATCTACCCACTTAAGAACACCCTTCGGATCATCTTCATTTTGGATATCTTTTTCATCTTTTGGAGTAAGAGAAACCGGTTTAGGAAGTGGTCTGCTCAAACCATATTGCTCGCGGAGCTCTTTATTAAGGCCGAGAGCGTGATTGAGACCCACTTGGCGATCCACACTATTCGCTAATGCGCTTGCCGCATCTTCAAATTTTTTCGTTTTAAATGTTTCGAGTTCTTCTGCTTTTTGAGCCGCCCATTTTTTAGCTTGTTCACTCGCGGTGGATGAAGCGCTTAAGTCGGTCAATTGTTTTTTAGCGGGAGCAAAAGCTTGGTCCCATGCACTTTGTGTCCAAGGTAAAGAAGAATTCGTCACAGCATTATCATAGATTCTTTCCACGTTGCTTTTTAAAGCTTGCAACGCATTAGGCATTTCCGGGCCTGTAATGCCTTGATCCTTTAACTCTTTTTGAGTGCGTGTAACAAATTTTTCGAATTCTCCTGCATAATCTGATTCAGCAAAGGTATTTGCAACCCCTCTGACTTGATATCGTTGGGATATAGACTCCATGCGTTCTACCGCCGTATGGACTTTTTTCATTTGTTCTACTGCACTCATAGATCAGCTCCGATCAAAATAACTATTTGATTATATAAATTATACACCAATAGACTTTTTTTGCTCATAAACCCGCTAAATAGCAGGGCCGGGGTATTTATTTTTCGCTTCTGTCGCATAAATCTTCACTTCAGCAGGTGAAGGCAAATAATGCAATATTTCCAGACGCTTACCGTGCAAATCACCCAAATGTTGCAACTCAACCCAGGCACGACGCACCATTTTGTCAAAACCTGCAAATTCAATCACCCAATTGCGTTTATAGACTTCTTTAGCAATGACGCTGGCGGTTTTCATCGCATCTTCCAATGTTCTTTCGTGAGAAAACAAGTCCTTCGGAGAGCCGACAATACAGCAACCACGGTCATAGATATTGTAATGTTCACTCATCCCTTCTAAGTTCAACGGAATTTTTTCACCGGGCGCATCTAGATTGTAAACATCCCAAATAGTCAACGTGGCAAATCGTTCCAATAAATAATAAACTTCGTTAATCGTAATCGGGCGATTTAACAGTTCCTTCATATCAGGAAGAGGTAAATTTTTACCGAGTGCTTCCCAGACTTCTGCTTTTAACTTTCTAAACAGTTGATCGTCTTCTTTCATCGATGGACGAGGATTGATAGTGAAATCAAACTCCGTCGTCAATTCATCGGCTTCATCATTTACAGCAATAACCAACACTTTATACGATCCTTGCGTACCGATTGCAGGGATACCATTAATCATGCCTTCGGTAGTGCAAATTAAGCCATTAGGTAAAGGTTGGCCATCGGAGAGCTCGGCACGAATATACATTTTCCCACCCTCTCGGGATTGGATATAGTCACTCATCTTAAGAGGGCCAAACGTGGCACCTTCATTGACGATTTGAGCAGGGATGGGTTTAATTAAACTGAGCGTGCTTGATGGCTCTGGCATACAATCTATGTCCTTTGAAATGATGAAATAATTTCAACTGTTTTTTTGATAGGGTGGATCAAACGTCAGAAAAGCGGATTTTTGTGGGATGGATTCACCCTTTATCAAATCCACTCATAAATCTCAATCATCGCTGGCACGCATTTCATGCAGGTTTTTCCGCACGCAGGGGTTTGTGTAAATTGCCGCACGCAACCTTTGCGCAGCCAATGTGTCATCATACTGCGCAGCAGGTCAGAATCACAATTAAAATGCGCGCATAATTTGGCGATGCTGGCTATTTTAACTTGCATTAAATAATTTTTAATTTCCAACAAGTTCATATCGTCGCCTCCACCCTGTTACTTCTTGTTTTTGAGCATATACTCGTATGCCAAAAAAAATAAGGAGCATCACTACACCAATACCCATTAACCAACAGATCGATACGGTAGGATGCTGCAACAAAGTAAACGTTTGATAAAAAGCAACCGCCGTACAATAAGCGACTGTTGTCGTCCAAAAAACAGAAAAAAACGCCCAACCGCGATGGATTTCGCGAAACATGGCAGCAATGGTTGAAACACACGGAAAATATAATAATACAAATAATAAATAAGCAATTGCCCCAATAGGACCATCAAATCGTTGGTACATAATGCCATACACGCCTTTCGTTAACGCATGCACCGGCGCTTGAGCTAAGATCGGATTTGAAAAAGAATTCCCTAATTGCGCGAAATTCGTCGCGATAGAAGTAACAGCGGCGTGCAGCCCCCCCAGCAAATTAAAACCATCCGCTTGGAAAACAGTTAAATTACCGACTTCCGTATAAATTGTATTTAATGTTCCCACCACCACTTCTTTCGCTAATACGCCCGTCATTAATCCTACTGTTGCAGGCCAGTTATCTTCGTGTATGCCCATGGGTGCAAAAAGCGGTGTCAACGTTCGCCCCACAACTGATAACAATGAATGCGCACTACCTGCACCGGTATTACTCGAACCATCGACATTGATGGCGTTTAATGCGCCGAGTAAGATACAAATGGGTACGATTAATTTTCCTGCACGGAACACAAAACCTTTTAAACGTTGCCATGCGTGCAAAAAAATCGTGCGGATATTGGGTAAATGATAAGAGGGTAATTCCATGACCAACGGTGCCGGATCACCACTTAACAGCGTTTTTCGCAACATTAAGCCCGTCAGCATCGCCATGATAATACCAATCAAATACAACATAAATACGATATTTTGACCATGGAGAGGAAAAAAAGCGGCAGTAAAAACCGCATAAATCGCAAGCCTTGCACCGCAGGACATAAAGGGGCTCATCATGACCGTGAGAATGCGATCACGCTTATTTTCAAGCGTACGCGTTGCCATCACCGCCGGCACATTACAGCCGAAGCCAATAATCATGGGAACAAATGATTTGCCGGGTAATCCCAGTGCACGCATCAAACGATCAACCACAAATGCCGCACGTGCCATGTAACCGGAGCCTTCTAAAAAAGCGAGAAACAAAAATAAGGCGCCAATGATGGGAATAAACGTAATGGTAGTATTAATGCCTTTACCTACTCCATCTGCCAATAATGTCACGAGCCAAGTGGGGAATCCCAAGTGACCAAACAAATAAGCGCCGCCTTGGACAAACACTGTGTCACTGCCAATATCAAAAAAATCCTGAAATGCGCCACCCACATTGATAGCGAAAAAAAACATGGCATACATGACAGCTAAAAAAATAGGAATGCCCAAGACTCGATTTAAGACAATATTATCGAGGCGTTTTGTCCAGTTCGTTCGGGATTGGGTGGCTTTTTTAACACATGTTGCCATTACTTTTTGAATGTAACGATAACGCGCATCAGCTAACAAAATATCCGGGTCTTCTTGAAATGTGGTGCGTAACTGCGTTTGCTGATCATGAACAAATTGGATGGTCGTGGAATCCACGGCTTCACGTGCAAACTGATCCTCTTCCAGCAATCGAATCGCAAGCCATTCCGGATTAAACGCTTTGCTAGACACAGACTCGCGTGTCCGTCTCGCGGCATCGGCTGAAAGCGTCAAAACGCGCGTAATTTCTAAAATAGATTGGTACAACATTCCCGTAAAAATCGGATGAACTTTTCGCCTGCTGTGCGGATGAATAATCGCCTCTTTCAGCGCTTTGATTCCTTGACCTTTATGGGCTGCCAACGGTATCACTTCACAACCCAATGATTTAGCCAATATGTCGACTAAAATGTGCAGACCGCGCTTTTCAGCCACATCGGTCATATTGACCACCACTAACATCGGCACTTGCATTTCAAGCAGCTGTAGCGTGAGGTATAAATTGCGCTCCAAATTGCTCGCATCCAGCACATTGACGATGAAATCTGCTTCGTGGCTTAAAATAAATTCACAAGCAATGCGCTCATCGAGAGAAGCCGATTCATGGACGATATTAAGGGAATAAGTGCCAGGTAAATCTACTACTTCGACCGTGGTATTTTGGCAGTTAAAAAAACCAGTCTTGCGCTCAACCGTCACCCCCGACCAATTTCCCACTCGCTGACGCGCGCCCGTTAAGGCATTAAATACCGTGGTTTTTCCGGAATTTGGATTACCGATCAACCCAATTTTTAAATTTTTAGGGGAAGAAAAGCAAGAAGCTGCGTCGTCACAGCAAGATCGATTGAATGTAGTCATGCAAGAACCTGTTCAATATGCAAAATGTTCGCTTCGTCTTTGCGTAAACTTAAGGAAAATCCGCGAACAGTAATTTCAATGGGGTCCCCCAAGGGTGCAATTCGTGTCACGGTAAATTCTGTACCCGGCAGCAAGCCCATCGCAATTAAACGATGACGATATAATGATTCTCCTCGCTCAATGCGAAGAATACGCCCAGATTGGCCTTTTTTCATGGTTGAGAGCTGCATGGGTTTTGCCTTTATTCATTGCGTATTGCTGACAAAATTAGGAATTAGTATCCCCTTTCACAATCTATATTGTCAACACAATTGAGAATTATTCTCATCTAGGATAAGATTCATCCTCTTTTCTCTTTAAAAATCAGAGGCAAAATTTTTAGCAATGCTGCAAGGGCACGGCACGCCGTGCCCCTACGTTTCAATATAAAAGGTGTAGGGGCATGGCGTGCCATGCCCGCGGCTTGCTAAGAATTTTGTCCTCTAAAGAAATCAAAGAAATGCCTCTTTAAGTAATAAGCTTATTTTAAGAAATGTGGATTATACTAATTTTAAGTGCAAGGATTTACCTAAGCTTATAAAATAGGCGCACAATCTAACACTAACCGTTTAATGCAGTAATTTGATGAGGCGAACATTATGGCAAGCTCAAGACCTATCGACACAATAGTGGATGAAGCAATTTTAGAAGCTAAAAAACAAGATCCTTATCATTCTAGTGTTAGCCCTCAACGAGAGCTATTTGATAAAGCCTTTGATGCATTAAAACCTCTTTTGACAAATGCCTTAAACTCCTCAGCTGATAATAAGGCAATTAAAGATGAAAAAACCTCGTTAAGTAATCCCATTATCGATGCTCTTAAGCAAGATAATCCAACAACCATAAGAAAAGCACTTTCCGACAAAATCAATGGAATAGCCCCGGGTGATATTGATGCATTTACCCAAGCGACCATAACTGCCATTCCCGGTGGACAAGCACTTGAAGCCATCAAAAAGAAAGCGGACGATAAAAACGGCTTCCCAAAAACTTATCAAGAATCCAAGCTAGCTGAAGAGTTAATGCCCGATCTCGCTAAAGATATACCTGCTTCTGCGCGGGCAAAAGCTATTCACGCTGGTATTAAATATTTAGCAAAGAATGCTCCTAAAGAATCTTCTCTGGCGAATCCTGACGGGAAAGACTTAGCTACTTTCGTTACAAATTTATTTGATCCCACTCACTTCCAAACGGTAGGTGCTATTGCTAAAGCATTAATGAGTCCTCCTGTCACTAAAGCAGCACCCGCTAATGATCCAGCGGATTTTACGAATTTAGATGTAACCCTTACAAAAATGGCAGAAGAAATTCTAAAGATAAACGATCACGCAGCATTAATAAGACTTCAAAATAAGTTGAACGCAGAAGTCAAAAAACAAGAAGATCAAATTCCAGCTATTATTAAAGAAGCCAAGGCAGTAGAAGATGCGATTACTGCTTCCTTAGCCCCTCCTAAAGACAAAATATTACCGGATACAATAGCTAAGCAACTTAAACAATCCAAACAAACGATGCTAGATCACCAAACGGCTTTGGAGAACTTAAAAGAAGAGTGCGCTCTCATTCAAGATGAGATCAAAAAAATAGATTCTTATGCAACCTCAAGCAACCCAGCAGAAAAGATTAGCGATAAGATTAGTAAGCTAGGCATAGAAATTCTTAAGACTAATCAATCTATTGCAGATCACGGGAAAAAACATGAAGAAGCTATCAAAGCACCTATTCCGGATGCAAGCTGGGTAAATCTCCCGAAAAGAGCAGGCGATGCAAAGCCTGACCAGATAAAATTAGAAAACGATTTCCTAACGGATACATTGAATATATATGAACTCTTTTATCGTCTTTATAAGTCTGCAGAAGGGGATGCAAACGCCCACGCACAATTAGAAAACGCAAAAGCGGCAGTAAAAAACATACAAGACACCTTAAACTTAAAGGTAGGTGTAGGTAAAGAAAAATTGGATGAGGCAGCTACTGATGAATTGAAAACAGCCATTGAAAACATGGCAGCCCGTTTCGGTCAGCTTTATCGCGACATGGATACGCTCTCCCAGAAAAAATTTGATCAGTTAGAAATGGAACGCTACTACTCTCCTACTCCTCCTAAGGTAGAGAATAGGACTGCAACAGAACTGAAGGAGTGGGCAAATAGTGCTACTAATAGCAGCTCACTCGCTACCGCAATCACGACGGTGGCAAAGGTCAAATCGGGCGTAACAGATAACACGCCAAAACCAGAGACGCTAGGTAGCGCGTTAGGGATAGGTACTGACACCAAGACGGTCACCAAAAAAGACCTGGTTACCAAAGATAACTACGTTAAGCTATATGATGGATCTAACGGTACTTCCAGTGTTTTCTCTGAAAAGAAAGACTTTCGGCATCAGCAAAAGAGTTATGAGCTGAATGTGTATGACTTGCCAGAATCTATTTCAGATCGCGGATTATTAAATCAATTTTTAACCGAGAAAATGAAAACCATGCTAGGCAAGTCCCTTACTTTCCAAGACGCAGAAGGTAATGAACTGAAAACAACTGAGATAAAAAAACTAATATTCGACAACCTCCCAGCTGTTATAACTGAAATTGATATGCGAAGATTTTTGAATGCGCATGTTCGTGTTTCAGGTAGAACTGATAATACACTTGTTAGTAAATTTCAGGATTACTTGAGTGGAAAGGATGAAAGTTCTCCTCGTGTTCAGAAAGTTACTTATAAGAATGAGTCAGGCACTACAGTTAAAAGTGGTTGGCTTCCAGGCCGTTTAGCTCGGGCTAAAGAAGTGGTTATTCCTAGTCCTCTTATGTTAGAGCAAGCCCGTCTTTTCCTAAATACCATCACTGCAAGCGGTTGCAAATCTCCTGCGTTTGAGTCGGACAATCCACAACTCGTACTTGCGATGCAAATAGTTGCTAAAATAGCCGGCGTAACGGTTGAATTTGCTTATGGTGCACCCAAACCAAGTGACGAACAAATTGCTGCCGTGAAATCTCCAATCACATCCAACAAATCAAAAGATCCCTACATTGATGGGTTATCTTCTACACAAGCTCCAGCAAAAGTGGTGGAGATTGCAAATGCGGAGTATTTACCTCGAGCAAAAGCCTTTAAAGCAGCTGCAGGAGAAGCCTATAAGCTTGCTGAAGGTAAACCCGTCTATCCAGAACGAAGATTCGGTCATTAACATTTGCAGCTTAACTTTACCAACTGGCCATAAACAAAATGGCCGGTTGATAAAGCAGGCGAATGACTCTCAGTTTATGCAAATACTTTTTCTGTAGATTGTTTTTGTTTATCTGTCTACTTCTTATTTTAAATGCGCTAATCGATTTTCCAACAACGTGCGTAATGCTAATAACTGCCCATGAAAAAAATGGCTGGCTCCTGGCATGCGCATGACTTCCGGTTTGTGCGGCAATGTTTCTACCCAGGAAAACACTTCTTCAGCAGAAACCACTTCATCTTGCTCACCTTGCACTAACAACCACGGGCAAGTCACTAAGGCTAAATTATCTTCTTTAAAACGCGATACTTGCGGTGCGATAGTGACTAATTGTTTGGGAGAAAGGGTCATCGCGGCTTTGGTGGCGATGTAAGCGCCGAAAGAAAAACCAGCGAGGCATAAGGCATCTTGTGGGAAAAGTTGGTTGATCCATTCTGTGAGGGTGAAAAGGTCCGCTAATTCACCACGCCCTTCATCGTGCACCCCACTACTTTTTCCGACCCCGCGAAAATTAAACCGTACGGTGCGGATGCCCAAATCCCGAAAGACACGCGCTAGAGTGGTCACGACTTTGTTGTGCATGGTGCCGCCGAATAAGGGGTGAGGATGGCAGATGATGGCGGTGGTGTTGGCGGATTCGATGGGGGATGCGAGGATTTCGATATCGCCTGCGGCACCCGGAATGAGCAAGGTGGATTCGGTAAGCGGAAATATTTGTTGCATCATACAAGTGACACCCTTATTTGTAGGGGCACGGCGTGCCGTGCCCGTGCTGCATATCTAAAAAATTGACATACGAGAATAGTAAACGCCCAGGGCACGGCACGCCGTGCCCCTACAATAAGATCGATTCGTTAAGCAAAAATGTTTTCGCATCCTTCAAGCGAAAATGGTTTTCACATTACAAAATAAATAACTTATCTTTTTCCCAATTAAGTGGATTATAAATTATATACTCCCGAATTTCTTCTAAGGATTTTTCATTACGAATAATATGTTCATAATAATTACGCTGCCAAATACTGGAACCCGATGAAACTCCATTTAGTTGGTTAATTTTTTTAGTTACAGCAGATTTATAGGCGCCAACAATAGTGGAAAGTGTGTTTGCGTGAGACAGGCCAAATTGACGGTTAGCAAAGGCACGGCACGCCGTGCCCCTACCATTTTCAATAATAATGATTCCATGAAAATGATTTGGCATGACAACAAAAACATCGAGCCTGATATTTTCGCGAACTTCGCCTGTTTTGATCCATTCTTCTCTAACAATACTGCCACGTTGATTTAATTTCATCTTATGATCGATGATTTCACCAAATAAACAAGCACGATCTTGTGTACATATCGTAATGAAATAATGACCTGATTGAGAATAATTGTATTCTTGCAGGCGCAGAGATTTGCGTTGAGGTTTTTGCATACGGGGTCCGGGGTTAGTTTTAGGCCGCTGGGCGGACACATGGGTCCGCCCCTACAAGGGTTTTTCTAGATTAGGATCGGGATTTCGCGAGGGTTTTCTTTAGAAAAATTCCGGTATACGAGGTAGGATGTTTGACCACTTCTTCTGGCGTACCGACTACAATGACTTGGCCGCCTTTATCACCGCCGTCAGGGCCTAAATCAATGATCCAATCGGCAGTTTTGATTACGTCTAAATTGTGTTCGATGATGACAATCGTATTACCCTGATCACATAAACGATGAAGCACTTTGAGTAACTGTTCAATATCGTGAAAATGTAAGCCGGTGGTGGGTTCGTCAAGAATATAAAGCGTTTGCCCCGTATCGCGGCGAGACAATTCGCGGGCTAATTTAATGCGCTGCGCTTCGCCACCGGATAATGTAGTGGCGCTTTGACCAAGACAAATATAAGACAAACCGACATCCATTAACGTTTGCAATTTGCGAGCGACAACAGGGATGGGATCAAAAAACAAACGCGCATCTTCAATTGTCATTTCTAACACTTCATGAATCGTTTTGCCTTTGTAGGTAATTTGCAGCGTTTCACGATTGTAACGCTTACCCTGACAAATATCGCAAACCACATACACGTCGGCCAGAAAATGCATTTCGACTTTGATAACGCCATCACCTTGACACGCTTCGCAGCGACCGCCACGCACGTTAAAACTGAATCGACCGGGACCATAACCCCGCGCACGCGCTTCTTGAGTGCCTGCAAATAATTCACGAATGGGCGTGAATAAACCAGTATACGTAGCTGGATTGGAACGCGGTGTACGACCAATCGGACTTTGATCAATATCCACCACTTTATCTAAAAATTCGATTCCTTCAATGGAATCATACGGAGCGGGTTCACGTGAGGCGCCATTCAATTCACGCATCGCAATCGGCCCCAAGGTATCATTCATGAGAGTCGATTTTCCAGAACCCGAAACACCCGTGATACACGTCATTAATCCGAGCGGAATATCGACATTGATGTTTCGTAAATTATTGCCGCGCGCGCCTTTCAACCGTAACATTTTTTTACGATCCAGCGGACGACGTTTTTTCGGCGCAGAAATTTGTCGCTTGCCTGATAAATATTGTCCCGTAAGTGATTTAGGATTTTTTAAAATATCCTTGGGCTTGCCTTCGGCCACAATTTCACCCCCGTGTACGCCTGCCCCGGGGCCTAAATCCAACACATAATCGGCACTTAAAATAGCATCTTCATCATGCTCAACCACTATCACGGTATTACCTAAATCGCGCAATTGATGCAACGTTTCTAACAAGCGCGCATTATCGCGTTGATGCAACCCGATGGACGGTTCATCCAAAATATACATGACGCCAACGAGTCCGGCGCCAATTTGGCTCGCTAAGCGAATACGTTGCGCTTCACCACCCGACAAGGTTTCCGCACTGCGATCTAAACTTAAATAATCCAGGCCGACATTGACTAAAAAACTTAATCGACTCACGAGTTCTTTTTTTATTTTTGCGGCAATTTCGGCGCGATAACCGGGGAGATCTAATTTTTCAAAAAACGCTTTCGCTTGATTAATGGGTTTACGCGTGATGTCAGCAATGCCCATATTGTTAACAAACACATAACGTGCAGCAGTACATAACCGGGTGCCGCCACAGACATCACACGCTTTCACTGAAAGATATTTGCTGAGTTCTTCGCGTACCATATTGGATTCGGTATCGCGATACCGTCGCTCCATGTTGGGAATAACGCCCTCAAATACATCGGTCTTGGTAAATCCGCGGCCTTCTTCGCTGCGATATTTAAATTTAATCAGTTCATTACCACTGCCGTATAAAATCACGTTTTGAATTTTTTTAGATAACAAACTAAAAGGATGATCCATATTAAATTTGTAATGTTTCGCGAGCGCTGATAAGAGTTGGTGATAATAACCATTACGCCGGTCCCAACCCCGAATAGCGCCTTCTGCCAAACTGAGACTGTGGCTAGTGATCACTAAGGCTGGATCAAAATGTTGTTTGACACCCAGCCCATCACACGCCTGGCAGGCGCCTGCGGGACTGTTAAACGAAAATAAACGTGGGGATAATTCGGCAAGACTGTAACCACAATCCGGACACGCAAATTTCGCCGAAAAAATTTGACCTGGACGCTTCGGCTCATCCATAAAACCAATCGCTGCAATACCTTCTGCTAGCCGCAATGCGGTCTCAAAAGATTCGGCTAAACGCACACGCACATCTTCGCGCACTTTGATACGATCAATGACAACTTCAATCGTATGTTTGCGACGTAAGTCTAATTTCGGCGGATGGTCTAATTCTATCATTTGCCCATCAATACGGGCGCGTACGTAACCTTGGCTGCGTAATTCTTGTAATAATTCCACATGCTCGCCTTTGCGATCGCGCACAACGGGCGCCAAAATCATGACCTTGGTGTCTTCAGGCAATGCCAAAACAACATCCACCATTTGGCTTACTGTTTGTGCTTCTAGAACATGGCCATGGTCAGGGCATTTGGGCTGACCGACTTTTGCGTAGAGCAAACGCAAATAATCATAAATTTCAGTAATGGTACCGACGGTGGAGCGTGGGTTATGGGAAGTGGATTTTTGTTCGATGGAAATAGCAGGCGATAATCCTTCGATATGATCCACATCGGGTTTTTCCATCATGGACAGAAATTGGCGAGCATAAGCAGACAGGGATTCGACATAGCGACGCTGGCCTTCGGCATAAAGTGTGTCGAAGGCGAGAGAAGATTTGCCGGAACCGGAAAGTCCTGTGATCACAATTAAACGATCGCGAGGAAGCGTGACATTCAGGTTTTTTAAATTATGTGTGCGGGCGCCGCGAATTTGGATTTCTTTCATGATGAGGTTTGGAAATCCTGAATATTAAAAAAGGGAGCTATTATAACTCTTATTGTGAAATATTAAAGCAGCTTTTGCGGGGACGCGGGTGCGCTGGTGGGCATGCTAAGCTTTGAGACAATAATAAAGATAAATTGTAGGGTGGATTAGGGTCTGTTGACAATTGGTTTGGCCGGTTTAAAAAGTGGGGAATCGAGATAAAATTTTCGCAAATGTGAGGCGAATAGCACCGCTATTTAACGAACATTTGCGGAAATTTTAGCCGATTCTACCGCTTTTTAAACCGGCCAAACCAATTGTCAACAGACCCTAGATGCGTTTTTTGCATCGTAATCCACCTGCATTAAAATAAAATCGTTTAGATTTTGGTGGATTACGGCAAAAAACGCCTAATCCACCCTACGTTTCTTCGCTCTTAAAAAATGATATGGCTGCGCTTTACCCCCGCCCAAGGCCCCAATTTTACAATAATCCCCTCCCTGAGTTAGACTACCCGCCCCATAACAATTAAAAACTCCCACAATCATGTCAAACCAAAAAATGAACCCCATTGAACGACGCTCAGCTATGCTGCTCGCGGGCATTATGTCGTTGCGCATGTTGGGTTTATTCATGGTGTTACCGCTCTTCTCCCTGTACGCACATCAATTAACTGGTGCGACACCGGCTTTGATCGGCTTAGCGCTGGGGATTTATGGCTTGACCCAAGCACTCTTTCAAATTCCTTTTGGTGCCTGGTCAGACAAAGCCGGACGTAAAAAAGTTATCACTATCGGCTTAATTCTTTTCGCGGCTGGCAGCTTGTTATCCGCCTGCAGCACGACCATTTGGAGCATGATTTTAGGAAGAGCGCTACAAGGCGCAGGTGCTGTAGGCAGTACGATTATTGCACTCATGGCAGACTTAACACGTGAAAATCAACGCACTAAAGCGATGGCCATTATCGGCATTACCATTGGCATGTCTTTTTCACTGGCGATGTTGCTCGGCCCTCTGCTCGCTCCCTGGCTACATGTGAATGGTCTTTTTTGGTTGGCAGCAATCTTGAGTGGGTTAGCGATTGTCCTGCTGCATACCTTGGTCCCAACGCCTCAGCATACGACTTGGCATGCGGATACCGAACCTGAGCGACATTCTTTTTGGTATGTTCTAAACCATCCTGAATTAAGGCGTTTAAATATCAGCATTTTTATGCTGCACGCGATTTTTACGGCGAGCTTTGTGGTCATTCCTATCACGTTACAACACTTAGCAGGATTACACGGCAACCAACAATGGATGCTTTATTTACCTGCCTTATTGCTGGCTTTTCTGTGCAGCCTACCGCCCATTATTCTTGCCGAAAAAAAACAACAGTTAAAACCTGTTTTTCTCGGAGCAATCATTGTCTTAAGTGTGGCAGAATGTTTTTTCTGGCTGTTTGCCCACTCTATTTTATTTTCAGCATTCAGTCTGTTTCTCTTCTTCACCGGCTTCTCTATTTTGGAAGCTTTTTTACCCTCCCTCGTTTCTCGCGCTGCCCCACCCGCCCGAAAAGGAACCGCACTTGGCCTCTATTCTTGCGCCCAATTTCTTGGTATCTTTGCCGGAGGCTCACTTGGCGGATGGTTATATGGCATGCTCGGGCTCACTCAAGTTTATCTTTGCTGTATCACGCTGACAATTTTGTGGGTAGCTATTGCGTTTGGTATGAAAAACCCGCAACATCAAAAACTATAAGAACGACTCTACCCAGCCGCGACCAGCATCTCTGCTCCCCTACGATGGCGGCTCGGTTAAATTTTAATTTTTAAGGAGAATTCCAACATGGCAAAAGGCAGTGTTAACAAAGTTATTTTAATTGGCAATCTGGGCCGCGATCCAGAAGTACGCTACACCCCCAACGGACTCGCCGTTGCTAACTTAACTATTGCGACGACTGAATCGTGGAAAGACAAACAAAGCGGCGAAAATCAAGAACGAACGGAATGGCATCGCATTGCTATGTATTCGCGTCTGGCCGAAATTGCAGGCGAATATTTGCGCAAAGGCTCCAAAATATATATCGAAGGCCGCTTACAAACACGTAAATGGCAAGATAAAAATACAGGTCAAGATCGCTATACTACGGAAGTCATCGCGGATTCGCTGCAAATGTTAGACAGCAAAGGTGGCGGTCATTCTGCAGGCGGCAATGATTCTATGGCAGCCAGCAAATCAGCTCCTTCTTCTGAAATGCCACAAGCAGAGCCGATGGATAATTTTGATGATGATATTCCTTTTTGAATGACATAGAATATTTTTGTAAAAACTTTTAATACCATAAGCAAAATCAAGCAAATCAATAGACACAGCCATCATTTAGAGTGTAAAGATAATGATGGCTTTCTATCACTTCAAGAAAAAGAAAGATAAAAACATCTAAACTCGCCGCAAGATGCGAATTTCGTTGAATCTCGTCATCTCCGAATGCTTGCAAATTTCGCCTTAAAGTCAATATAAGCTCATATGCAGCAGATGATAGGAAATCCGGTATGCAAGTTATTAAACAAGATCAAGTTCAAGAAAAAATCATCATTATTCGCAATCAAAAAGTTATTGTTGATGCGGATGTTGCCAAGCTATACGGAGTAGAAACAAAGCGTATCAATGAAGCCGTTAAAAATAATCCAGATAAATTTCCTAATGGTTATCTCTTTGAATTAAACAAAAAAGAATGGGGCTCTTTGAAGTCGAAATTTTCGACTTCAATAAAGGGTGGAAAAATTAAGCTACCAACAGCCTTTACCGAAAAAGGACTTTACATGCTAGCTACTATTTTAAAAAGCCAAACGGCAACAGAAACAACACTAGCAATTATTGAAGCCTTACTAAGGTCAGAGAGTTGAGCCATGTAATTACTCCAATGCAAACGCTGCCCGAGAATTCACCAAAACAAAAATCGTTGATGGAACATACGGGGGATTTAATTGCAGATTTAATGATTCCTGAAGATGAGTTAGAAATTACCGGGACTGAAACTACCTACGAAATGAATTTCGCCGTATTCAAAATAAAAAGAACAATCAAAAAGGGCAAGTAATACTGCATTATAGATAAAAAAGGATTTCAATATGGAACAATTTATCCAAGCTGTTGGAGGAATGAAAGTTTCTGTTATTTACACGGATATCAATGAGCGACATTTTCGTTTTTCTGGGGGAACATGGGCATGGCGCAATCATAATCCAGGAAATATTTGGTCTGGATCAATCAGTAAAAAACATAATCAAATTGGCAAAATACATGGCTTCGCTATTTTTCCAGATGATGAATCTGGACATGAAGCATTACTGGATGCCTTAATAACAACTTATGGTGACTCTTCAATTCATGAAATGATTTATAGCTACGCGCCACCCAAAGATAATCCCACTAAAAAATACGGAAAATTTCTTCGAAAAAAGACTGGTGTTGATGACGATACACCAATAAAAGAATTCACTAACATTCATTTTGAAAACCTCTGGCAAGCAATACAACAAATGGAAGGTTATAAAACTGGAAAAATTGTAGAAGTGTATCGCATTTCTCGCGTTCAAATATTAGAAAAAAATCGCTTCAAATATTGTCTCAACAAAGATGAATGGATCAGTGAATCAGAATGTATTGATTTAGCTATAAAAGGAAAAGTGGAGCTAGAAGTCTGCCTATCTAAATTAAGTAATAAATTTTTAAGGACACCACCAAACAGCCTTTTTCAAGAAAGGCTTGTGGATTTAATATGCAAAAAATATTAATGGTGTTTATCTTTTTATGTACTACCTTTGCAACAGCTTGTGCAGAGGATTTACAGCATAACAAAGAAAAAAATGCAAAAATATTGCGATTAACCAACGATATAAAATCAGCTGATTTGATTGAATCGCCGGATGGCAAATGGATTGTGTTTGTTAAAAAAAGTAATCACACCATTCCCAGTAATTGCTTTTATTTTTCTGAAAAAGGTGAACATGCCGATGAAATATGGATTATTAATACCAAAGAAATGACTAAAAAATTGTTAGTCGCCCCCCATTTTAATTGTAAAGACATATCAATAGTTATTATTGATCCACATAACCTGCAATTTTCGCCTAACAGCAAAACTCTTTATTTTGAAACATCTGCATGGGTGACATCGGGTGCCATTCATGCTGTGGATGTTGATGGCACCCATTTAAAATTTGTAACCGACGGCAGTGAATTGCGTGTTGTACAATCCGGGCCATATAAAGGCAACATAATTGTTAACCAACACCGTTACCGTTTCAAAGGTAACACTCCACTAGGCAGCTATAATTGGGATTGGTTATTCACACCAACAGGAAAACAAGTCAAATTATATAAGAAAGAGAACTTGTGAACTTTGACAGATGGCACTGATTATGGAAGAAAAGCTTAGCATTAGATTAATAACATTTTCAAATGATGAACGTTATCCCCTACTTTTAAATCCACAAGGACAACCTCACTTTTACGCCACCCTCTATGCCACTACGCAAATACGTAATGCCAGCAAAGCGCCTAACACAATTGTTGCTGTGTTAAGCGCTATACGCATTTTACTCTCCTGGTTTTTTTCACGCAATCAAGATATCGAAAGTCGTTTCTGTCAAAAAAACTTTTTAAACGAATATGAACTTGAATCATTGAGGCAATATACCCAAATGCCAGACTTGCTTATATACCCGCCCTTAAACTATCCATAGCTTGTCTATCCAATGTAGCTAAAAACTTAGAGAAGCTAGGGCCAGAAATAGATGGGATAAAAAAGCAATTACCAGTAGATATTCACCCATCTGAAGGGTTTAAAATACTCGAAGCAGAACTTAACAAAAAATTTCCGGCTATTGTTACAAATAAAGATCGCTATTTTACGACTGAGTTTGCGGCAAATTTAGTTAAGGCATTAAATGAAGCGAAAGAGAACAATCGATAGAAATGTTAAATTTACCTGTAGTTTCACTTTAATTTAAATAAAAGTTTACAAATCAAAAGATAAAAAGGAAAATTTATTATAAAAATTTATATTTTTAAATGGTTACGAAAATATATTTTATACAAAGGTAGAAAGAACCTTTTTAATAACATAAAATTATTTTTGGAAAGATTTTTAATACCATAAGCAAAATCAAGCAAATCAATAGACACAGCCATCATTTAGAGTGTAAAGATAATGATGGCTTTCTATCACTTCAAGAAAAAGTTTCCAAAAGACTATCTATTTAGCCTCAATAAACAAGAAAAAAGCGAACTGGTCGAAATTTTCGACCAGTTTAAAAAATTGAAACATTCATCGACATCCTTAAAAGTATTCACTGAAAAAGGTCTCTACATGCTGGCAACTATCTTAAAGAGCCCAAAAGCTGTGGAGACCACTCTCGCTATAATTGATACTTTTGCAAAAGCACGAGAATTAAGCCGTGCCGTGCATCAAATTCAATCTCTCCCTGAAAATTCACCAAAGCAAAAGACTCTGATAGAGCATACTGGCGACTTAATTGCAGACTTGATGATTCCTGAAGATGAATTAGAAATCACTGGAACCGAAACCACTTACGAAATGAATTTCGCGATATTCAAAATAAAAAGAACCATTAAAAAGAGCAAGCAATATAAAAAAGAAGACAATGCACTAAGATGAAAATTAAAGTAATTACATATCCTTCAGGCGGGATGACAATAACCTGTCAACACCAACGCCAAATGAATCAATATGGAAGAAACAAAAATGAACATTCAAAAATTTTTAGAAGATTATGCTAAAAATCGCAAACTGAGTGGCACAATCATGATATCTAAAGATGGCGACCTAGTCGCAAATCAAAGCCTTGGATTTGCTGATAGTTCTGCAAATATAAAATGTTGTGCTAATACTTAGTACCTAATAGGTTCGGTAACCAAACAATTTACTGGTGTTGCTCTGTTAAGAACACTATACGACGATGCAATCGCAAGTGGTTTAGCTAAAAATAATATTTCCATTTTAGAAAAAAAGATTGATGAAAAATTAAATAGCCCTATTTCCAATTATTTGCCTACCAATCACAAAATATGGGCGGGGCCCATGTGTGTCTGCCCGGACTTTGTTGTTATGCCCCAGAGCCCCTTGGGTTCAGGAACATGTTCGAAGGATCTGCATATAGAGCCTCTGAGGCTCTGAGCGATTTTGATCTATTATGATAAAATAAGCCCACCGAGCCACCCAGGAACAGCCCCACGCCTACACACCCTAATCCTACACTTGCTCCACCTGTAAAAGGAATACCAGCGACGCTTAACCCAAACAGCGCAGCGCCGACTAACATGGCTAAGACGCTCACAAATTCCTGCCAAGCAGAGGATTTTCTAACGGGATAAGATCCCACGTTTTTTTCTAATAACCGAATGCTATGTTGATGGGCTGTTGTGTTTGTTGCGGTCTTGAGAACGTGCGTGGCCAGAGTAACTGATGTTTGCAAGTTGCTTATATCTGCTTTAGACAACCGAGGAGACAATAGCAACGCTTGTGCTTTTTGTGCAACTGCTGCCCCTGCTTGTTGTAATTGTTGATTTGGTTGATTTTCAATTGCTGTAGCAAGCCGCGTTAATGAGAGAGCAGCAGTCTGTTGACCAGCTATTTTTTCTTGCTTCTCAACGATATCTTTTAATGCATGATCGGATGCTTCAGCTTTCATTACATTGTCGTCAGCCGTTCCCGCTAACTCTCCGGAGGAGATAGAGATGAGGCTTTTAGCATTTGATGCTCGTAAACTTTTGGTAGATAATCCTGGTAAATCATCTAACGCAGAGTATTTTTCATCCAGCATCTCTCTTGAAATTGCCACATCTTTACTAGAAAATGGCTCCGATTGATCAGAAAATCCCTTATCTTCAGCTATTCTAGGGGTAGGGATAGCGGGTGCAGCTGCTTGTTCCTTGATTTCTTGCCCACTAACTACTTCAGTGGGATCAATACCCACCGGTTCGGAATAGGATTGAGCCAGACAAGCAATCCTTTTTGCATTTTTAAGAACCGCTTCATAATCAATAGTACTAGAATCAATATCAAGATCACTCCGTTTTTTAATGCGATTTATTGCATGATAATTAACCATATCTTGAAGCAGTTCTTTCACCTTCCTTGCTTCACCTATAATGCCTACAAAGGGGTCAAAGAGCACATAATTTTCGTCTAATTGCTCAAACGCATCTAAGGATTCAAAAGAATCTAAGCTAGAAAGGTCTCTTCCAATAACTAAAAATAGATGATTGTAAGTATATCGACCTGTTGTCATTATTATTTTTATAGGTTCTTGACAACCCTCCTTGAGCATCTCTAACATTGCTCTAACGGTCGTTTCTCCACATTCTCCTACACCACAGAAGCTAACTGCGGCCTGCAAGGTAAACAGATCAACTTCTATAGAGCCATAGGTAGCCGGATCGCGGGATAATGCCTCAACCATCGCTCGTAATCTCTTTACTTTGCTGAAGTGCTCTGGAAGTTCCCCTAGTATTTTGCGCCTGTAATTATTTATTTGCTCAAAAATATTAAGCCCATTAGAATCAGCATCCAGTTTTTTATTCATCCTACGAGCAATATCGGTTGAAGATGTAACGTTAGATTTAAGCCTTTTTAAAACACCTTCTGCCATCTCAATAACAGATCTCTTACTTTGCATACTCCCCTCTATGTATATACTCGCCGCACTTGAAATCGCGAATTTAAACATCATCTTGTGGCGATCTTGCCATTCAATTTCAACAAAAAATGTTCGAAATAGCGAGCTCTATTCCTCCATTTTTTCATTGAAATTGAATGACAATATCTTGCAATCTGCTATTTTAAAACCCGCGATTCCAAGTGCGGCGAGCATATACCTCTCATTATGAATTTGTTGTTAGATTAGGCAGCTCTCTGACACTGACTTCACCATAGGAAAAAGGTTGAATCACGCCATAGGGGTCTTCTAATAATAATTCGCCTTGCTCGTTAATCCCTCGCATGATGCCTGAAATAGCTTGTTTACCTGTCATTACGGTAACTGGCCGGTTGTATAGGGTATCATATTGACGCCACTCGGGCAAAAATGCAGGTAAGCCGTGCTGAACAAAAACAGGCAACTTTTGCAGCATTTCATTAAGCAACAAGCCTGTTAAAAAATTCCGTTGTGCTGGACGTCCGGTTAGTTCAGACACGTCTATCCAATTTTTTTCTTTCGCGGCCGCAATATCTAAATTTAATCCCACGCCAATCACAATATTTTTTGTTTCATGGCGCTCTAATAAAATTCCCGCGAGCTTACGGCCCGCACCTAATACATCATTTGGCCATTTCAACTGCAAACCCGATTGAATGCCATAATGACGCAATGCATTCAACACCATGACGCCGACGGCGAGGCTTAATCCCGAGAAAGCAGGCGGTAAGTCAGCAAAACGCCACAATAAAGAACAATAAATATTCGTTGCATGGGGTGAATACCAAGATCGGCCTAGCCGCCCGCGCCCTGCTGTTTGTTGTTCCGCTAGGCAAATCGTACCCGATGCGGCACCCTGTTTGGCTTTTTCTAATAAATACGTATTCGTGGAATCAATCGAATCCAATAAGATGATTTCGGACAGTAAAGAAAAATTGGCGGCTTCAATGCTTAAACAAATTTGTTCAAAATTTAACAATTCTTTATCTATTTTATCAAATTCCATCACATAACCTATTGCCTAATTTAACAAAAATCGATTTAATAGGAAGTTGATCTCATCATGATGAAAAGGAATTCACAATGAATACAGCTCTTCTTTTAATTGAATTTCAGAACGATTATTTTCCAAACGGTAGGATGCCTCTGGAAAAAAGCAACGAAGCCTGTCAAAAAGCCCAAGAAGCATTACAAATTTACCGAGCCAAGCAATTACCGATCATCCATACCCAACACATTTCAACCCGACCCGATGCTGTGCATTTTCTTCCCTGCACCAAAGGAGTTGAATTTCACCAAGGCATACAACCCTTACGCAATGAAACCATTATCAAAAAACATTACCCCAACAGCTTTAAAGATACGGGTTTATTGAATCACTTAATCAAAAACAAAATCAACCATTTAATTATTGCTGGCATGATGACTCATTTGGCCATTGATGCGACCGTCCGCGCAGCATATGACTTAGGTTTCAGCTGCACGGTTTTGCATGATGCCTGCGCCACAAAAAATTTAGAATTTAATAACATGATCATTCCATCACAAAGCGTGCACAATGCTTTTTTAGCCGCGGTTCAACCGTTGTATGGCAATGTCATTAGTGTGAAAGAATTGTTACAAACCGTGAGCACACGACCCACCACGATGAGTGTGTAACAAAACAACGTAGGGTGGATTAGGGCGATCTTGCGTCGTAATCCACCGCTCGGCATCAAACCTCTCGCCCTCGTCACTCCCATTGTATTTTTAATCCTTTTTCAAGTAAGCTACTGAGCACATTTTACGATTTTTAAGTGATGAATGGACTCATGCTTTCTCAATATCAACTAAATGAACCGTGCCGTGTGCGTCTTTTTAAAAAAATAAGCGCGAAAAAGCCATCACTTTATCAGGCAACGATTTATTCCCTCTCTTTTTTCTCTGTAGGGGGCAAAAGTTTTTTGCAATGCCCCGGGCATGGCACGCCATGCCCCTACATCTTTATCTTCGAATGTAGAGGCACGGCGCGCTGTGCCCTTGCGACATTGCTAGAATTTTTGTCCCCTACAGAGCTCTTTTTAATCAACCGCACAGCTACACTTATGACGAGTGTAGTGTTTGGCCATGCAAGGAGCACCCATGAAAAAGAAAATGACCTTAGTATTTTTATCAGCAAGCCTTCTTGTTGATAACACAGTCGCAAGCACGAACAACCCGGTGATCCAATCAACCGATTGGCGGTGGGTCAGCACACTCAGCATGGGCCCCATCTGGGAAAATGGTGGCGAAACACAGACTTTCTACTTAACGCCAGAAATCGAAAAAACCTATACAGCCGATCATTCCACGCGCTCACTGTTTGATGGAGAAATATTTTTGGGGTTGCAAAAAGCACTCTCTTCGCCGCTGCTGGCTCAACTAGGCGTAGCCCTCTCCGCGACAAGCAAAGCAACTTTATCAGGTCATATTTGGGATGATGGGATGCCGGAGTTTGATAACTATACCTATAGTTATAAAATCCAACACACCTTCGTTGGCTTAAAAGGAAAGCTGCTCGCAGACTTTGGTGGTTGGCTAATACCCTGGGTAAGCGGCAGTGTCGGGTTAGGCTTTAACCACGCGCATGATTTTACTAACACGCCTTTAATTTATGAAGTGTTGCCCAGCCCCAATTTTATAGCAAACACAAAAACAACTTTTTCTTACACGCTAGGAGCTGGCGTACAAAAAGCATTGACCAACCATTGGCAAGTGGGTGTCGGTTACGAATTTGCTGATTGGGGTAAAAGCAATCTAGGACGCGCACCTGAACAAACCATGAATTCAGGTTTAGCCCTCAATCACCTCTATACAAATGGCATCTTATTGAACCTCACCTACATCGCATAAGGAAAGTACGATGAACCCCTCCTTTTTTAAAATCTTGGCAGGAGCTTGGATGATGTTTGCCGCGTCTTTCGCCCAAGCTAGCACGACGCTTTGGACATTTACGCCTTTAACACCGACTACCCTAGCGATTCCTGCCAATGATATAGCGACGGTACGCTATCAAATTACGAATCAATCCAAGACGTCGCATAGTTTATTGATGAACATCATTCACGGTATAACGCAAATGACGACGACGGGTAATTGCCCCAATCCGTTTATTTTAGGTTATCAACAATCCTGCATTTTAAATTTAACCGTAGATGGCAGCGCATTAAGCAGTGATATCACAGGCGGACCTGTGATATGCGAGCAAGGTAATCCCAACCAATGCTACCAACCTGGTAGTGAAAATACGCTGAGAATTTCTAAAGCGCCTGCTGTCTATTACACCCTCGGCGGATCTGCTTTTGGTCTTTTAGGGACGTTGATTTTAAAAAATAGTGATGGCAATACCCTTGTTTTAAATACCGATGGAACCTTTGCTTTTGCTAATGCCTTACCTCCCCGAAATTCGTATGCCGTGACTATACAAAGTCAACCTGCGACCCAAACTTGCACGCTCAGTCATAACACAGGCGTTATCGCGCATGCGAATATTACTAACATGATCGTCAATTGCTCCACGCATACTCAAACCATCGGAGGCACTGTTTCTGGATTAACCCCTACTGAATCGGTTGTATTGCAAAATAATGGCGGCAATAATTTATTGATTAATAACAATGGGACATTTACTTTTTCTACACCCGTGGCACAAGGCGCAACCTATAACGTTAGTGTATTGACTCACCCAGCTACACAAACGTGTACGGTTACCCACGGTAATGGAACCATCAGCACCGCTAACATCAACACAGTGCAAGTCACTTGCGCCACCAACACGCATAAAGTCGGAGGCACAGTATCCAATTTATCCGGCACCTTAGTCTTACAAAATAATGGCATGGATGACTTGTCGATTAATAATAATGGCGCCTTTATTTTTCCAACGTCCGTGGCAGAAGGCGCTAATTATCAAGTGACGATATTAACACAACCTGCCGGCCAAACTTGTTCAGTCGCACAGGGCAGCGGAACGATGGGTGGTGCAGATGTCAGTCAGGTGCGTCTCACTTGTTTAGCCAATACGACCACATTGACCACGAGCTTAGCGGATGTACGGTTAAGTGTGACAGGTCTCACCGAATATGGCGTGACCGGCACACCCAACTCGGGATTAGCGCGAATACTCACGATAACAAACACAGGCGGTTTTCCAGCAACCAATTTGGCAGTCACATCACCCAACTGGCCAACAGGTACTAGCAGTGTGACAACGTGTGGTAACACATTGGCTGCAGGCGATAGCTGCACAATGACCATTACACCGGGGAATACGGCTACATCGAATGGAACGAATCCTTGCTCCAATGGAACGGCTCCTATTCCTGGCTTGATTCAAATTACAGCGAACAATGCCCACTCTCTCTCAGTGCCCGCTGTGGTTTTAAATTATGGATGTATTTATCAAGGCGGGTATGTGTATGCTTTTGATGATACGACACCGAATACCCAAAACGTCGGTGGAAAAATTATCGCCACGACCAATCAAGCAGTCCCTTATCCTCATGGTGCTATTTGGAGCTCGAACGGCAATAGTGGCAATAGCGGTGATGTCGCTTACGATGCTATTTACAGTATTTCAGAAACGTCTACTCTTTCATTACCTCATCCGAATAACGGACAAGTAGCAGGACAAACCGCATGTGATGGCGCCATCGATGGTTTGTGTAATACCAAAAATATTTACACTTATTATCAATATAACGCGACGGGTGCACCGGTTAATTTTCCTTTTTATGCGGCAGGACTTTGCAAGCAAGTCATTAACGGTTATACAGATTGGTATCTGCCAAGTATTTGTGAGATGGGATATGGAAGCCCACGCTGCGGTTCGGCAAGCTCTCCTACTTTGCAAAATATGCAATCCAATCTTGTGGATTTAAATAATCTTCGTTTACTAGCCGGGTTTTACTGGACGTCTACCCAGCAAGCGGCCAATCCGCAGACGGGCGCGTGGTATCACTATTTTGATTCGGATAATAATAGCCTGCAAGATAGTACGAATAAGGGAAATCAAATGGGCGTGCGTTGTACTCGGCGTTTTTGAATCTTAGCAAGATGGTGGACACGCTGCGCTTTGCCCGCCCTACGTCTTAAGTCATCGCCGAATGCTTAATTCCAATTCCAGTCATCCCCGAATGCTTTTGTCGGGGACCTGTTCACCTATGAGGAGAGCCTCGGCAAAAGCATTCAGGGATGACCGGAGTTAAGCAGTTCGGGGATGACTTGACTGAGATCAAACATTCAACGTCACTTTCAACGACACAACATCGCGTGACGCTTAATTATCACCCACAATCAAATATCGATTTCCATTCATATGAATAGCGGCATCTTGAATAAACACGTGTCGCCCCTTATGCTTTATACAGAACAGTTACCGATTTTTTTAATAATTTCTTCATATAATTTAGGCCGAACAGTTTGATGTAATTCAATTATTTTTCGAGAAAGAGTAATTGAAGGATCTTGATTATTACCTATTGCTATTTCATAAATTACTTCTTCAGGTATTCGAGTATAATTTGCGATGCCAATAAGTGAATACTCCTCAGTAGAAAGAATATCATTAATAATATGGCGTAAAAAAGCTCCTTCAATCATTATTTCCTCCATGGCAGTATTAAATTTTATTAAATGAAAATAATTTTTATATTTGTTTCGAATAATATCTAAAAGCTCACTGCATATATGCGTAAAAATTTTCAGCTTTAAAAGAACAAGCTCTTCTTTTGATAAAGTATTTAATTTAATTCCAATCATTCTGTTAAGTAGTTCTGTCATTTGCATAATGTCCTAAGCTTTTTTAAAAGATATTGAATTGGGGAGTTAATTGCCTAGCTCTATATAGACTTAGTGAGCCGGTTAAAAAAAAAGAGGGAGGGGCTGTAAATACCAACAAACATTCATATATGGAATAAATTCTACTAACATATTCCATATATGTAAATAAAAAATAGTTTTCTTCTTTTCTATCTCTTCATATGTATATTTATGGAATTTCTTCTGGTATCTTATTAGATGTAAAAAAATCAATCTTATAAACATTATTAAGTGGAACACACAAAACGTGGATATAAAAAATTCTTCATTAAAAGATCAGGGAGACCCCATAGGACAAAACTTAAACAAAAACCTTTCCATGCTTATGGAAACAAATGGTGTTTCGTTAACCATGTTACATCGTAATACCGGAATAGCCCTTCCCACTATAAAAAGATTGCAAATTGATCCATTGGCTAATCCAACCATTACCACACTACTACCGATTGCCAATTTTTTCGGAATAACAGTCAATCAATTGATTGGAAACCATCCCATACCAAAGGTAATAACTGGATATATAGAAAATAAATCTCATTGGCTTAATATTCCCTTGACTACCTGGGAGTTAGTTGTCGCGTGGTCAAATAAAGAAATTAGAGAAAAAACAAACTCATTTGTTCTCGCAGATATTGATGTGGGAGAAAATCCTTTTGCGCTAACAGTAATAGAAGATAATTGGATAAATATTCCAAAGGGAGCTCTCTTAATTCTAAATAGCGATATTCAACCAATTCATAAAGATTATGTGGTCATTTGCAAGGCTGGACAAACTCACGCCACACTAAAACAAATTATAATTGATGAAGAGAAAACCTATTTATTTTCACTGAATCCGTACTTACCTCCTACACTTTTGGATGACTCCTACAAACTCTTTGGTGTACTGATACAAATTAGAAAAAATACAAGAATGTAAAACAACAATAGCTAGGGAATGCAAATGCTTATTACAAAACCAACCACACTAAATTTAAAATATATTTTACCTTTGGCCTTACTTTATTTAACCATTTATTTGGCAGCAGATTCAGTAGCATATAAGATGATCGCTTTAGGGAAAATTTTAGAACCAGGCCCGCCGTTTATTTTTCCACTCTCATATGCGATTGCGGACATAATAGCAGAAGTCTATGGATATAGCCTTGCTAAAAGAGTTATTTGGTTTACGCTTGCTTTCCAATACATTTATGCGATTTTTGTTACATTTATCATTAAATTACCTTCACCTACTTTTTGGAATTTACAGTCATCATATGACCATGTATTCGGGCATATATTAATCTTCGTTTTTGCCGGGACATTGTCAGTCGTTGCAAGCAGCTTTGTAAATGTATACACCATTTCTAAATGGAAAGTATTAATGAATGGCAACCATTTTTGGCTAAGAAGTATTGCCTCATCTGCTATTGGTGGATTTATTTTAATTTTGATTATTATGCTTTTTGGCTATTCCTGGACAATAGACATACGCGCAGGAATTCAAATGTTTTTTTCAATTTATGCCTTGGAACTTTTTTATGCGTGTATAACAGCTTGGCCAGCTTGGTTACTTACAGGATTTTTAAAACTCAAAGAGGGCTTGGACGTATACGATACAAATACAAACTACAACCCTTTTTGCTTAGAATAATAGGAGATGCTCTTAAATGGAAAGTTATCGTAATTTAATTGTTTGCGAAAATAATGATTTTAATGTCACATATACATCACCTGATAAAGTTTTAGTAGCCACACAACTCGATCAAGATGAACAAAAAGAATCCGAAATTATGCAACAGCATAATGCGAGCTCTTGCGCTTCATTTAAACTCAGAATGGCGGGTTATGTAGCGTGGCACAAGTCGGAATCGGATGAGATTTGGCATTATTATGGAGGAGATAGTTCTGTTCGTATCCACGTTATAGATCAAAATAACCAATACAAAAGCTATTTTTTAGGTAATGAGCAAGGTTTTATTCCAGCCACAGAATTTCAAATCATGATAAAAGCTGGCTGCTGGATATCAGCAGAAAATGTAAATACTCACATAAATTCTTTTAGCTGTATTGGCTGCACAATATCGCCTAGCCCTGACTTAAATAGTTTTCAAGTAGCTGAGAAAGATAAATTTGCTGAAGAATATTCCAACTTCCCCAAAGAAGTATTACAGCTATTTAAAAGCGATGCTATTGCTGCCAAAGAAAAGACACTCTCCATGGACAGAGAATTTAGCCGTCATAAACAAGAAGAAAAAATCTCCGCAGAACACTATATAAAGCTATATAATCTACAAAAACACGTAGAAGGAGGTTATTTTTCGCTTAAATACACATCCGGAAAAAAAGTAACTCCATTAAGTGAACGACATAGCAATAAAAGTTTGCATAATGCCATTTCTTCAATTTATTTTTTATTGCAGGATGATAATTTTTCAGCTTTTCACCAATTAAATTCAGATGAGATTTGGCATTATTATACTGGTAGCAGTCCAATAAATTTGTATATTATCGATGACAAAGGTATCTGTACCACCCATACTCTTGGCAATCCTCTCATTACTGACGGCACATGCTCCCAGGTTGTGGTAAAAGCAGGCTTTTGGTTTGCAGCAAAGGTAAGCAGTAATAAACCCGCTTTTGGTTTAGTAGGTTGCACAGTATCTCCTGGCTTTGAATATGAAGATTTTAAACTAGCTAACAGAGCGGAACTGATTCAAAAATATAAAATACATGCTGAATTAATAACAAAGTTAACACGTGTTACAAACTCCGAGAAAACAAACATTTGGTCCGCCACTTATTTAAAGTCAGCGGTAGCAACGCTAATATCGGGTGTTGGCCAATATTTTCAGAAAAAAAACATGCCCATAACAAACAATGACGCGAATTCAAAAAAATTTAACAATTCATGATCTTATGAAATAAACTAGATGGATTATGACAAAATTGTCTAATCCATCTGACAATTAAAACTGTCTACTTACTTCCAGTCCTATTAGAAATGCATCTTCTCGATCAAAAAAATTAACGTGCCTGGACAGCCGAAAAACATCGCTAGTACGAATTTGTTTTTTTACTTTATTATCCACATACTCAAGAGTAAAAATAGTTTTTTTAATTTCCCTATCAAATGTTCGCGCTATTATTTTATAAGTTATAGGATAAAAATCCTTAGGCAAGTAATGCGAAATCTTTTGCTGATCCGCGACATTAAACAAACGTAAAATTGAAACATCCTCAATAAGCTCACTCAACGTAAATTTTGGAAAGAGATTTTTTCCAGAAATTTGCACTATGAATTTTGGCTCATGAAAATCCTTCTCTTCTATCGTAACAAGTTTTAAAGAAGGAGACATCGAGTTTATTTTAGATATCGCTCGATAACATGAAACAAACCAATTAAAATAAGCAGAAAATGTATTAACAACAATACTCATAACAAAACTCCATTTTTTACAAGCTTCTTCTTGTTTAACTCACTGTAACGTACAACAATCCATAGGCAATCGCAACAGTATTCTCAAAACTTCTCTAGTCATTTTTTGCATGGCCATTAATCTATTTTGTTACACATTCAACGTCACTTTCAACGACACAACATCGCGTGACGCTTGATTATTTCCCACTATTAAATATCGATTTCCATGCATGTGAATCGCTGCATCTTGAATAAATGCGTGTGCATAACCGGCATCTAGCGTTACGATTTTATTCACTTCATGGCCTAAGGACACACCGAGAATATAACTATCGCCGGTAATAATTTGATAAGCGCTATTTCCCGGTGATTGATTATAAGTCCCAGCAACACGTGCTATCCAACTTGGTTTAAATCGATAATTGCCACCCACCGTAAGCAACCATGTATTATGCAAATAATGCGGCACTGTTGCGTTGACAATAACAGGCGTTGTACCGATTAACGTGGCAACACCTGATACATGAATATTTTTAATCACGCCCCACTGAATACGCTGAACTGTTGTAATCAACCCTACTGTGGATGTAAGAGATTGAGCGATAGATAACACACTGCGTGGCGGTGTACGCAATGTAAAACCATAATCATTTGAGGTAATGGGCGCTACGCCATCAATAATGCTTTTTCCGCTTTCGTTGTAACTTGTCATGCTCCGATAATCAAAACCAATTAACGTCCCTGTTCTCGGTTTAATTAAAAACCCTATATTGCCGCCTACACCCGATCCAGTTGATTGATTGCGACCCTGGCTATCTGCATTATTAGATCCTGGAAATCGGATAATGGGATGTAAATCGAAATTGGTATAAGAAAAATTAATGCCAGCACCTAACGAAAAATAATCATTCACTTTAAAACCAATCGCTGGAACAAAATCATAATCCTGAATGGTATTGCTGGATTGTGTATAACGTAAAATTGAATTTTCTTCCGGATTTCGATTTGCAAAATTAGACACCGCTGCAAAACCCACAGTCACTCTCGTATTGAGCGGCGCGCCTAAATAAAAAGACGGTGAATAATAATCGGTTTCTGAACTTGAGGTACCCGATTGAGTTAACGCTGTAGCAACACTAGTCGATTGACCTTTAAAACGCGTCTGAAACCGGGCGACTGTGCCGAGAGGAATAATTTGCGAATTTTTCAGCAGCGTCAATGCGGCTGGATTAAAATAACTTGCCGTTGCATCATTGACAACAGCGGTGCCCATTGTTGTTTCAATAAAAGAAGCATAGCTTAACGAGGGCAATAACAACCCTAAAAATAATAGTTTTTTAGAATGCGAAACTGAAACCAGCGTTACCATTTTTTCTAACGGCATCACAGTAACACTCTATTTGTATTTAACTTCCCATGTCTTACTCTCTGCACCATTGGATTCCATGCCACGTTATAAACCAACTCCGCCGGATGCGAAACGTCCCATACGATAAAATCTGCATTTTTTCCTACTTCTAATGTTCCTGCAACGTGTTCCATTCCTAGCGCTTGAGCCGCTTGTCGTGTTACGCCCGCGAGCGCTTCTTCGGGTGTTAAACGAAACAATGTGCAAGCCATGTTAAGCATCAATAACAAAGAAGTCACCGGCGACGTTCCTGGATTGCAATCCGTCGCTATCGCCATCGGCACACCATAGTCACGCAACAAAGCAATCGGCGGCAATTGCTTTTCACGTAAAAAATAAAACGCACCCGGCAACAAGACGGCAACGGTTCGTGTTTTTGCTAACGCTGCAACACCCGCTTCTGTCAAAAATTCTAAATGATCAACCGAAAGCGCTTGGTATTGCGCAGCCAACTCCGCCCCGCCTGAATCTGTCAATTGTTCGGCGTGACATTTAATTCCCAAACCATATTCTTCTGCGACTTGAAATACGCGCTCCGTTTGCGACAAAGTAAAACCAATTGTTTCACAAAACACATCTACACTTTCTGCTAAACGCTCTTCCGCAATACGCGGCAATACTTCATGACAAATGAATTCAATATAATCATCTGCACGTCCCTGATAATCTTCCGGTACGGTGTGTGCACCTAAAAAAGTTTTAAATACGGTAACAGGCAATACTTTTTCTAATCGTTTAGCTACACGTAATATTTTTAATTCTGTCGCTAAATCTAAACCATAGCCTGATTTAATCTCCAGCGTCGTGACACCGTTCGCCACCATTGCCGCTGCTCTTTTAAGACTTTGTTCAAATAATTCTTCTTCACTTACTCGACGCGTTGCTTGTACGGTGGAACGAATGCCCCCGCCTGCACGCGCAATATCTTCATACGTTGCGCCCTGCAAACGCATTTCAAATTCAAGACTGCGATTACCCGCATAAACCAGATGCGTGTGACAATCAATTAATCCAGGCGTAATGCATTTTCCCGAACAAGAAAATACCTCCGTTGCTAACTGCTCAGGAATGCCGGGTAAATCCTCCATAGAACCCACCCAAACAATTTTGCCTGCTTTGACAGCAATCGCGCCGCGCTCAATCAACCCATACGGAATATCGCCTGCGGCTAGTGTTGCAATAGCGGAATTTACCCAAATGACATCCCATTGGTTACTGTTCATCTCTCTCATCCTTGGTTAGAATAATGGCATCAGCAAGGTGGATGACGGTGCAAACAGCGCACCCTGCCACCCTACATCCTTAATGTATTGATCATTTGAGCATGAATAATCATGAGTTGGAATACCCTATATTTACCGCCAGATAAAACCCAATGGCAAGGGCGTGCAGATACTCCGTCCGCTTCCTCTTTTTTTCAAATTATGCAAATGCTTAACTTATTAGATCACCCCATTATCGACATAAAACACCCTACTTTCGCTTTAATTGGCTTTCGCTGTGACGAAGGTATCCGTCGAAACTTAGGCCGTGTCGGTGCGGCAGAAGGACCTAAAGCCATCCGACAAGCAGTCGGCCGCTTACCGGTCCAACATCAAAACTTTACTTGTTTTGATGCGGGTGACATTGTTTGTCTCAACGGTGATCTAGAAGCGTCCCAATCTGCATTGGGCGAAGTGATTGCCCTACTGCTACAACAAGGCATCATTCCAATCGCACTGGGCGGTGGCCATGAACTGGCTTGGGGGCATTATCAAGGTATCGCGCGTGCGTTTCCGAAACCCCATTTAGGTATTATCAATTTTGATGCGCATTTTGATATGCGACCGTTACTTCCGCATCATAAAGGTTCTTCTGGAACTCCTTTTTTGCAAATTGCAGAAGCGCATCGACAAACGAATCGACGTTTTGATTACAATTGTGTGGGCATTCAACATGCGGGTAACATTCGACAATTAGTGGAAACGGCAAAAAATTATAATACTAAAATTATTTGGGCAGATGAGCTACATCAAGGCCAATTAGAAAAATGCGTCGACTTTGTCGATCGCGTCGCCGATGAAAATGAAATGGTGTATGCAAGTTTATGTCTGGATGTATTCGCTGCGGCTTTCGCACCGGGTGTCAGTGCCATTCAACCACTGGGTTTATTGCCGTGGCATATTATTCCGCTAGTGAGACAACTTGCCGCGTCAGGCAAAGTGATTAGTTATGATATTGCAGAACTTTCTCCGCGTTATGACATTGATCAATGCACTGCAAAACTCGCCGCTAATCTTATTTATGAAATCATCCACCATCACGATCATCGAGCTTAAATTTTAAGGATTGAAATACATGGAAAGTACTCGCCACGATCCCTCGCGTCATATTCGCGCCGCTCGCGGCAGCACACTCACCACAAAAAATTGGCAAACCGAAGCGGTGTTACGCATGTTGATGAATAATTTAGATGCGGAAGTCGCCGAAATTCCGAGTGATTTAGTGGTTTACGGCGGGATCGGACGTGCAGCCCGCAATTGGGCATGTTTTGATAAAATAGTGGCTGCGTTAAAAAATTTAAACGCAGACGAAACCTTACTCATACAATCGGGCAAACCCGTCGGTATTTTTAAAACGCATGAAGATGCACCGCGTGTTTTACTCGCCAACTCCAATTTAGTGGCGCACTGGTCGACGTGGAAACATTTCCATGAACTCGATCAAAAAGGATTAATGATGTACGGTCAAATGACAGCCGGTTCCTGGATTTATATTGGCAGTCAAGGCATCGTACAAGGCACGTATGAAACATTTGCTGAAGCGGGACGACAACATTATCAAGGCAACTTATCAGGTAAATGGATTCTCACCGGAGGGCTCGGAGGGATGGGTGGCGCACAACCTCTGGCCGCCACCATGGCGGGCGCCTCCATGCTTGCGATTGAATGCGATCCTAAACGGATTCAACGGCGGCTTGAAACACACTATCTCGATGTCCAAGCCGCAACCCTAGATGAAGCCTTAAAATTGCTACGTGAAAATAAAACGATTTCTATCGGTTTGCTGGGTAATGCGGCTGATATTTTTCCTGAATTAGTTAAACGGGGCATTCGACCGGATATGGTGACGGATCAAACCAGCGCCCACGATCCGTTGAATGGCTATTTACCCCGGGGCTGGACACTCGAAGAAGCCGATGCATTACGCAAATCCGATCCGGAAAAAGTGATTCAGGCTGCAAAAGAATCAATGGCCATACAAGTGCGCGCCATGCTGGATTTTCATCAGATGGGCATTCCTACTTTTGATTATGGGAATAATATTCGCCAAATGGCCAAAGAAACCGGCGTTCTAAATGCCTTTGATTTTCCTGGTTTTGTGCCCGCTTACATTCGCCCCCTTTTTTGTCGAGGGGTGGGACCGTTTCGCTGGGTTGCGCTCTCAGGCGATCCAGAAGACATTTATAAAACCGATGCGAAAGTAAAAGAATTGCTGCCGAATAATTCGCATTTACATCACTGGTTAGATATGGCAAACAAGCGCATTGCCTTTCAAGGTTTGCCTGCACGCATTTGCTGGGTAGGCTTGGGTGATCGTGCTCGATTAGGTCTCGCCTTCAATGAAATGGTCGCCAAAGGCGAATTAAAAGCACCCATCGTTATTGGGCGCGATCATTTAGATACGGGTTCCGTCGCGAGTCCTAATCGTGAAACAGAAGGTATGCAAGATGGATCCGATGCGGTCGCCGATTGGCCACTCTTAAATGCGCTACTCAATTGCGCGAGCGGTGCGACCTGGGTCAGCTTGCATCATGGCGGTGGCGTGGGTATTGGTTATTCGCAGCATGCGGGCGTGGTTATTGTTGCGGATGGCACAGAGGCCGCCGCCAAACGAATAGCACGGGTATTGACGAACGATCCTGCGAGCGGCGTGATGCGGCATGCGGATGCAGGCTATGCTATCGCGGTGCAGTGCGCGAAAGAAAATAATTTGCAATTGCCGATGGTGTTTTAATTTATCACCGTCATCCCCGAATGCTTTTGTCGGGGACCTGTCTACTCATCAGGAGATCCCCGACAAAAGTATTCGGGGATGACCAAAAAACAATTAAAGGATCTTCATGTCTCATTCAACATTCATTTTAAACCCTGGCTACTTAACTCTCGCTGATTTAAAAACGCTACTCGATGAATCCACTACTCTCAAACTCCATCCCGACTGCATTGAAGCAATTCATGCTTCCGAAAAAACGGTAAGCCGAGTTATCGCTGAAAATAAAACAGTCTATGGCATCAACACGGGTTTTGGTTCACTCGCCCACACGCGCATTGATACAGCAGATTTAGAAACACTGCAACGCAGTCTCGTCTTATCACACGCAGCAGGAACAGGCGACTTACTTTCAGATCAAGCCGTACGTCTCATGCTGGTCTTAAAAATAAATAGCTTAGCACGCGGTTTTTCTGGCATTCGTTTAGCGACTCTCGATGCTCTGATCCAATTATTTAATCAAAAAATTTACCCTTGCATTCCTGCGCAAGGTTCGGTGGGTGCATCAGGGGATCTGGCGCCGCTTGCTCATTTAAGTGCGGCTTTACTCGGTATTGGCGATGTTCGCTCGCAAGGTAAAATTCTTAACGCGAAAGAAGGATTACAGCTTGCAGGATTAAAACCCTTAACACTGGCACCAAAAGAAGGTTTAGCTTTATTAAATGGTACACAAACATCAACGGCTCTCGCCTTACTTGGATTATTTGCGGCAGAAAATAATTTTATTGCGGGGATTGTTACGGGTGCGATGTCTGTTGATGCCATGCTTGGCAGCTGTAAACCGTTTGATGATCGCATTCAACAAGTACGAGGTCATGCGGCACAAATTACGGCAGCCGCCATGTTGCGGGAATTATTACAAGATAGTGGCATCCATGCCTCCCATCATAATTGCAGTAAAGTGCAAGATCCTTACTCGCTGCGTTGCCAGCCTCAGGTAATGGGCGCGTGTTTAGCGCATATTTTATTCGTGCAGCAAACTTTGTTAACGGAAGCCAATGCTGTTTCGGATAATCCCTTGGTTTTTGCCCTTGATAACGACATTATTTCAGGGGGTAATTTTCATGCTGAACCGGTGGCAATGGCAGCCGATACACTGGCATTGAGTATCGCGGAAATCGGGGCGTTATCTGAACGACGCATCGCCTTACTGATCGATCCCCACTTTAGTGGTTTGCCTGCATTTTTAGTGAATAATCCCGGCATCAATTCCGGTTTTATGATTGCCCAAGTGACAGCAGCCGCATTGGCGAGTGAAAATAAAGCACTCGCACATCCCTCTAGTATTGATAGTTTACCCACCTCGGCCAATCAAGAAGATCATGTCAGCATGGCAACCTATGCGGCGCGGCGCTTATCACCCATGACGGAAAATACGGCTGGGATCGTTGCAATTGAATTACTCGCTGCGTGTCAGGGAATTGATTTTCGTCGTCCGCTAAAAACCTCACCCCGCTTAGAAAAAGTATTTGAATTAGTGCGTGAGCAGGTTGCATTTTATGATAAAGATCGCTATCTTGCGCCCGATATTGAGGCAGCTAAAAAAATCGTGCGTTCAGGTATATTAAACTCCACCGTGAGACTAGAGCTTCTATGTTAGAAATAATTTCACCGGCTGCGTTTCAAAAAAAAGTACTGACGTGGTTTGATCAACATGGGCGTAAAACATTACCCTGGCAGCAAAATAAAACACCGTATCGCGTGTGGATTTCAGAAGTAATGTTGCAGCAAACGCAAGTAAGTACGGTTATTGCTTATTTTGAGCGCTTTATGCAGTGTTTTCCGACTGTAGAATCACTTGCCCATGCTACGGAAGATGAAGTTTTACATGTCTGGACTGGATTAGGTTATTACAGTCGCGCGCGCAATTTACATCGGAGTGCAAAAATAATTGCGCACGATCGAGGTGGACAATTTCCTGATACGCTGGAAGAATTACAATCGTTACCTGGCATCGGTCGCTCAACCGCAGGCGCGATTTTGGCGATTGCTTTTCAACAACGCGCTACGATTTTAGACGGCAATGTGAAACGTGTTCTAACGCGCGTTGCCGGTATAAAGCAATGGCCGGGTGAAAAAAAAGTAAATGACCATTTGTGGCAACTCGCTGAATCATTCACGCCACAGCAACGTATCGCGGATTATACACAAGCGATGATGGACTTAGGCGCCATGATTTGTGTGCGCGGTAAGCCGCATTGTGCACGTTGTCCCATTCTGCCGCATTGCAGTGCCTCTACATTAGGGCTGACGAAACATATTCCCGCTGCGAAACCGAAAAAACAATTGCCTGTGCGACAAGCCACTTTATTAATTTTGCAATATCAGCAGCAGGTTTTTTTAAAAAAACGGCCAACGCCGGGCATTTGGGGTGGTCTTTGGAGCTTGCCGGAAGTAAATGGATTGGCGGTTGAAGAAGATATTTTGGCTTATTGCCGCCAACAATTGCACTTATCGACAGCGCGTCTTTTGCATTACGGCGATCGTTTTCGTCATACCTTCAGCCATTTTCATTTGGATATTTTGCCAGTTTTTCTCTCCGTTAAAACAAAACCTGCTAAAATCACCGACAGTGACGATCAAATTTGGTATGTCTTAAACGATGCTCAAACTGTTGGCTTACCTGCCCCTATCAAAAAAATTCTGAGGAGTTTATCCAATGCGCATGATTTATTGTCAGAAATTAAATAAAGACGCCGTGGGTTTTGAACAACCACCCTACCCTGGGGTGCTAGGTCAAAAAGTATATGATCACATTTCTCAAGAAGCCTGGCAGCTTTGGTTAAATCACCAAACGATGTTAATTAATGAATATCGACTTAGCATGCTCGATGTCAAAGCCCGGCAATTTTTGACAGTGGAAATGGAAAAGTTTTTGTTTGGCGGTGGGAGTGAAGCACCGGCGGGATATGTGAAGAAGGAAAAGTAAGAACCGTTCTCGCTAATCTTTTGTGTTTTAAGAGGGTAAACCTCGCATCTTGAGGTGTGATAGGTGTATAATCCCTGTACACGCCAAAATTGCCTAGAATGCCTTCCCAGCAGGGGAAGGTGGCACAAAGTGCCGGATGGGGGAGTCCAAATAATAAATTCAATTAGCTTATGTCATCCCCGAATGCTTTCATCGGGGACCTTCTCATCAGTGAACAGATCCCCGATAAAAGCATTCGAGGATGACAAAAAACCCGCGATCTCAAGAGCGTCAAGTCTATATTTACAGCACATTGCAATGACTTAATCGTCAGCAGGTCTGTAAATTTTTGACTTCCCCATCCGACACTTTGTGCCACCTTCCCCTGCTGGGAAGGCATTCTATGCAATTTTGTCGTATACGAAAAACTATAATTAACGTGGAGTGTGTAAATGCTAGAACGTAAAGAAGAGAAAGTAGACGTACTCATTTCAGGCATGGGGCCTGCGGGTTTAGCCACCGCGGTAGAAGCGTTACGTGCAGGTAAAACTATTGCGATCGTTGTTGACCGCTCTAAGGATCAATTTAGTCGACTGCAAAGAGTCGTGCTAGAAAAAGAGGCGCGTGATTATTTGCTTCATATGTATTTTACCGCCTCTCTTAAACAGGAACCCTCGCCAGAAGACAATCAGTTTATAAAATTGCTGGATGAAATGAAATGGCTCCCTATTTCAGAAATAGAAAAGTTTTTATTTCGGCATTTGCATTTTCTTGCAGCACAAAATAAAGAAAATTTAAACCAAGCTAATCCGTTGACTATTTTTGAAAGAAGCACATTAGTTGAAGTTGATCTTGATCAAGGTGTTGCAGCTATTGAATCCACAGCTACACCCGTATCGCCACAAAACAAAAAAATTCATTTCGGCATGTTAGTGGGTGCCGATGGCCCCAACCATCATGCTGTTGATGTCGTAAACAAGGGATTGCCTAAAAAGCAACAAGTCACTTATTCGAAAGATTTCAGTAAACCTCATCAATATCATGTCGGCATTCAAAACATTGCCTGTGAAATACTGGATGAAATTCCAAAAGCAGACAGGGAGCACACACAAATTGGTGTTGCCCCTGACGGGTTGTACTACTCCATCGTTATTGATATAAAAGCAGAGACAAAAGTAGCTGCGTGTCACATAACTTGTGAAATACCGGCTAATCTTTATAATAATTATTATGCAGCTAAAGCTGCTGTATACAATGCAGCTGATGGAGATAAAACGCCAGAACATTTACTTCAGAACTTACATACAGCTCATGCAGCCATATTTAACCTGATCAAAACACGAATAGCTTTAATTGCAAAACCGTCTGTCAAACTGATATCGACATCAGATGCAAAAAATCATCTTCTATTTCTTTTTCTTTCACCGTTACAACAAGCATCAAAAGCAGCCATTATTCATCAGTCAAAAGAGGGAGATAAAAAAGTTTTTTTCTTAATAGGTGATGCTTATCGTACGGCGTATTATCTGGCAGGAAATAACTTAAATACCGCATTTAAACAAGTGCAAGGTATTCCTGATCTGTTCCGATGCCACCCGAAAAAATTAGAAAAAGAGGCCGAAAAATATAACGCTCTCTGTCAATCTTTTTCGAAAGGAATAAAAAAACAAATACTCATGGCGTCGATTCTGGGTAAAAAAAAATCATGGGTTCATGGCGGTGGATTTATTGATTTAATTTATGGCAGTTACAGAGCCTATCGAGAAAATCCTGCTGCTCATTGGGCAGCCATTGCTGGTGACATTACAACCCTTGATAAAATGACGCTGGCACAATTGGCAATTCAAGATACGAAGGGTAAAAATATACTGCATAAAGTCTTAGAGGCGGGGTCTAATGGATTTATCGAATGGCTAGTGAGCGGCGACTCAGAAAAACAAAAACTTTTTCTTATTTTATTATTTCAAGACGCGCATGCTTTTGATAAACAAGCCCATACGCCAATTACCGCATTAATGGAGAGTAAACTTTCAGTTGATGAAAAAACGCAAGCGTTTAAGATAATAGTAAAATCAGCTATCCCCATCATGAGTCTAGCCCATCCTCCACAGGATAAAGATCAAAATAATCTCGCCCATTTAGCTGCAAAATATAATATGGACGATTCTGCGCGGCTGTTGGCTAACCAGGCAGCGCATTTATTTTCTCTACCCAACGCACAAGGGCAAGTAGCTTTGATGCACATCGCTTTAAGTGCTAATGCACCCTTATTTAATGACATCCTAACCGCAATTCCAGCATTAAATTTAAATGTAGAAGATAAAGCCGGAAATAACTTAGGGCATCTGGCATTACATAGCGCTCCTATTTTATCGACATTGATAGCAAACAAAACGGATTTATTTGACAAATGCAATCAGCAATCCCAAACCCCTATTGAATTTGCTTTTGTAAAATTAAATGATATTAGCCTTGATCCCCTCCACGTAGAAAGTAAAAATTTAGACGGCTTGGTTGATGGAATTAGTTTACTCGCCCAGACATTTCCTATTGCCGCGCAGAAAGCCGCTAAGTCTATTCAGGTGCGCGATGATGAAGGGAGCGGGTTGGGACATCACCTGGTTCGGTTTATAGTAGATTCTACAGACTTAAATTTTAAGCAGCGACTTGCCTTACTCGAAAAACTGGCTAAAAGCATGCCTAGCTTATTTGAGTTAAAGGATAAGGAAGGTAGAAAACCGGACGATGAATTTTATACGAGAAATAAGCCGGAAGTAGGTGCTACTTTGAGAGTAGCTATGGAAGAAAAGCCTGAAAAAAGCAGTGAAATTGTTTTAGGCGATATTCCAGCAAAAAGAAATTCCAGATAGAAATTGCTATTTCTGTGTTTAATTGGTTTGAGCAGAATTAAACGAGCGGATAACGGGTCTTGTAGGACCCGTGTTCCGCGATTTTTGCAAAGCCGCCGGGCATGGCACGCTACACTGCTGTCCGGTAAATCGGTATTAAATTTTCACAACCGGTTTCTAATAAAAAATGTAGGGTGGCACGGTGCGTTTTTTGCACCGTAATCCACCAATCTGCCGCTGAAAAGGTGGATTACGACGCAAAAACGCGTCTAATCCACCCTACAAAATACTTTATTCGATTTACGCAACAATGCCGGACAAGCTGCGGGGCGACGTGGCTAACGACCGGCTGTGAAAATTTAATACCGATTTACCGGACAGCAGTGTGGCACGCTATGCCCCTACGCATGGGTTCCATGTATTTCGTAGAAACACGACCCCTCTCCTTCAAAAAAGGGGATTTTTTACTTGACTCAACCACCAACAATCGGTTTAATAACGCCTCTTCTCCCAGCGTGGCCAGATAGCTCAGTTGGTAGAGCAAAGGACTGAAAATCCTTGTGTCCCTGGT
>CAZTDR010000005.1:0-60348 GCA_964612855.1 uncultured Coxiellaceae bacterium
GAATGTAAAAGAAAGGGCATTGCACTTCGCATTTGAATTCGTGCCCTACATTTTTCCTCGATCCAATCGTCAAACCAATTTATCGATTGATCCTAGACGATCGAGTACTCGTTCGCGGCCTAACAAGCAAAGCGTCACATCAATAGAGGGTGACATAGTATCGCCCGTGACTGCTACGCGAATGGGTTGGGCGACCTTCCCCATTTTTAAGCCCAGTTTTTCACACACATCAACAATCACTTGATGAATAGCTTCTTTGTCCCAAGTAGGCAAATTAGCTAATTGTGCGTGGACTTCAGCAAGCGCCGGTTTGACATCAGGTGTTAGGTGCTTACTGACTGAGTCGGGATTGTAGATAACGTCATTTTGATAAAAATACTGGCTTTTTTCTGCCATTTCGCGCAATGTTTTGGCGCGCTCAGCTTGTGCTTTGACAATCTCGGTCAGTGGCGGACCTTGCGTGATATCAATGCCCAACTGTTGCATATGCCAAGCTAACTCTTCGGCGACGCGCGCGGGATCACTGGTCTTAATATAATGCTGGTTTAGCCAAAGTAATTTTTCGGTATTGAATGCGGCGGGGGAATTGTTAATATCGTGAATTTCAAAATAGTTAATCATTTCATCCAGCGAAAAAATTTCTTGATCGCCATGGGACCAACCTAAGCGCACTAAATAATTTAATAAAGCTTCAGGCAAAAAACCTTCTTCGCGATATTGCATCACACCCACTGCACCATGCCGTTTTGATAAACGCTTACCATCGCTGCCTAAAATCATCGGGACATGCGCATAAGAAGGTGGTGTTGCACCGAGTGCACGTAAGATATTAATTTGACGCGGTGTATTGTTGATATGATCATCGCCTCGTATCACATGCGTGATCCGCATGTCCCAATCATCGACAACGACAGTAAAATTATAGGTTGGTGTGCCATCGGAACGCGCAATAATCAAATCATCTAATTCTTGATTGCTAAATGCCAATTTACCTCGAATTAAATCATCAAATTCAACGACACCGTCCACTGGATTTTTAAACCGAATGACATAACTTCCTGTGGGCTGATCTTGACGATCGCGGCAAAAACCATCGTAGCGCGGTTTTTCTTTATTTTCCATTTGGGCATTGCGCAAATTTTCCAGACGCTCTTTTGAGCAATAACAACGATAAGCCTTGCCCTCTTCGACTAATTGCGCAATCACTGCTTTATAGCGATCAAAATGCTGCGTTTGATAATAAGGACCTTCGTCATAGGATAAATTCAACCAGCGCATTCCATCCAAAATAGCCTGCACCGATTCTTGAGTTGAACGCTCGAGATCCGTATCTTCGATACGCAAAATAAATTTGCCTTGGGTTTTACGTGCATATAACCAACAATAAAGCGCCGTACGAGCGCCGCCGACATGCAAATAACCCGTCGGACTGGGAGCAAAACGAGTAACAACTGTCATGACAATAAGCCTATTTTAAAAATAGCGTAACCTTACCGCCAAAAATCACGAACAGCAAGGATCTATTGTGTTAGCGCATGAGGTAACAAGCTATACAATGCAGCGCCCAAAGTCCAATCAATCGCTTTTTGATTGATTTGGGTAGCGACTGTTAACTGACCCTCTTGCAATTGATAGGTATCATATAACAAGTGATCGATATAAACGCTATTTGCGCAATACGTAGAAAGATATTTCTCGGGAATAGAGGAATATTCTTTTTGTAATTGTGCCCACGGCTCTTCACAAACTTGCTGAATACGCGCATCGATATCGGTATGTTTTACGTTAGCATCCATCTGTAAAAAATCATGATACGCATAATAAACACCGGAATAGGCCACAAAAGATTGACCTGCTGTTGAAATTATTTGTGAGGCAACGTCGGCTTTTTGAATAATGTTAGAATACATTGTGCCACAATTTGCGAAATCAAAATCACCTACGGATGAACTCGTCAGGGAATATTGATGTGGGTAACATAGATTGGCGGATGAATTGGTATTCAATGCAGCCAGCGCTTGATCTTGACCTAATCCTAAAAAGCTTTTGCTAAAAATAATATAATCTCGTTGGTTTATTCGAAGTGTCACTTCATCAGCAGGATGACTTCGATCTTGTGTAGCAAAAACAATTTGTGTTGACGCCCCACCCATATCAATAGAACCCACCGTGGGTTGCTGATGTTGGAAATTTTCTGCTAAATAATTCACATCTAACCAACCATAAATACCTTCCCATGTGCCGCTAATCGTTTTCATTTCTCCAGGAGTAAAGGCATAATGGGTTTTCACATAATTTTCTACGTTTTGATAAATAGCTTGTTGCTTGTTTTCTGGTAATAAACGCATACCGGCTGTCGCAAACACGTTAAGCGAAACGGTGGATGGATTAGCCCCATTTTTTTGTAAAAATTGTGCGGCGTCATCGAATAATGTTTTAAGCGAGGCACCCGCTAACGTTGGCGTATCCGCAAAAGAAGACAATCCGGGCTTAACACTTTCGGAAAAAACATCGTTCACTACAGGTAAGAGAGCTGTCGTATTTTCATATTGAAAAATATGTAATCGTGAACCCGAACTGCCCGCATCGACAAAAATAGTATAGTGTGTGTCAGCTGCGTAGGCAGCTACACTCATAGCAAATAAAACACCACTGACGACTAATGCAGAGATTATTTTCACTATAGCCTCTAGAATCAATAAGTTACGAATAATTATGTGTAATTATCGTACATGAATATCAAAAAAACACAAGGTGTATTCTGTAAGTTATTGATTTCGCAACTTATTTCTCAGGCAGCCTATGCGGGTCGTCTAAGCATACCGCTCCTCTGGTGCTAGGGGCAAAACTCTATGGAAAATTAACTGCAGATGAGTTAAAAGAATATGCTCTCGCCAGTTTTGCATTCTTAGCATCGGGTGGCAACCATAGCTTTTTTGCTAGGGGTGGCGTTTGAAACAAGTGATTACTCGACGAGCGTTCCAGACTCGATTAAAGCGACACAGGGTTATAAAAATATGCAAGATCGTTATTCTCAATTTTTAAAATCTTAGAAAGGAAGCAATCGTTATGTTTAAATTAAAATGCTTTTTAGCCACATCCTGCTTAACTCTTACCACAATGACTTTAGCTGATACTGTTTCTATGAATTATACCGCTGAAAAAGGGACCGGCGAATCCGCGGGAACCGTAGTTATCAGTGAAACCGCTTATGGTTTATTATTTACACCGCATTTATATGGCTTAACACCCGGTGCTCATGGATTGCATATTCATCAGAATCCGTCATGTGATACCAATGGCATGTCAGCGGGTGGCCATTTTGATCCAAAGAATACCGGAAAGCACTTAGGTCCTTATAATGATGAAGGACATTATGGCGATTTACCTATTTTATTTGTTAATGCTGACGGCACAGCAACGACACCCGTGCTTGCTCCTCGCATTCATCATTTAGATGATATCCGTCAGCATGCTTTAATGATTCATAGTGGCGGAGATAATTATTCCGATAATCCTGAAAAATTAGGTGGCGGCGGATCGAGAATGGTTTGTGGAGTCATCAAATAATCACATTTTTTTACTCAAAAAAATAAAAACTGATCGTTATGGTAGAATTAATATGCAGTGATTATCAATGTAGAAATCGTTTGGTGGACACGCTGCGCTTTGTCCTCCAAACGTACTTTGTTATAGAGACGCCATATCAATCACAAAACGATAACGCACATCACTTTTCAGCATACGCTCATATGCTTCATTAATTTTATCCATGGAAATAACTTCCACATCTGAAACAATATTGTGTTGACCGCAAAAATCGAGCATTTCTTGTGTTTCTTTAATGCCACCGATCAACGAACCAGCTAAACGTCGACGCTTGAGAATCAAAGGAAACGCATTGACTAATGAAGGTTTATCCGGCGCACCGACTGCCACCAAGGTGCCGTCCAATTTTAATAAGCTTAAATAAGCACTTAAATCAATGTTAGCTGAGACTGTATTAATGATTAGATCAAAATGATTGGCATAGGTAGTCAAAAAGTCGGGATTTTTAGTATTCACAAAATAGGTCGCCCCTAAACGTTTAGCATCGGCTTCTTTATTTTGCGAGGTGCTAAACACAGTGACTTCTGCGCCCATGGCAGCAGCCAACTTGATAGCCATATGGCCTAAACCACCTAAACCCACTACTCCCACCTTGTCCCCTGCTTTAACTTTCCAATGTTTCAAGGGCGAATAAGTGGTAATCCCTGCGCATAGCAAGGGTGCTGCTGCATCGAGCGGCAAATTGCTCGGAATTTTTAAGACATAATTTTCATCCACAACAATTTGCGCAGAATAACCACCATAGGTCGCGGTACCGTCTTTTTCGCGTCCGTTATAAGTGCCAACCATGCCTTTTTCACAATATTGCTGCAAGCTTTGCTGACAAGGTGAACATTCTCGGCAAGAATCGACAATACAACCCACCCCTACACTGTCGCCTACTTTAAACTGTTTCACGGCTGAACCAATACGACTGACTTTTCCAACAATTTCGTGGCCGGGCACCATGGGAAAAATTCCATTACTCCATTCATCACGCGCTTGATGGACATCTGAATGACAGACACCGCAGTATAAAATATCAATCACAACATCGGTGGGGCGCATATCGCGACGCTCTATTTGGAAAGGTTTTAAAGGGGCTTTGGCTTTTTCAGCAGCGTAGGCTTTCACTGTAGGCATGTTATGTTTCCTTATGATTTATTTTGTTTTTGGAGCTCTTTGTATTTTGTTCGGCATTTCGTGCATTGCTGTCATCGGCTGGATCAGCCGTCCTCCTCCCATCCGTCATCCCGAATGCTTTTGTCGGGGATATCCTCTTAGGTAAAACAGATCCCCGACAAAAGCATTCGGGGATGACTGATGCAAAGATGCCGCGTGGATGACAAAGGAATTTATTTCCTAAATATCCCAAACCACCTGCGCACCCACTAAATTAATACCGGTATTAACATGACCAATCGTGGTAGCGCCGGAAGCAGGATTCACATCATTGATATGCACTTGGTTTGTAAATACGTGTGCTGCAATCATATCCACCGCAACTTTTTTATTCACTTGATAACGAGCACCCAGGTTAATACCTAATTTTTTAGCATCGGGAAAACTTAATGCACGATACGCATCACGTGTGGGCGTTCCAACCAATTTCAAGGAACCGCGTAACAACCATTGCTCATTCCATTTGTAGTGAGCACCTACACCCAAATCGATCGTGTCAGTAAATCCTTGTGGTAATACGACATTCACTCGGCCCGTCGGAGAAGCAGCCGTAGGAGGTTGTTGAAAGTTTTGACCGTAATAATATTTAATTAAACTCCATTGTTCATAGGTTGCGGTTCCCATGACAGCCCAAACGGAATTAATCTCGCGATAAAGACTGAGCGTCATAACTGGCGGCAAAGGGATACTGACTTTGAACTGATCATTTTGAAAACTCGCCGTATCATTCAACGTAAAATTGCCGCCACCCGTCATATTCATCACAATTTTGGAGCGATAATTAAAACCTACGCGCGTTGCATCATTTACTCTGAACAACAAACCTGCATGCCAGCCACGTCCCCAATTATTGGCGTTATAGCGTGATAAGGAATCACCCAAGGTAATGGGCTGAGTAAATGCGTGACTACGACTTTGTATCGAAAAATAATGGAAGTCAGGGCCGACACCAAATGACCAGTGATCGGTTAACTTCATTGCAAAACTGGGAGCGACATCAATTGTTTTGGTTGAAATTTTGTTGAGATTATAACGTACAGCCGAATTTTCCCCATAATTTTCCATTAATCCCCACGCCGGTACAATACTGAGACCCACTGCATAACGATCTTTGAAGGGAAGATTGTAATGCAGCGCGGGTAAAATAGCATTTGGGTAAGAACTCGCTTTCGCATTCATATTCGCATAACCTGGGAAACCTGAAATGGGTGATGGTGCGGTAGCCGTACCTTTAAACCGTGTTTCTTGATATACATCGGTGAGCCCGCCCACAAATTGTCTGGGCAAATAAACTAAGCCTGCGGAGTTATACCAGTTCGTGCCCGCATCTTCGACGACAGCCGCCTCCCCTGCATCCGCTAATACGGAAGGACTTTGAAATTCCAATTTATAACCGCCGGCATACGTTTGCGAAGACAGTGCTGCAGTTAGCCCTAATGCACTTAATGTGACTATTTTATTAAATTTCCCTTTCATCATTGTTCTCCTTTACAATTAAAGCGGCATACAAATCAAAACGAAAGTTTACGGCGTGATTGCAGTAATTCTGTAAAATTTTTTGCATCAATCGGTTTACTAAAATAATAGCCTTGCATGAAATCACAAGACTTGCTTCTTAAAAATTGCAACTGCTCAATTGTTTCTACACCCTCAGCCAACACTTTTACATTTAATTCTTTCGCCATTGCAATAATAGCTGAAACAATCGTAATACTATCGTTATTGCTTGGAATATCACGTACAAAAGATTGGTCTATCTTTAATTTATTAATAGCAAAACGTTTGAGGTAACTTAAGCCCGAATAACCGGTTCCAAAATCATCGACCGCCAAACTTAAGCCCATTTTTTTAAATTCTTTAATCAAATGTACGACGGTTTCATCTAAAATAGCCGTTTCCGTGATTTCCAGCTCAAGAAACTTGACATCTAATCCCGTTTCTTTTAACACTTTATCAATCGTTAGTAAAAAATTTTCTTCACGCATTTGTTTTCCCGCCAAATTAACAGCCACTTTCAAATGCGAAAACCCCATTTCATGCCATTGTTTAGTTTGTTTGCAAGCTTCGCGCATGACCCATTCGCCAATCGGCACAATCAATCCGGTTTCTTCCGCCAACGGAATAAAATTCATCGGTGAAATAAAACCGCGTACAGGATGAGGCCAACGCAATAAAGCTTCCATGCCTGCAATTTCGCCGGTTTTTAAATCAAGCAACGGTTGGTAATAAACTTGCAATTGATTATTATCAAGCGCTGAATGTAAATCGGTTTCCAATTCCAATTGTTTTGGAATTTCTGCATTAATTTCGGAGCGGTAAAATTCAAGACGATTACCGCCAAATTGCTTGGCGCGAAACATGGCAGCATCGGCATTAATCAATAACGCTTGCGCATCTTCGCCGTCTTTTTCATACAAACTGATGCCAATGCTGGCACTGACTTTGACAGCTTGTTTTTCCAGATAAAATGGCGCGTCCAATACGCTAAACAACAGACGGATTTTTTCTTCCGCTTCATTCAACTTCAAAGAAGTCACTAAAATGTTAAAGGTATCTTTTCTTGAAATGGTGATTTTATATTCTGGATTATTTGCCTCCGCTAAAAGATCGGTGGCTAATCCTGTTAATCGCTCTGCCACGGCTTGGATCAAGGCGTTCCCTGCCTGATGTCCCAAACTATCGTTAATCATTTCCATACGATTTAACGAAAAACAAACGACAGCAAATGTATTCCCACTGCCTTTGACAGATTGGATGGCCGATTCGATATATTGGGGTAATAAGCGTTGATTCGGTAAGTTGGTTAATAGATCATGATTGGCTTGGTAACTGACTAATGTATTTTCTAATTTTAATTTCAGCGAATCTTTAAACCATTGTGTACTACGATGGTTAAGACTCACCATAAAACCAATATAAATTAGAGAAAAGAAACCGACCAGGTTATAAAAAAACATGCCCTTCAAAAAACACCAAACTGCCAATGGCACAACAATAATCGTCAAGGTTTGCAAACATAAATAAAATTGACCGATCGTACCCGTGGCATAGCCTGTGGCAATCAAAAAGAGCGCAATAAACGCAAAATATTGTCGAGTCAAATTATCTGGAATCAAAAAAACACAAATTGCCCACATCACGGCACAAACGGACATCACAACGGAATAGGCAGTTAACCAGGTATTCAAACTGAAACGTTCTTTATTTTTTCGATAAAAAAGATAAAGTCCCGTCAATGCTAATAAAGCAAGATTATAAGCAATAAACCACGGAATCAGGAGTGAGTTGGGTGTGTAATGATAAAAGTCGATAAAAATAGCGATGCCAACAGGAATGCCACTCACTGTACCAGGCAAACAGCCGCGATAAAGATGCTCGATTAACTCTTCTTTGACTTGCTGGTTAATCTGCGTTTTTTCTTCGCTAGAAATATATTTTTGGTCGGCGACGATATCCATATCACCCAATCCCTGGTTGACTTGTTGCTGATTCTATCATTGATGTACAAATAGTAGTAGTTTTTAATGGGCTTAAGGCAGGGCCTACGCATGAAAATTTTCTTTGACAGAAATGTAGGGTGGCACGGCGTTTTTTGCCGTAATCCACCAAATAAAAAGCGGCCATTTTCTTATTTGGTGGATTACGAAGCAAAAAACGCGTCTAATCCACCCTACACGTCATAAAAATTCTTTCATGCGTAGGCTCGGGGGCTTAAGAGGACGCTAAACTAGCGTTCGAGATAGATGCAAGGTGCAGTCAGGGTCGACAAAAGCCCTCAACTCTTTCTGGAAAACTTGATGAGCTGGTTTATCGCCTAACTTAGTAGAAGATTTTATAACCGCCGTTGCATAGTCCATCAATGCTTCCTCTTGATTTTTTAAGGCGAGCAATACCATCTTTGCAATAGGTTCCGGCAAAACATATAAACCCCATTGGCCTGACGGCTGACGAACAAGGACATTTTCTTTTTTGGTCGACGTTGAAAATAAACAACCAAATCTTTTTCGTGGCGGATGTTCTGAAGATGAATGGGTAGCAGACCACTCCCTGAGATTGATTGGATTTAACAGCTCATTTTTTATTCGTTCAAATGGCGAGGTTCCCTTCGAAATAGAATCTCTTGAGGAAGCATCGACTGGCTTTCCACGCAAGCCGTCTTCTAGCGCGATTAATCCTGCCGATAATTTTTTTTGCGCAATGTCCGGATCGGCTGTTAACATTTCCAAGCCTTCTGTAATGACTTGATAAAAAGCGCTGGCAACTCCATGACTAAATTTATCTTTGAGATCATTAGCTGTGTCTTTAAAGACAAGTAACCATTTATAAATTTCAAGTGCCGTTGCTTCTGGGGGCAGGGATTTAAATAAGCGAACCATTTCCCCGATAGCCGGTGGAAGAAGGTAAGTTTGGTTATGCACCTCTACCTTCATATGCGGCTTTTTCGCATCCACTTTTAGCAGATTAAGATTATATGAATCATAGAGAACAGTCTGCAATTCCAGCTGAATTAATAGCGTAGCTGGGGAGTGTATAGATGCACTAAATTCTCCTTTAGGAACATAACAAGATGAATCATTAGAACGCAATCTCTCCTCTTTTTTTTCACCCGCAAAAGGCAGCGTAGTCAAAAGACCGTGCGCCTGTTTTTCTTGCCGATGCATGGAATTTATTAAGGAATGAGTGCCTTTATCGCTATTAATTATAATGACGCGATCATGCTGCGATAGTGTTAACTCGCCCCAGGCTTTTCGATGCAAATCACTTTCACTCCTATTAAACTGCTTTTGTTCGAAAAATTGGGTGCCCCGAAATCTAGCCAATTGGTACAGACTTTGTTCCACTGAGAAAAATGCTTTAACTTTATCAGCAGAAAGCTTTAAAGTTTTCCTGGTCTTTTCGAGGTAATCTAAAAAATCTCCCGCTGTTTCTATGTTTTGCTCAGATGCCATTCGAAGATATTCTTTAAACCTTAATTTCATAGTCGCTATATTATTCACTTTTAAAAAAGCAAAGCCAAAGCGCTCTACTGACTCTACTGAGGCAGCCAGTCCCAGGAATATGCTTAAAGGCATTCGTTTGGTCGAATCAGATTGGACCATCCTTTTTAAGTAAGTGAAAATTTCCTGAAACTCCATATTTTCTTTGCACAGTTGAAATTCCCACTCAGAAAGGACAGCCTTCGCTTTTCCCTGGGCTTTTATAAGAGCCTCTTCTAAGGGTTTGAGCTCTTGTTCATACGTCTGCCCTAATTTATAGTTAATACCTGCAGCTTTACGTTCCTTATGCTCGAATGCTTTAGCCTCTTGCTCCTTGTAACGATATGCATGAGATAATCCATAAACATCCTTTGGCATGCAAACAGCTTGCACGAGTACACCGCTCTCCACTAATTTTGCCTCGATTTCACTACAGAGTGGCTCAATATAATCCGGATAATCGTGATCAAAAGAACGAACGAGATAAGCTTTTTTCCCTTTTAGAAAATTCATCAACTCAGTATTAAATTGAGGCCTTGCGTTTTTATCAAACTTAACTAAACAGCGATTTATCTCAACAAAATAGATGTCGTGTTCTTCTTTTAAAGAATGGACCATTTTTAATCGGGGAGTGATTAATGTTACAAGATTTTCAACTAATTTTTTCCCTTTAGAATCCGATAACAGATTCGCTTGGCCTAAGCCACGCTTTTTACTTAACGCTTTTTTTACTTCGGCTAATTTTTCTGCAATCGCTCTTATTTTTTGATCATTATTATTATTGCTTGCTAATTCTGCAAGAAGGGCTGTAATAGCCTTCTTTTTTTCCAGCAATATAGGGTCTGAATGATCAATTAATTTCAGCTCATTATCAATTCGCGCCTGATAAGATGCGCACAAATTATAAAGTTTTTTAAAAATAGTTTCGTCTTTGGGATAAGCAGAGGAACGGCGAACATTAGACATGCTTATACTCCAGATTAAAATTCATATGTAATATCAATATTATACTAAATATTGGAAATATAGTGGGTTTTCGGTAAAAAAATAATAACTGTTTGATAAAATAGCAGTAGCCCCCGCGCTCCAGTAGGACTCCTGATAAATAAGGGGAAATTGTATGTTGCGTAAACCTGTTTTTGTAGGGGCACGGCGTGCCGTGCCCGTGCTGCCTATTTCGTTGAAGCCGCCGGGCATGGCACGCCATGCCCCTACAAGTGCAGTTTTAATGGTGAGACGCAACAACACTGGAGATTGTTGCAATAACTGGGGCATCCCAGTGTGCTTTTAATGACTCTTATCTACCTTATAACACTTTTCCAGGGCTTCTAATTTAATCCCAGGCTTTAATCCCACAATATAGGCCGTTGCGTTACCTTTGACCCCTGAAAAAGGATGTTCACTGCTTTCCATTTCGAAATCTTCTAATTTAATACTGTGACATAGCTTATAAACATCATAGTGCTGTGTGATTTTTTCACTGACATCACTCGTAAATTCCGCATAAGCAAAATCAAATCCTTTACGCACCGCCAATTCGCCACACGCCATATCAATCGCTGTCGACAAACCTTTACCACGGTAGTTGGGATCAACGAGAGCGATCCAAACATGGGCAATCTTTCCTCTGAGAAAACTTTTATTACTCATAAACGGCTTATCTAATTCATTAAGCAAAGCAAAAATGGGTTTCATCTTAGGATATTTTGCAAGATGAGGCACAAATGGACTGACAATATCTTCAGCAATTGCGCAGGCAATCACTTTATCATTTTTGTCAATTGCAACCACGCTCATTCCTTCACGTACTGCTTTTTCAACAACTTCCCTGGCAAAAGGTTCATAATCGTCATAAGAAATATGTAAATGCTTTGTGATAGGCTCACTATCACAAAATGATTTAATAAATAATTCCAATGCAGAATCCATATATTCTTTGTTTAGTGTGCGAATACTAAAATCAGTTTTTGGAACAATCATAGTCTTCTCCTTTTCTAAACACAGCTCATGAATAAAACGATTTATTAACTCTTTTGTCACGTTAGATAACACGCAAATCGTGGCTCTCTCTCCTGTAATCATTAATTGATATTTTTTAGCTAAATCCATCGACGGTTTTGGAAAAATAATATTAAAATGGTAGGGATAAAGCACTTTATCCCTACCATAAAGCTTGACTAATTCTTCATAAAGATATTTTGCAATAGCCAAATTTTCATTCACCATTGCTGTTAATTTATCATTATTTTTATGCAGTCCTAATGCATGCAATGCATTATAAAACATCAATACGTTTAATCCGGAACGTGAACCCGTAATCGTCACATCTAAAATATTGCCGACGTATTCGACACTGCGCTCCGTTTTTGCAAATGCTTTTTTAAAAAACTCTTGTTTCGCTAAAATAACGCCGCATGGCTGAGAAAGTCCGGGATATTTATGCGCAGAAAATGCGAGGGTATTCACACCTAACGCATCAAAATAATTAGGAATATCACCAAAGGGTTTTAAAATTGGCACCACAAAACCGGTCAATGCCCCATCTAAATGAATTGTATAAAGTGGTTTAGGTTGAGATTCATCGAGAATTTTTTTAATGCCAGGCACATCATCAATGGCGCCTGTAATCGTTGTGCCAATATTTGCAATGACGATGACAGCACTGTTTGGATGTGCCCCTAAATGCAAGATCAATTCTTTTTTAAAATTGGCTAAATCCATTGATCCATCGGTATTTGCCATAACGGGTCGAATATTTAGCCGCAAAATTTCAGCAATTTTTGGAATAGAATAATGCGTATGATCCTTTGTAAAAAAAACCGTCGGAATAAGCAGTTGTTGAACAATATTATTCGCTTGTGCAAGCGCATCGCGGCTATCAATAATTTTTTGTAATTGCAAAACACGATTTTGATAATCGTTATTGGGGATTTTTACCAATCCAGCAGAATTTTCTTGTTCTTCACGTTGCAATTGCTTTATTTCATCATCTTTTTTGATTAATTTCGGTAATACCTCATTAACCATAAATCGTTTTGACCACCACAATCCGGCAAAATTTCCTTCTGTCCCACCTGTTGTCACATAGCCACGCGCACCGTGCTCTGGCAACCCATAAAATTTCTCTAAAATGGCCAGTAATTTTCTTTCATGGCGCTTCACTTCCATACGCGATGTTTCAGAATCTTTATAGGGATCGCCTACATTATTCAGCAAAATATTCGCTAGACTGCCAGACTTAATGCCCAGCCTTTTGTTATCAACCAAGCCCAAGAAAGTGAGCAGGGAAACAGGGTAACCTAATTTATGCTGCGCCAGGTCGGTGATATAACGAAGCAAAGCGTTATAATCATCGAGCTGATTGTCAGTGAATTGCGGGCGATCATCTGATAAAAATTTTCTCCACATAATAGGCCCACAAGCAAATGCTCCAACTATTATGTTAACATACCTTATAAAATAAGTTATGTGTTTAATCAGCAAAAATCGATTGTCTTTTGTGCATGAAATCCGCACAATAAAATCATCTCCATGAGCTCTTTCACCTCTATAAAGGAGGTATGTTAATGAAATTACAAACCAAAATGCTCATTACGATGGGGATTGCTTGTGCAGCATTCATTGTATTGACCAATTTATTAAGTATTTTTTTTCCTAACTTGCTTGCACTGAGTGCATTTATTATTTTATTTTTTATTGGCATGTTTGGTTTATTTTATTATTATTTTCTTCAACCTATCGAGTCTCTACACCAACAACTTAATCATATTAATACCGAAAAATCGGTTACCCAAAGACTGCCGATCAATAAAGACGAGGAATTGAATAAAATCACGCTGCAAATTAATGAAATACTGGACAACAATGAAACCACGCTCGCTCATTTACAACAACAATTTGATAATAATATCAATGAACTTGCCAAAATCAATTCCGCAATCGAATTAGCATCAAGCGAACCCAAAAATCCTACGCCCCCTGAAAATTATAAAGACGCTCTCACTGAGCTACCCAATCGTGCCTTTTTTAATGCTGCATTAAACAAAGCAATCAGCCACGCCAAACGACATAATCAACTTTGCGCCATATTAATTATCGATCTCGATGCCTTTCATGATATTAATAAAACATTGGGTCGAAACTTTGGTGATTATGTATTAAATAAAATGGGGCATCGATTAGCCAATACCTTGCGTACCGAAGATACTCTCGCCCGGTTAGACGGCGATGAATTCATTATTTTATTAACCGATATTAAAAAAGCAAAATTTGCGAGTGTCGTCGCTGAAAAAATACTGCAAATTTGCAAAAAACCGATCAAAGACTTTTTTCTCACCGCCAGCATTGGTATTAGCATTTATCCCGAGGATGGGACCTCATTAGAAGATTTATTAAAAAACGCTGATGCGGCACTCTATAAAGCCAAACAACAGGGGGGAAATAAGTATCACTTTCATGCCCATGAAATGGATGTAGAAGCCCATGAATTTATTAAATTGGAAAGTGAATTGCGCGAAGCAATAGAAAAAAACCAACTTGTTTTGTATTATCAACCTAAATTAAACATTAAAAGTGGTGGTATTGTTGGCATCGAAGCATTACTGCGTTGGGCCCATCCCACTTTAGGCATCCTGAGTCCCGCACAATTTCTGTCAGTGGCCGAAGATACAGGCATGATGTTGAAAGTGGGTGAGTGGGCGCTGCGTGAAGCATGTAAAATGAATAAACATTGGCAAAACGAAGGATATGAGCATTTTTCCATTGCCTTAAATTTATCGCCAAAACAATTTAATCATCCCACTATTGTTACTACAATTTCAGCCATTTTAGCGGAAACGGAGTTAAATCCTAAATATTTAGAACTGGAAATTAATGAATCGACAGTTATGGAAGATTTTACTGCCGCAAAAAAACATTTAGATGATATCAAAGCGACGGGCATAAAAATTTCGATCGACCATTTTGGTGTGGGCTGCACGTCCATCAGCCATCTCAAACAATTTCCTATCAGCACCATTAAAATTGATCAAAGCTTTATTAAAGGCGTCCCCAACAATCCTGATGATGTTGCGATTACGAATGCTTTTATTGCCCTCGCACATAATCTAGGCTTAGAAATTGTTGCAGAAGGGGTTGAAACAACGGAGCAAGTGCAACATTTAACATCGCAAGACTGTGATATTATACAAGGCTATTTTCTGAGCCACCCGCTTCCTGCACAGAAGATCGAATTGCAATTTAAAAAATTAATGGACCGCGCCTTGTTTTAGGTTTTAATTTTATTTTGCATTAGCTCACGCTTCCATGTGACCAGGGTAATTTAGGAGTTTTATGAAGATTAAAAGTAGAACCCCGATCAATTCTAAGCTGAATTTAGCCCTCATTTCTCATGTATATCAATTATTAAAATTAGGTCAGATTAGCTCTCTTTTCTGTGCGACGATTATTTTAGTTGGCTTGTTCAATCCGGATGGTAATAACATCGTATTAATTGGTTGGTATCTTTTGTATATCGGCGTTTTTGGATTACGATTACTTTTTCTTAAAATATATTCTCTGCAAAAAAATCCGAATATTCTTTTATGGAAAAATTTATTTTTTCTAGGTGCATTATTAGGAGGCATCTGTTGGGGATTAGCAGGTAGTGTTTTATTTGTTGCTGCTGATAACACTCAACAAACTCTCATTATTCTTGTTCTTGCAGGTGTAACCGCAGGTGCGTTACCCTTACTGTCAGCTAATACTCCTTCCGCTTTTGTTTTTATCAGCACAGCTTTAATTCCACTGATTGTTTTATTATGCTTCTCCGACTTGCATGATACCTACCCACTCTTTGGCATTGGGGGCATGGGTTATTATTTTTATTTACTGGTGTTGTGCTTACGTTTGCACGACATTATTAAAAATTCTATCGGACTAAAATTTGAAAATGATATTTTACTCACTAATATTTCACAGACTAAAAATGAATTGGAAATTATTAACAAAAAACTGGCCCATGCCGCTACGCATGACCCTTTAACTAATTTGGCTAATCGTAGTTTATTTGAATTTAGTTTAATGAAAGCGATTGAACGCGGACGACGAAATAATTCTATTTTTGCATTATTTTATATTGACATCGATAATTTTAAAGAAATCAACGACGCCTATGGTCATCATGTAGGTGATCAATTGCTCTTACAATTAATCGAGCGCATCTGTAAAAACACGCGTAAATCCGATATCGTGGCACGATTAGGTGGGGATGAACTCACGATTATTTTAGAAAATATTAATAGCAACGAAATTATTCCGATCACTGCAAATCGTTTATGCAATATATTAGCAGAACCTGTCCTCCTTCAAAACCATACTATTATCGCGACAGTCAGCATTGGTATTAGCATTTATCCAACAGATGGCGAAGATGTTGAAACATTATTACAAAATGCAGATAAAGCTATGTACTATGTAAAAGAACATGGGCGCAATAATTTTAGATTAAGCTCTGGTGGAAAAGATATTTCGACAGTGTTGTAATAAACGTCATCCCCGAATCTCAACCACGTCATCCCCGAATGCTTTAGTCGGGGACCTGTTTACTAATGAGGAGGTCCCCGACTAAAGCATTCGGGGATGACGTGGTTGAGATTCGGGGATGACGTATTATATTTAATGCTCTCGCGTCGTCCTAAATTCAATCTCCGGCCAACGTTCCATCATTAAATTCATATTCACCCGCGTCGGCGCCAAATACGTCAAATTATCACTGCCATCTAACGCAAGATTATCGATGGCTTTATTCTTAAATTCTTCCAGTTTTTTATTATCATCGCAATAGATCCAACGAGCCGTTGCCACAGAAACGGATTCATAGACACAGTCGACGTTATATTCGTGTTTTAATCTGTACGCGACCACATCAAATTGCAATAGACCAACAGCGCCTAGAATTAAATTATTGTTGATAAATGGGCGAAATAATTGCGTCGCGCCTTCTTCACATAATTGTTTTAATCCTTTTTGTAATGCTTTTAATTTTAATGGATCTTTTAAACGCACCAATCGAAACAATTCAGGTGCAAAATAAGGGATGCCAGTAAATTTTAAATTTTCCCCTTCCGTAAAGGTATCACCAATTTGAATGGTGCCATGATTATATAAACCGATAATATCACCTGGCCATGCTTCGCTGACATGTTCACGATCTGAAGCCATAAACGTCAATGCTTGGCTGATTTTAACTTCACGACCCAAGCTGACTTGATGCACTTTCATTCCTTGTGAATAATGGCCGGAACAGACACGTAAAAAAGCAATTCGGTCTCGATGTGCAGGGTCCATATTTGCTTGAATTTTAAAAATGAACCCAGAAAATTTTTCTTCGTTAGGTGAAACCAGTCGTGTTTCGGTTGCCCGTGATTGCGGTGCATGAGCATAATCAGCAAATGCATCGAGTAATTCACGCACACCAAAATTATTGATTGCTGAACCAAAAAAAACGGGAGTCAGTTTGCCTTGCAAAAATTCGGCTTGATCAAATGCATGACTGGCACCTTTAACCAATTCAATATTCATCCGCACTTCTGCAGCAAATTCGCCTAAAATCGCATCGAGTTCAGAATTATTGAGACCGTGAATTTTCGTGCCCTCTTGTTGAATAGTATTTTTGCCTGGCTCATACAAATACACAGCATCTTCATATAAATGATAAACGCCTTTAAAATCACGGCCCATACCTATCGGCCAGGTAATCGGTGCGCATTTGATTTTTAAAATGGTTTCAATTTCATCGAGTAATTCAATCGGATCGCGAGTATCACGATCCATTTTATTGATAAACGTAATAATCGGTGTGTGACGTAAGCGGCATACTTCTAATAATTTAATAGTCCGTTCTTCAACCCCTTTTGCCGCATCAATCACCATCAACGCAGAGTCCACTGCGGTCAGGGTACGATAGGTGTCTTCCGAAAAATCCGCGTGGCCCGGCGTGTCCAACAAATTCATAATAAAATCTTTGTAAGGAAATTGCATGACCGAGGTCGTAACGGAAATACCTCGTTGTTTTTCCAACTCCATCCAATCGGATGTTGCATGACGAGATGCTTTACGCCCTTTGACTGTACCGGCCATTTGAATCGCACCCCCAAATAGCAGTAACTTTTCGGTGAGCGTCGTTTTACCGGCGTCAGGGTGAGAAATAATGGCGAAGGTGCGACGTTTAGTCAGTTGTTTCGTGAGTTCAGTCATGGTGATCTCGTTGTGTTTTAAAATAAAAATAGGATGGATTAGACGCCTAACTCAAGTGCAAAAACCAATGCATCTTCTCGTTTATCTTTTAATGGATAATAATTTTTCCGTTCGCTGATTTGCACAAATCCCAGTTTGTCATACAATGCGATCGCCGATTTATTGGAGCGACGAACTTCCAGATATACCATGTTCTTTTTTTTCTGTTCCGCTTCTGAAATTGCCTGTCGCAATAATTTCTGTCCAAAGCCTTGACGCTGATAAACTGGATCGACACATACATTTAAAATATGCGCGTCATCGCCAGGCACGGATGACATCATAATAAATCCAACTACGCGTTGTTGCTCTTCGATAACCCAACAGTCATAACCAATTGCCAATGACCGTCTAAAAATACCTTCCGTCCAAGGAGCCGCTTGGGTGGCTTCCTCAATTGCGATTAACTGTGAAATATCTTGATGAGTGGCTTTTCTCACTTTATTACCTAAAAACGCTCTTGTAGTGGCAGACCCATGTGTACGTCCGGACTAAGATTAAGGCCGCTGGGCGGACACATGGGTCCGCCCCTACAAAAAGCCTTTTTAAGCAGGTGTTGTTTCGACTTTTTTCCTGGGCAAATACAAATCCGTAATTGTCCCTTCAAACACTTCAGCAGCCATCGCAACCGTTTCAGATAAAGTAGGATGAGGATGAATCGTCAAACTCATATCTTCAACATCCGCGCCCATTTCAATGGCTAAACCGATTTCAGCGACTAATTCGCCTGCATTCGGGCCGGTGCAAGCACCACCCAACACACGATGTGAAGTTTCATCAATCAATAACTTGGTCATCCCTTCATCGCGGCCAATACTTAACGCGCGACCGCTTGCCGCCCAAGGAAATACACCCTTGCCATACTTAATACCTTTGGCTTTTGCTTCATTTTCAGTCAGTCCTACCCACGCAACTTCAGGGTCTGTGTAAGCAACACTTGGAATACACTTAGGATCAAAATAATGTTTCATTCCTGCAATGACTTCGGCTGCAACTCGGCCTTCTGGAATGGCTTTATGCGCTAACATAGGGTTGCCGCAAATATCGCCGATGGCATAAATATGAGGAACGTTGGTGCGCATTTGCTTATCTGTAGTGATAAAACCGCGCTCATCAACTTTGACACCCGCTTTATCTGCTGCGATTTGATCGCCATTCGGACGGCGTCCCACTGCAGATAAAATACGGTCAAAACGTTCCGGTGTGGCCGGCGCGCCTTCACCTTCGAAGGTTACATATAAACCATCTTTTTTGGCTTCTACTTTAGTGACTTTTGTTTTCAGCAAAATAGCTTTATAACGTTTTTGAATGCGCTTAAATAAAGGCATGACGATGTCTTTATCTGCACCCGGAATAATTTGATCCATCAATTCCACGATGGTAATTTCAGCGCCTAAGGCGTTATAAACGGTTGCCATTTCTAAACCAATGATGCCGCCGCCAATCACGAGCATCTTACACTGGGTTTCTGCTAACTCGAGGGCGCCGGTGGAATCAATAATGCGTGGATCATCCGGCAAAAAAGGTAATTTCACAGGACGTGAACCGGCTGCAATAATGGCATTGTCAAATCGAATCACTTGCTTGCCTTTCGCCCCATCCACTTCAATTTCATTGCTGGAAATAAATTTTCCAACCCCTTGTACAATCTCTACCTTGCGTTGTTTTGCCAGTGTTTTTAAACCGCCAGTCAATCGATTAACGACTTTGTTTTTCCAATCACGCAATTTTTGCGTATCGATTTTCGGCTTACCAAATTCAATACCGCATTGCGCCATTTCGTGCGCCTCTTCCAACACCTTGGCTGAATGCAATAATGCTTTAGAAGGGATACACCCTACGTTTAAACATACACCGCCAATGGTTTCATAACGCTCAATTAAAATGACTTTTTTTCCTAAATCGGCTGCGCGAAATGCTGCCGTATAGCCACCCGGACCGCTGCCTAATACAACCACTTCAGCTTGTATTTCACTCATTTTTATTGATTCCTCACAGTAATAGATTACGAATATCACTTAGCATATTGCTTAAGTGAACAATAAAACGTGCGCCATCCGCACCATCAATCACACGATGATCATAAGAAAGTGACAAAGGCAGCATCAATTTGGGTACAAAAGCATCGTCTTGATAAACAGGTTTATAAGACGATTTTGAAACACCTAAAATAGCCACTTCAGGTAAATTAACGATAGGTGTAAAAGCTGTGCCGCCAATACCACCTAAACTGGAAATGGAAAAACAGCCGCCTTGCATATCGTTTGCCGTCAATTGCTTTTTCCGCGCTTTTTCGCTGATATCATTTAATTCTTTGGCTAACTCTTTCATGCCTTTTTTATCCACATCGCGAATCACCGGCACCACTAAACCATCCGGTGTATCGACTGCTACACCAATGTGGTAATAATTTTTTAAAATTAAGTTTTCACCACTGGAATCCAGTGAAGAATTAAAATGGGGAAATGCTTTGAGGGATGCAACAACTGCCTTCATAATAAAAACCAGCGGCGTCAGTTTCACACCTTGTTTTTCTAAAACAGTTTTTTGACTTTGACGAAAATTTTCTAACTCTGTGATATCGGCTTCACCGAATTGCGTGATGTGCGGAACGAGCAGCCAATTGCGATGTAAATTTTTGCCTGATAACTTTTTGATGCGGGACAAAGCTAACGTTTCAACCGGCCCAAATTTAGCAAAATCAGCGGTCGGCGCAGCAGGCAATCCTGTGCCACTGGTCGTCGTTGCAGGCACTGCTGCTAAACGCGATTTCACAAACGCTTGCACGTCTTCTTTTATAATACGTTGCTTGGGACCCGAGGATTGTACTTGCGCCAAATCCACGCCAAACTCACGCGCTAACTTACGCACAGCAGGGCCCGCGTGGACATCGGCATTGTTGTGACCGGCAACCATCACCGTTCCCACTTGCGGTTGTGGCTCCGATGTTGATTTTTCAACGGGATGTGTTGGTGTTGGAATGGCAGCAGGTTTTTCGCGATCATCTGTTTTTTGCGGCGCGGCTGGTTTTTCTACGGGTTTTTCCGTTTGCACTTCTGCACCTTCCAACACCACAATGACTGAACCTTGCGAAATTTTATCTCCCACTTTCACTTTAATTTCTTTAATGACCCCGGCCTCGGAAGAGGGTACTTCCATGGTGGCTTTATCGGATTCTAAGGTTACTAAAGGAGAATCGACTTGAATCTTGTCCCCTACTTTGACCAGGACTTCGATCACATCGACATCTGTCGCTCCACCAATATCAGGCACCACAATATTTTTTGTCATGAACGACATCCTCCTAAACGGTTACCGGGTTCGGTTTTTTGGGGTCTATCTTATATTTCTTCATCGCTTCCGTCACCTTCGCTGCAGGAATCGTGCCTTCCTGGGCTAACGCATAGAGTGCAGCAACCACAATGTAGTAACGATTGACTTCAAAGAAATGCCTGAGTTTTTCACGCGTATCACTACGGCCATAACCATCGGTTCCTAATACGGTATAAGAACGCGAGAGTAAGGGTCGAATTAAATCAGCATAAGCGCGAACATAATCTGTCGCAGCCACAATAGGACCTTTATGCTCTGCCAAACAGGTTTCAACATAGGTTTGTTTCGCTTTTTTCTCAGGCGAAAACATGTTTTCGCGCTGGATGGCAATGCCTTCACGATGTAATTCTGCAAAACTGGTGACACTCCAAATATCGGCAGCAATATTGAAATCTTGCTCAAGCAATTCGGCTGCTGCGATGACTTCACGCAAGATAGCGCCACTACCCAGCAATTGAACTTTTTCTTTGGATTTTTTATTGCCTGCTTTGAATAAATACATCCCTTTGATAATGCCCTCTTCTACACCCGCTGGCATTTCAGGATGCGCATATTTTTCATTCATCGCCATAATGTAGAAAATCACATCTTGTTCTTCTTCATACATCACGCGTAAACCATGTTGAATAATCACCGCCATTTCGTAACCAAATGTGGGATCATACGCGCGGCATGTCGGTACAGCCGATGCCGCTAATAAACTTTGGCCGTCTTGATGTTGCAATCCTTCCCCTTCCAGGGTAGTACGACCTGCGGTTGCGCCAATTAAAAAGCCGCGTGCGCGCATATCGCTCGCTGCCCAAATTAAATCGCCCACCCGTTGAAAACCAAACATCGAATAATAAGTAAAGAAAGGAATCATCGGTACATAATGCGTCGAATAGGAGGTGGCGGCAGCAATCCAGGATGCCATACAACCTGCTTCCGTAATTCCTTCCTCTAATAACTGTCCATCTTGTGTTTCACGATAAAACAGCAATTGCTCTTTGTCTTCAGGGGTATAAAGCTGACCGACATGCGAATAAATCCCAATTTGGCGGAATAAGGATTCTAAACCAAACGTACGAACTTCATCCGAGAAAATAGGCACGATACGAGAACCAATAGTCGAATCTTTGACTAAGACATTCAAAATTCGGCCTAAAGACATGGTGGTTGACATCGTGCGATCGCCGGTACCTTTCAACACCGCATCAAATGCACTTAATGGCGGTACTTTTAAGGTTTGTTTGGGCGCAAAACGCGCGGGTAAATAACCGGTTAGTTTTTTACGTTGCGCATGCATATACTGCATCGCTTCGTCATCGTCAGGCAATTTTAAAAATTGCAACCCTAAGAGCTGCTTATCGGTTAAAGGTAAATTGAAACGCGCACGAAATGCTTTTAATTCCTCTTCATTCATTTCTAATTGGTTATGGGCAATGTTTCGACCCTCTGCACCGTGTTTTCCGAGTCCGTAGCCTTTCACACTTTGGAAAAGAATAGCCGTGGGTTGGCCTTTGTGTTCTGCCGCTGCTTTGTACGCCGCATAAATTTTTACGGTGTCATGACCGCCGCGGTGCAGCACTGTTAATTCTTTATCCGAAAACTCAGCTAATAAAGTTTTTAATTCTTCATTGGAGCCCGCTAAAAAATCACGGAGGAAGTCATCACCTTGCAGATAAGCATATTGCAACTCACCATCCACTAATTGACCCAATCGTTTTAATAACAAACCTTTGGTATCTTTTGCGAAAATTTTATCCCAGGCACTATCCCACAATACTTTAATTACGTTCCAACCCGCGCCGCGAAACACTCCTTCCAATTCTTGAACGATTTTACCGTTACCGCGTACTAAGCCATCGAGACGTTGTAAATTACAATTAACCACATAAATGATGTTATCTAATGCTTCACGTGCAGCGACAGTTAATGCGCCGACTGAATCCACTTCATCCATTTCACCATCACCGCAAAACACCCACACTTTGCGTTGATTGGCTTCAATAAATTTACGGTTTTCAAGATATTTTAAAAAGCGTGCTTGATAAATGGCTTGCAAGGGGCCTAGCCCGAGTGACACCGTAGCAAATTGCCAAAAACGAGGCATTAACCAAGGATGTGGATAAGACGATACCCCTTCTCCATCGACTTCTTGACGGAAATTTTTTAAATGTTTTTCAGTGAGGCGCCCTTCCAAAAAGGCACGGCCGTAATTTCCTTCAGAAGAATGGCCTTGAAAATAAATCAAATCACCCGGGGTTTCTTCCGTTGCGCCATGAAAAAAATGGTTCATGCCCACTTCATAAAGACTGGCGATTGACGCATAAGAAGATAAATGACCGCCTACACCGCCCGCTTCTTTTTTTGCCCGTAAAACCATGGCGACTGCATTCCAACGAATGATTGCATCGATTTTTTGTTCTAATTCATGGTTACCTGGGTAATCAGGTTGTTGTTCAAGAGGAATGGTATTGCAATAGGGCGTATTCAAACCACCCGTCAGAAGCCCCTTTTTTCCGGCCGCTTCGACTAATTGTTCGATCATAAAAGCAGCACGTTCATTGCCTTCATATTTTACTAAGGAAGCAAACGCGTCTAACCACTCTTTTGTTTCCGTTGGGTCAATGTCATCCCACATTTTTGTCATGTTATGTGTTTCCTAATAGGATTTTTTAAAAAACGGGGCATTCTAACCTGAATAGCTTAAAAGCCAAAGCAGTGGATAACGATAGAAATCGATCCTATTACGTAGGGTGGATTAGGTGCGCTTTCCGCACCGTAATCCACCACCCCTCTTTACACCACCAAAACCATAGCAGCCAATACCACCAAACTGATAATAAGCGCACGATCAAACAGGTCAATTGCCTCTTTTTCTGCCACACCTGCTTCCGTTTTATCGAGCGCTGCCATACCACACGTGGTCAGCATTTTTTCATTTAGCGCAGCCCCCCCCAATACCGTTTGCTTAAAGCAGGCAAAAACTTGCGTAAAATGACCGCCCAACGCAAACAGAAAAGTAAGAATACGAACGGGAACCCAATCTAATAACTGTTGGATTTTTTTCGCAATATGCATTAATCCTAACGGTGATTCCAGACTCATTAAGGCAACGGACCGATATAACACAGCCCCGACTGGCCCTAAAATCACAAACCAGAATATGACAGCAAAAACGCGGTAATAAGCTGTCAGTAAAATACCCCGGACAAATGCATGATGAAACTGTTCTGTGTTTTCCAGAGGAGCGATACCAAATTCATTGCGTATCCACTCGACTGCAGCTTGGGGATCCTCTTCTTTATGCAATTGATGCATACCTTGATAAATCTGCACCCATAGATTCACTGGGCCCATGCAATAAACCAATACAATAATGCCAAATAAGATTTTTAGGATGCCGTAAACATGGCCATTTAAAAGACTATTGATTATTCCAACGACTAAAGCGAGGGGTAATAAACTGAGAATTAATAAAACCACAGCCGGTAATCGGCTGAGTCGTGAGTGACTTAACCATCGCTGATACACAGTAAACCAACGCCATTGCCGCAAATGGCTCCAGTGAAAGAAACGTTCGATGACTAATGAAATGAAAATAATAATAAACATCATAATTAAGATATCCTTACTAAACTTGCTTTTTCTTTTTCGGGTCCTCTGTACTACTCGGTTTCTTTAATTTTGGCTCGTCTATTAACTCCTCGCTCCAAACGCGCCATCCATGGCGCTAAGGATTGCATCCTGCAATCCAGTCGCTCGTCTATTAATTAGACGAGCCAAAATTAAAGAAACCGAGTAGTACAGAGTTTCGCGACGCAATTATATCAACACGGCGTCAATTTTATCGTTTACCGCTCCAACAAACAATCCAAATAGCACCAGTCAAAATGCGAACCTGGATCTGTTTTTCGACCCGGTGCAATATCTGAATGTCCCACGACTCTCTCTCGTGTGATGGCTGGGTAAGCTTGCTGTAACCATTTTATGACCTGAGCTAGTTTTTCATATTGGATACGTTCGTAAGGCAATTCATCCGTTCCTTCCAACTCAATACCAATAGAAAAATCATTACAACCCTTACGACCTTGAAAATACGATTGCCCTGCATGCCAAGCGCGTGCTGAAAAAGGCACAAATTGCAATAGTTCACCTGTGCGTTTAATCAGCAAATGAGCGGACACTTTCAAGTGGGCGATGGTGGCAAAATAAGGGTGGGCGGCACTATTTAATTCACCTCGAAAAAATGCTTCGACGTAAGCATTACCAAATTCGCTGGGCGGCAAACTGATCCCATGGACCACAATCATGTTGATGATTTCTTCGGCTGGGCGGTCATCACAATGGGGTGAGGCGGTATAGCGAGCAGCTGATAAAAGTCCAGAAGGAAGTTGAATTGCCATAAATGCCCTAAAACCGTTGTTATTATTTGACGAGTATCTGCCCATACGCTACCCTTTGCAAGCAATTGAGAGGCAAACCTATGCACGCTAGCGAAATTAAACAACTCATTGAAAATGGCCTAACAAACTGCAGCGCTTTTGTCGAAGGCGACGATGGTGTGCACTTTACAGCAACCGTAATTTCTCCTGATTTTTCCGGCAAAAACCGTATCCAAAAACAACAAATGGTGTATGCTACTTTAGGTGATCGAATTCATAACGGTACGATACACGCACTCTCAATTAAAACACTCACCCCCGAAGAATGGCAAAACGAAAATACTACTAAATGAGTCTACTCTCTATGGATAAATTACTAATTCGCGGCAATGTTCCCCTCAATGGTGAAATTCGCATTTCTGGCGCAAAAAATGCAGCGTTGCCGATCTTGACCGCCGCCTTATTAACCGGCGCACCGGTGCGCATCTGCAATATTCCTCATTTGCACGATGTCACCACGACGATGAGTTTATTGGGACAAATGGGTGTTCACTTGACACTCGATGAGCATTCTAATGTGGAAGTCGATGCGAGCAATGTCCATTCTTACCATGCACCTTATGAACTCGTCCGCACGATGCGTGCTTCGATTTTAGTGCTAGGGCCTTTATTGAGCCGTTTTGGCCAAGCTGATGTCTCTTTACCCGGTGGTTGCGCCATTGGCTCTCGCCCCGTCGATCAACATTTAAAAGGCATGCAAGCGATGGGTGCCGAAATTCGTGTTGAAAATGGTTACATCAAAGCAAAAACAAAAAGACGATTACAAGGTGCTACCATTTCTATGGATTTAATCACCGTCACTGGCACAGAAAATTTGATGATGGCCGCTGTGCTCGCCGAAGGTGAAACAACTATTTTAAACGCCGCCCGTGAACCGGAAGTGGAAGATTTAGCCAACTTTTTGAATACCCTCGGCGCGAAAATTAGCGGTGCTGGTACCTCTACGCTGACCATTCAAGGCGTCAATGAATTATCCGGCGGCAGTTATCAAGTGATGCCCGACCGTATTGAAACCGGCACCTATCTCGCCGCTGCAGCTATTACCCGCGGTAAAATTAAATTAAAAAATACCCGCCCTGAATTATTAGAATCCATTTTAACTAAATTATCCGAAACGGGTGCCTATATTGAAACAGGGGTCGACTGGATCAGCCTTGATATGAAAGGCAATCGCCCCCGCGCTATCAATATCAGTACCGCGCCCTATCCTGCATTTCCAACGGATATGCAAGCTCAATTCATGGCAATGAATACCATTGCAGAAGGGACTGGCATTATTACTGAAACGGTTTTTGAAAATCGCTTCATGCATGTACAAGAATTATTACGTATGGGCGCGCAAATTGCTCTCAAAGGTAATTCAGCCATTTGTACTGGCGTCGGCAGCTTGCAAGGCGCTCCTACCATGGCAACCGATTTACGTGCATCTGCAAGTTTAGTGTTGGCAGGGCTGGCAGCCGTAGGTGAAACAAGCATCGACCGCATTTATCACATTGATCGCGGTTATGAATGCATTGAAGAAAAGCTATCGCAATTAGGCGCGCGCATTCAGCGAGTGACGGATTAGTTTGCTGATAAGGGTGGGCATGCACGCTGCGCTTTGCCCACCCTAAGGCGTAAACAGGAGTAACCCCGTGCTAAATCGATTTACACTATTTTGTTTATTGACCCTCGTTTCTTTCACCACCCATGCTGCCAATCAAAGTGACCTAGCCAAACTCGCCAAGACCGTGAGCGACCCTCACACGATAGCGCTCGATTTATCAAATGCAGATTTACGCAACTATCAATTCTCAGGCAATAAAGTTAACTTGCAACGAGCTAATATGACGCACGCTGATTTAACGCGGGTCAACTTAGAAAATGTCGATTTAAGCAATGCTAATTTAAGTTATGCCAACTTACAAAATGCTAATTTAAAAGGAGCGAATCTAGCCAACGCGAACCTAGAGCACGCTGATTTAAGTCATGCGAGCTTAAATCAAGCGAATTTAACTCAGGCGAAATTATCTTTTTCCGCATTGACGGGGGCTAATTTGCAGCAAGCAAATTTAACGAACACTTCCTTCATTTGCGCTAATTTTAATAATGCGGATTTGACGCAAGCAGACGTCAGGAATGCTGATATTTCGAGTGCAACTTTTATTAACACGATTACGACGAATATGTTGCATTATGATTCGGTGATTGATGAAAAGGTGCCGTGTAACTAATAATAGTTTGATTTGGTGGATTACGATGCAAAAAACGCATCTAATCCACCCTACATTTGGGGGTCTGTTGACAATTGGTTTAGCTGGTTTAAAAAGCGGTAGAAGCGGCTAAACCAATTGTCAACAGACCCTATCATTTATTGTAAATAAAAATCTAAGGTCTTTTTTAATCCTGCTGCAAAATTGACCGTTGGCTTCCAACCTAATTTTTCTGCAGCGCGTTGAATCGATGGTACGCGCAAAGATACATCTTGATAGCCTGTTCCATAATAAGTTTGCGAATCAACCTCTCGCAACTGGGTTTTGCTGGCTGCTTCCGCATAGTTAGGATATTGCTTGATCGATGAAACCAAGGTTTCAGCTAATTGGCGAATCGAAATATTTTCCAGTGGATTGCCGACATTAAAAATTTGATTTTTTGCTGCGCTATTTTTACTTTCAATCATGGAAATTAACGCGCGCACGCCGTCTTCAATATACATAAAACAACGTTGCTGAGCACCGCCATCGACCAACATAATCTCTTCGCCGCGTAAAATATTGCCAATAAATTGCGTTAATACGCGTGAACCGCCGGGTTTGGGATTGAACACATTATCCAGTTTAGGTCCATACCAATTAAATGGACGGAACAACGTATAAGATAATCCATGATGTTTGCCATAAGCAAAAATAACACGATCTAATAATTGTTTTGATGTCGAATAAATCCAACGTTCCTTATGGATAGGCCCGGTCACCAAATGACTATTTTCTTCGTCAAATGCGGCATCGGTACACATACCATAGACTTCGGATGTCGATGGAAAGACGAGATGTTTTTGAAATTCAACACATTGACGGACGACCGCTAAGTTGGCTTCAAAATCTAATTCGAAAACACGTAAAGGATTTTGCACATAGACAGCAGGGGTGGCAATCGCGACCAGCGGTAAAACGACATCACATTGTTGGATATGTTCTCTGACCCATTCTTTTTCGAGCGTCATATCACCCGCTGTAAAATGAAAACGCGCATGTCCTAAACAGTTTTCTAACTTATCTTGCGCCAAATCCAACGCATAAATTTCCCAGTTCGTATTTTTCAGAATGGCTTCACTTAAATTGCTGCCAATAAAACCATTGGCACCCAAGATCAAAATCTTCATTGCGCTACCTCGTCCATCAGATGTGGGCGCATGATACCTGAAATGAAAAAGATTGTCGTGCTGTCCTGGTGGGCACGCTGCGCTTTACCCACCCTGCCATACCCATTTTATCTGACAAACTCACCGCAATCTTTGTCATATCTCGTCACGTTGTTGTATAATGGCTGCCATTTTTGCAATTACTTATCGGAGAATGATCCATGTCCATCAACGCACTTGTCGGCCAAAAAGCCCCTGATTTTACCGCTGCTGCTGTTTTAGCCAATGGCGAAATTATGTCAGCGTTTAACTTTGCCAAAGAAACAAAAGGAAAATACAGCATCCTGGTATTTTATCCTCTTGATTTCACCTTTGTTTGCCCGTCCGAACTCATTGCATTGAATAACCGTATGCCTGAATTTGAAGAGCGCAACACCTTAGTCCTGGGCATTTCGATCGATTCACAGTTCACCCACAGCGCATGGCGTAAAACACCCGTCAATGACGGTGGAATTGGCCCAGTGAGCTATCCTTTGATCGCTGATATTAACCATCAAATTTGCCAAGCCTATGGCGTTGAACATCCCACTGAACACGTGGCATTACGTGGTACGTTTGTCATTGATAAAGAAGGTGTTATACGCGCTCAAATCGTGAATGATTTACCTTTAGGCCGCAATATTGACGAATTAGTGCGTTTGATTGATGCATTGCAATTCCATGAAAAGCATGGCGAAGTTTGTCCAGCGGGTTGGATGAAAGGGAAAACAGCGATTAAACCAACTGCGGAAGGGATTGCGAGCTTTCTTGCTGATGAAGCGGGTGCGTTGTAATAATCAAAAACGGTGGATTACGACGCAAAAAACGCGTCTAATCCACCCTACGTCCTTAAAGCGGCATCCCCGAATGCTTCTGTCGGGAACCTGTCTACCCTAAGACCCCCCTCTCTGAGAACTTAATACCCACGTAAAGCATTTTTTACAGCCCCCTCTTGCAATGTGAAATTTTTCTCTGTAATTTTGAACCCCTTTCCAGATTAAACAACATCAAGGATACGTCAGCATGAAATTAAAACTCGTTGTTGCATCAATGAGCGTACTGGGATTCGTTAGCTGCCCAACATTCGCAGCAACTCCTCATAAACATAAACCCTCTCAATCGACTCAGAAACAACCAGCAGCTACTGAAACAAATTACAAAGGCGAAATACCAGTCGAAGTTTGCCCAATCACCGATCCCTACATTTCCATGATGGATGCCATGGGTCAAAACTTAGGTCGCGCTAAACCCACCCAAGATTGCCACAAATTGCTTTCTTTAGCGGGTGGTATCAATTTTGATGCTAAATGGGGCAATCGCTCTATGGGCTATCAAGGTGAAAACGTGCAAAGATTTTCTCTAAACGACGTTTACCTGAATGCGTTTGGTAATGTTAATGAATGGACCAAAGCGTTTGCCAGCTTAAGCTATAACAATGTAAGCGATGTCTCTTCTGCAGCAACGACAGGCACTCTCCCTGGCTTTAATGCATTTCCTAAAGCAGGTCAATATAGCGATGTTTATGATGTGAATCGCTTAACGGTAGAACAAGGTTATTTGCAAATTTCTAACTTTAACCAATCTCCTTTATTCTTGAAGCTCGGTAAGTTCTATCAAGATTTCGGTCGTTACACCATTCACCCGATCACGCGCTCTTTAACACAAGTCATGAGTGAATCGCTACAAACAGCGGCTCAAGCTGGGTTTATCACTCAAATGGGTTTCCACGGGGATATTTACGCATTTGATACCCCATTAAATCCACGCAGCATTTATGCGTTAACCACGCCAACCGGCGCTTCCACGGTTCAAGGCCATAGCGTAACGGATTACGGTGCGTCATTAGGTTTTGATCAAATGAGTGATCAATTAGGGTGGGGTATCAACCTGGGCTATATGTACAACATGCTCGGTGTGAATGATATGGCACAAGCGGTTTCTCAATATCAATCTTTAAATGTCAGCACGAATAATGGCAGTTACAAAAACCGTGTGAGTGCTGGCACCCTCGATGCTTACATCACCAGCGGTCCATTTTCTTTGATTGGTGACTATGTAACCGCCTTGCAAAGCTTCAGTAACAATGACTTGGGCAGCAAATCTCAAGTCGCAGTTCTCGCTGGAACCGGTACCGGTGCTAAACCTTGGGCAGGCAACCTCCAAGCAGGCTATGGATTCAATGGTTGGAACAAAAACCAAAACCTTTATATTGGCTATCAAGCCACAGGTAATGCAGTTTCTGTATTCTTACCAAAAAATCGTTGGGTAGCAGGTTATAACATTGATATGTGGAAAAATACCAACCTCGGTTTGGAACTTGACCACGATACGGATTATAGCACCAGCCAAGGCGGAACAGGTGACAGCAGTAATCTGATTAACTTCCGTGCGGGCGTTAAATTCGGTTAATCGACCGGGGAAATACTCAACCCAAAAAGCCCGCTATTGCGGGCTTTTTTTCACCCCATTAAACAACAGCAGGGCTGCGTGCTGGAACGTCTGCTATTGTGACAGCTATATCCACCTGTTCTTTCGCTACTACGGCTGAACGTCCCGGAAGAGAGAAGAATAAAGAAAGAGGCTGACTTGGATTTTGCTGACTCATTTGTTTTCTTGTTTCATCAAATGAACGATATTGTTGACGATTTGTCATTTCCCTTGAATGCTCCTTCACTAATTTCGCCACGTATTCCATTACTTTTAAAGCTACCCAAACAGCTGCTACCATGGCGAGAGCCGCCCCCGTTATTGCAAAACCACCCCCCATCGTAGCAATAGATAAAGTGAAATATATTCCAAGACCCACCGCCGCCAATCCAACGGCAGATGCCGTGGTCCCGAAGACCTTATATTGAATAGAACACGATTGACGAGAAGACATTTTGTATTGGGCTAGAGCACAAAGTTGTTTCATTAAATGTTCGTGCACCCTATTATTCTGAGTATCCTCGGGAGCTTGGATTTTCAAAGCAGTACGATACGTAAACTCAATAAAGAGCCGATGCTCTGCTACTGAAAATAAGTCTATTAAAAGGATAGAGTTGCGTAATAATCTTGCGAATTGCTCTAACAAAGTCCCTAGATAGCTTTCTTTTTTTTCTCTCATTACCCCTAATATAAGTTTATTGGCTGCGTTTAGCCTCCTCCATCGCAAATTTCTACTCTCTTCCAGCGACCTCAATTCATGCGTATCATCATAGTTACGCAACAAAGTTGTTATATACAGGTCATTAAGTAAGTCATATTCGCTCATACTCGCTCCCCATTCATTTTTGAGTTCTGTTTACAATATACCTTAAAAAAACCTAAAGAAAAAATTATGACAAAAATGTCATCTTATGCTTGTTTATTGACAATATAGCAAAACAATTCAGCCGTTTTTTGCGCATCATATAATGCGCAATGCGCTTGACTAATATCAAAAGAAATATTGGCTGCACGGACAGCTCGGGCTAATACTGTCTCGCCTAATGCCACAGCAGAGAGACTCGCGGTATCCAAGGTGGTAAACGAATGAAAAGGTGCCGCATGAAAATGGCAGCGCTTGATCGCGGCCTGTAAAAAAGCCAAATCAAACCAAGCATTATGCCCGACTAACACAGCACGTTGACAACCGGTTTCACTTAATAATTCGTTGATTCGTAAGAACATTCGATGCAAAGCTTGTTGCTCGGGGATGGCATAACGGAAAGGATGCGTAGGATCAATGCCTGTAATAGCCAATGATTCAGGATCGATTCTGGCGCCGATAAAAGGTTCCACATGAAAAAAATGGGATTCCACAGGACGTAATCGATGATCAGCATCGAACGCCACCGTCACAAAACCCAGCTCCAATAGCCCATCGGTCGCAGGATTTAAGCCTGATGTTTCAATGTCAACCACAACCGGGAGTAACCCTCTAAAGCGGGTGGCAATATTCAACTTTTTTTGTTTCATCGACAAACGTATAATTCCTGACTGACGTGCTTTGGTCTTCTCTAAAAATGTAGGGTGGATTAGACGCGCTTTTCGCGTCGTAATCCACCATTTTGATTGGATCAATGACATTTATATTTATGTAAAAGCTATTGCCGCGTAGTATACCGAAAACAATTAAATAAATAACCGGAAAAACCTTATGATATTTGCGAATGCTTTACCGACACGGGGAATGTTACAAGATGCAATAACGGAAGCCTATCGTCGTGATGAAACTCTGTGCATTAATGCTTTATTGGCAGAAGCCGCTTTTTCACCTGACGCGCTTGCGCGCATTCACACGACCGCAGCACAACTTGTCATTGGCACACGTAAAAATCGTAAGCAAGAAGGAGGAATCGATGCCTTCTTACGCGCCTATGATTTGTCGAGCGAAGAAGGTATCGCGCTCATGTGTCTGGCCGAAGCATTGCTACGAATTCCTGATAAAGCAACTGTCGACAAATTAATTAGCGATAAAATTTCAACGGCTAAGTGGGCTCGCCATTTAAATAAAAAAGGCTCCCTCTTTGTCAAAGCCGCCACTCTTTCACTTTTAATGACCGGCGCCATTTACTCACCCTTGACGCAAAATAAAAAGTCACTCGGCAATACGTTACAACGTTTTTTAAGTCGCACGAGCAGCACACTCATCCGTCCCATTATCCAACAAGGCATGAAAATCATCGGCAAACAATTTGTCATGGGCACGACCATTGAATTTGCCTTACAACGTGCCGTTGGATCAGAAGCATTAGGCTATCGTTACTCTTACGATATGTTAGGTGAAGCCGCACGCACGCAAAAAGATGCTGATTTTTATTTTCAATCTTATCAAGATGCTATTCAAGCCATTGGCCAAGCTTCCAAGGGCTTAACGCATATCACAGGACCCGGCATTTCTGTCAAATTATCCGCGTTGCATCCTCGCTATGAGTTAGCTAAACGCGATCGAGTATTTGCAGAATTAACGCCTAAAGTGCTTGAATTAGCGAAAGCGGCAAAAGCAAAAAATATTGGATTTACGATTGATGCCGAAGAAGCGGATCGACTGGAACTTTCCCTCGAGATTATCGAACAAGTCTTTAGTCAACCCGAATTGGACGGTTGGGAAGGTTTTGGCCTGGCTGTACAAGCTTACCAAAAACGTGCGCCCTTTGTGATTGATTGGCTGGCGGATCTTTCTAAACGTTACCAACGTCGTTTAATGGTACGCTTAGTAAAGGGAGCTTACTGGGATGCAGAAATCAAATTAAGCCAAGTACTCGGTCTAGAAGGTTATCCGGTTTTTACCCGGAAAAATGCTACAGACGTTTCCTATCTTGCTTGTGCAAAAAAATTATTGTCTCAACCAGATTGTTTTTTCCCGCAATTTGGCACACACAATGCGTATTCTGTCGCCGCTATTTTAGAAATTGCAGGTCACAATCGTGATTTCGAATTTCAATGCTTACACGGCATGGGCCAAACATTATACGATCAAATTGTCGAAAAAAATAAGTTCAATATACCTTGCCGCATTTACGCACCGGTGGGTACTCATAAAGATTTACTGGGTTATTTAGTCCGTCGCTTGTTAGAAAATGGTGCGAATTCTTCATTTATTAATTCTCTCGCGGATGATCAAGTACCTGTTGAAAAAATTATTATGGATCCCGTCAAACGTATCACCGAATTAACTTACAAGCCTCATCCCTATATTCCCCTGCCCAAACACCTTTTTGGGCAGCAACGTTTAAATTCATCAGGAGTTGATTTTTCAAATATGCAAACACTCGAACAATTAAAAATAAAAATGGACGCCATCGACAAACAACAATGGACGGCAGGTCCTATCATTAATGGGGAAATGCTCACCCACACCTCCGCACAAACGATTGTGTCCCCTAGCAATGCCGAGCGTATTGTCGGTGTGACACACGAGGCTACAGCAGATGATGTCGAAAAAGCCATTGCAGAAGCCGTTAAAGGGGCAGAGCAATGGAGACACACGCCTGTTGCTGAGCGCGCTGCTTGTTTAGATAGGGCAGCTGAACTTTTTGAACAACATATGGCAGAATTACTGACTTTATTATGCAAAGAAGGTGGCAAACAACTCGTGGATTGTGTGGCAGAAATTCGAGAAACAGTGGATTTTTGTCGTTACTATGCCGCGCGCGCAAGAGAAGATTTGCAACCGAAAACACTCACTGGCCCAACAGGAGAATTCAATCAACTGTCTCTTCAACCGCGCGGTGTGATTGCTTGCATTAGTCCATGGAATTTTCCCATGGCGATTTTTGCTGGTCAAATTGTCGCGGCACTCGTCGCTGGCAATACGGTCATTGCAAAACCTGCTGAGCAAACACCCTTGATTGCTGCCGAAACGGTACGTTTGTTACATAAAGCTGGGATTCCAATGCATGCATTACAACTTTTACCGGGTCGAGGGGAAGTGGTCGGTGCAAAATTAGTATCAGACTCTCGCATCGCAGGTGTGATGTTTACAGGCTCCACTGAAACCGCTCGTTTTATTAATCAAGCACTCGGACAACGTCCTGGTGCAATTCTTCCTTTTATTGCGGAAACAGGCGGTCAAAACGTGATGATTGTCGATTCTTCTGCCTTACCGGAACAAGTGGTAGCGGATGTCATTCACTCTGCTTTTACTAGCGCAGGTCAACGCTGCTCTGCATTACGCGTGTTATTTTTGCAAGAAGAAATCGCGCCACGCATCATTGATATGCTAAAAGGCGCCATGCAAGAAATACAGCTAGGTGATCCAGCATTGCTTGCAACGGATGTTGGACCAGTGATTGATAAAGACGCTTTAACCATGCTCAATAATCATTTTGCTGCCATGCAAAAAGACGCGACCTTACTTTATCAAGTAGAAGCGAAGCAATTGCCTAACGGATATTTTTTCGCGCCTTGTGTATTTGAATTAAAAGATTTAAGTCCATTAAAACGCGAAGTGTTTGGTCCTTTTTTGCATGTGATTAGATATGCGGAAAAAGACTTGGATCAAGTATTAGACCAAATTATTCAAACCGGTTATGGTCTCACACTGGGTGTACACAGCCGCATTGACGCAACTGTCAAACACATTCGAGAACGCATGCCGGTCGGTAATATGTATGTCAACCGCAACATGATAGGCGCGGTAGTCGGTGTGCAGCCATTTGGTGGCGAGAATTTATCAGGCACGGGACCGAAAGCTGGGGGTCCACATTATTTACCCCGATTGTGTGTTGAACGCGCTATTTCAATTAATACAACGGCTGCAGGAGGGAATGCGACGCTGGTATCCTTGAAGGAAGAATAACTTTAGAATACTGTCATCCCCGAACGATTTTATCGGGGATCTGTTCACCTACGAAGAGATCCCCGATAAAATCATTCGGGGATGACAGTATTCCCTTCGGGAATGACAGCTTCATCGAATGAGACTAACCCATGCATCCATCACAACCCATTATTTACGTCATGTTTTTAATTTTCACAGGAACGGCCGTTCTATCCACGTTCGCATTACTCACTCGTCAATCACTCTTAGTAGCCTACATGGCACTGGGCGCCCTCCTCGGACCTTGGGGTTTAAAATTCGTTTATGATTCCACATTAATTAAAGAAGCAGGCGATATCGGCATTATCTTTCTTTTATTTTTATTGGGCCTCGATCTCCAACCCAAAGCCCTTCTGCATTCATTACGAAAAATGAGCTCGATCACGTTATTAAGTTCGTTTATTTTTTTCATTTTTGGCTTCGGCATTAGCCTATTTTTTCATTTTTCGCTAGTAGAAAGCCTCATTGTTGGATTGACTATGATACTTTCCAGCACAATTATCGGCTTAAAGTTATTGCCCACGACCATTCTGCATCACCAGCACACTGGCGAATTAATGGTGAGTATTTTGTTATTGCAAGATGTGATCGCGATCGGCGTGTTACTTATTTTGCACGGCATTGGTGATCGCGCCTTTTCATTTAATGATTTAGGCTTAATTCTTTGCTCCTTTCCTATCTTATTATTGATAAGTTATTTATTTCAGCGGTTTGTCTTAGCCAAGTTATTGCAATGGTTTGATCAAATTCATGAATATATTTTTATATTATCGATTGGTTGGTGCCTTTGCATGGCGCAACTCGGTCATCTCCTGGGCTTAACCGAAGAAATTGGCGCATTCATTGCGGGTGTCGCACTCGCCACTAATCCGATTTCACTCTATATCGCTGAGAGTTTAAAGCCGTTGCGCGATTTCTTTTTAGTTATCTTTTTCTTTTTCATTGGCGCAAGCTTTAACTTAGATTATCTTCACGCTGTGATGTTGCCTGCCATTTTCCTTGCTGGGACCATGCTCATGGCAAAACCTGTCGTGTTCGGATGGCTATTGAAGCGATCAGGCGAATCAAAAAAAATTAGCTTTGAAGTGGGGGTACGCTTGGGACAAATCAGTGAATTTTCGCTATTAATTGTTTTTCTTGCTTTACAAACCCAACTCATCACCCCTATGGTAAATTACACGGTACAAGCCGCCACTATATTAACTTTTATCGTTTCCTGTTATTGGGTCGGCATGCGCTATCCGACACCTTTGGCCGCATCTGATAAATTAAGACGAGATTAATTCATGACTGAACATTCGCACGCACATGATCATTCAAATGGCCATGGAACCCATCATCATGCTCCGCAATCATTTAACAAAGCCTTTGGCATCGCCGTATTATTGAATTTTAGTTTCACTCTTGTACAAGCAGGCTATGCGCTCGTTGCCAATTCGATGGGGTTGCTTGCTGATGCGGCACATAATTTTGGTGATGTCTTTGGTTTAGTACTCGCGTGGGGCGCGAATTGGCTGCTGACACGCCCTGCTGGCAAGCGTTACAGTTATGGCTTTAAACGTACGACGATTATTGCGGCATTAACCAACGCTTTAATTTTAGTTGCTACGTCCGCTCTCATCACCTATGAATCCATTTATAAATTATGGCACTTAAGCCAAATCAATGAAAAAATTGTTATCGTGGTAGCACTCATCGGTATAGCCGTCAACAGTGGAACCGCCCTGTTATTTATGAAAGGCGCGCATGACGATTTGAATATTAAGGGGGCATTCATGCATCTTTTAGGCGATGCATTGATTTCGATTGGGGTTGTTATTTCGGGGTTACTGATTTTATTCACTCATCAACTATGGATCGATCCACTCGTTGGTCTTTTAATTGTGGTTATTATTTTGTTAGGCACGTGGGGATTATTGCGCGATTCAATTCGATTATTACTCGATGCCATTCCACGTCATATTGACCAACACGGTGTGGAAACTTATTTGCAAAAAATCCCGGGCGTCGACGCTGTACACGATTTGCATATTTGGGGGTTGAGCACGAAAGAAGTTGCACTCACGGCCCATCTCATCATGCCGCAGCAACAACTCAGTGACGAAGATTTTATTCGAATCAATGCTGATTTAAAAAAACAATTTCGTATTAACCATGCGACGATTCAAGTGGAACGTGGGAATGGAGAATTTCCGTGTCAGCATTGTTAATGTTTAAAATGGTGGATTACGGTGCAAAAAACGCACCTAATCCACCCTACAATCATCTAATATACGACGTTTTTTGCGTCGTAATCCACCAACGGCCTTGCTGAATACCAAACCCCACTTCACATACACATTCTAATTCGCGTACTCGATTATCTTATCTACTGCTGTTTCACGATCCTGCGTAATCAATGAAGAGTCCAAGGAATCGAGTAATGAAACCAAGTTGTGTAATTTTTCCAAATGATTGCCATATTCTGTTTTTAATAGCTGATTTTCCTGACGTAAATGATGCGTTTCTTTGCGTAAATTTTCTAATTCCGCCAATAAAGTCATCATTTTTTCTTCCAGCTTTTGCAATAAATTATCTGTCATCTTGATTTCTTCCCTTGTTAATTTTTTGGTATAAACACAATAACCCGGCTAGGATGACTTTTAAAAAGTCTTTCACCATAACTCGGTTTTGCTTCCACCATCGTGTAACGCGTTAAAATGGCTTGTAACGGTTTTTCATATTCTTTGCGGCTCACATAAATAGTATCTGTTTTAGCATCTGCCGTCGTTAAAAAAGGCCACATTTTTAATAAACTGGCCACGGTTTGCTGATCACGATCACCCATGACAGGATAATTTTTTACATCCGGCGAAATATTCAAATAAAAACGAATTTTGCTTTCTGCATCTAATATCACAAAATTATAATCGGCCAACGGTTTTGCAGGACTTGCTTCTTGCAGCTGTTGTTTTATTTGATTGAAGCTACCCCCTGAATAGAAAACCCAACCGCCTAAATCGACGACAATAAAAAATAAAACATAAAAAATAATCGCTGTACGACCCGCCCAGATAGTGCGTTTCAACGTGGCAAGCCCTGCTACTATCCAATCTGCTGTTAATAAAATAGCAAAAGGCACCAAGGGCAAAACATAATAGTCACGTCGCGAACCACTTAATGTCAAAAATAAAAAAATGAGCAAAACTGACCAACTCATCCACTTGGAATGCCAAGATAATTTTTTCCAACGCGATTTTAAAGCCAATAATGCTGGAATAAAAAAGAATGTCCAGGGCAAGAGGTAAATAGGTAAGAAAAGAAAATAGGTATAAATAGGACCTTTATGATCAAAGGGGCGAAAATAACGTAAAATATTTTCCTGATAAACCAGCATCAAGCCATTTTCATGATAATGACCCACATCCCCGAAATGGCCTGAAGCCCAAAATGGGAAGATATAAACAAGGGCTGCCGGTATTAATGCCCATAACGCACGCCATCGCAAATGCTTTTTCCAATTTTTCTGCACGAGTAAATCAGGCAAAATTGCAAGACAGGCGACAACCGGACCAATTAATCCTTTGCATAAAGCGGTAATCGCGAGAATCAGGAAAAAAACGACATAATTCCAAAAAGTCGTGTCTGACTTTTTGGTGAAATACCAACTGACCGCAAATAAAGTCCCTGCTAAATTGAGCGTGTCAGCACTACTGGTGCGTGCCCAAAAAATAAAGTAAAACGTCGTAATTAACATCCAGCCCGCTAATAATCCGAGCTGGCGATCTTTTAACTGTTTTCCTAAATTATAAATTGACCAGACTGCTAATAAACCGGCAAGTGCTGAAGGTAAACGTAACGCCCAGGTGGTTAAACCACCTAACAGTTTGGCAAATCCGATAATTAACCAATAGGAAAGCAAGGGTTTGTCGTAATATTCCTTTCCAGTCAGTCGAGGATGTAAATAATCGTGGTGATACAACATGCCATAGGCAATGTCCGCCCAGCGATGTTCTTGTGTCCAAAGGTCTCGCACACCTAAGCAAGTAAACAATAGGATTGTTGCGGCAATAAAAAGATAAATAAAACGCGCTTTATTTCCCCATAAAATGTCTGACCACTTACGCTGCATTGCACTTCCTTATTTCCGCAATAAAGCGGCAAATTATACGGAAAATGGGTAGAAAAATATAGAAAGAGTGTTACCATTAAACAAATCCAATTGTCAAAACAACCTAATACAATTTAATTGTGTGATTAATTGTAAGACGGTGTGTACAAATAGTTTAGAGGTCTGGTTATGCTAAAAGGCAGTCTCGTGGCCCTTGTCACCCCCATGCAAGCAGATGGCACCATCGATAAAAAATCCTTACACGAATTAGTCGAATGGCACATCGCAGAAAAAACAGAAGGGCTAATTATTGCGGGTACCACAGGCGAAGGCTCAACGCTGACGGAGGATGAACAATATGCTCTCATTGCCGATGTCGTTACCCAAGTGGCGGGACGCATTCCTGTGATCGCCGGAACCGGAAGCAACTCAACACACCACACTATTTCTCTCACGCGCAATGCTAAAAAAGCCGGTGCAGATGCAGCGTTGATTGTCACCCCCTATTACAATAAACCGACGCAAAACGGGTTGGTTGCGCATTATCAAGCAGTGACTGACAAAGTATCCCTGCCCATTATTTTATATAACGTTCCCGGCCGCACGGCTTGTGACATGTTACCCGAAACAGTTGAACGTCTATCCGCATTATCCGCCATCATTGGTATCAAAGAAGCCACGGGCAAAGTTGAGCGTACCGCTGATATCTTCAAACGCTGCGGTAAACAATTTGCTATTTATAGTGGAGATGATGCAACGGCACTTGATGCCATACGCGCTGGCGCCGTCGGGGTGATTTCCGTTACCGCCAATGTGGCACCTCGTAAAATGCAGCAATTATGTGCCGCCGCTTTAAAAGGCGATATTACACTGGCAGAAAAATTGAACCAAGAATTGATGCCGCTTCATCAAAAATTGTTTTTGGAATCCAATCCCATTCCCGCCAAATGGGTTTTAAATCAAATGGGCTTGATTCCCGCAGGAATCCGTTTACCATTATCCTCCCTAGATCCTAAATTTCATGCCGACTTAAAAGCTGCTATGCAAACAGCCGGTGTCAGCTAATTTACCTTAAAGAGACTTGATTGGTATGTGCTATAAAAAGAAACTCTGTTTGATTATCTTGCCTTTTCTATTGGCCAGCTGCTCTACTCACGGCATCATTCAAAATCGCGGAACAGATTATCTGAAAGCTCGGAGCGTTCCGCCGTTAAAAATTCCGCCTGGCATTTCTTCTTCAACCATTCACGAGACTTATCCGGTTTCTAACAGAGAGTATCCGAATGCGACTGAGAAAGTGAGCTTAGTTCCGCCCGATTTATAAGCTGCATCTTTGTACACGATAAAAATTTTTATCCCTTTTAACGAAGGTCTTTGTAGGGGCGGACACATGGGTCCGCCCCTACACAAAAGCGTTTTTGTCGTGTTATAGAGACGCCTTGCCAGTGGAGAAGGCGCTTCTTCTTATGAGAAATAATAATTTAACCCGCCGCGGATAATATAGCCTGACGTTTGTCCGCTCCAAGTATACGTGTTTCCAAGATTTGTCATTCCGTTAAAATTTTGTTTGTTGAGATTGACATACAGACTTTCAAGTTTTACGGACCAGCCTTTCTGAAGCAAATGTTCAACACCCGCTCCAACTGTATATCCCCAGACGAAACTCTCTTTTTTGGCTTTTATGGTACTTCCGCCACAGGGTGCCATATTGCAGCTATCAACTACCTGGGTCGTATAATCGACTCCGATCGCGCCACCCGTTGCAAAGATGAGATAGTGGTTAACATCAACGCCTACTCGAGCGCGAAACGCCGTATAAAAATCGCTACTGCTCTTACCCACCGTATCGGAACCTGGGGAAACAGGTTGAGCGCGACTCCCTTTCATATTCAGATAACCCAACTCAATTTCCGGTCCTACAATGAGCTGATGAAAAGGGAGGCTATAACCCAATTCTGCACCTGCATTATAACCGGCCTCATTATAATTCCATTTGTTATTGTCAGCGTTATATCCGAAGGAACCCGTTTTATCACTGCTATTACCAAACTGGTACCCTAAAATCAAACCGGAATAAATGCCCGTCCAATCCTGTTTGAATACTCCCTTAGCAGGCACTGGTGACAATTCGCCTTTATAGTGAGATGGCTTAAGAGAAGCATCTGAAAATGCCTGGGAAATAAAAGCAATATAAAAAAAGAGGATGAAAAGAGTTATTCTCATTGGACTGATACTCCCCCACTCGTTAAATTTCCGCTGGCGGAATATCCATTACTTAACCTAACAGATAATGCACCTGGGCTGCCGCCTGTTACTATCGCAGTGAAAGCAACATTCTGATTGTGAACCCTGGTGGTTCCACCCAACGTGACCCGGTTGCCGTTAAAGATCAGCGTTGTGACTACAGGATTGTCGAAATGCACGCCGACACCCGGGTCATTGTAAAACATATCGGCTACGATCTGATGTCGAACATTGTAAGCCGCTTTTACATTGAATGTAATCGTCCCAGAACTTGCAGCAATCGTGCCGCTACCCGTGACATTGCTGCCATTCAGTTTAAGCAGGTTAAACCGCACTTGTGTAGGAGCGCCTGCAGGTACATATGAAATGGAATAACTGGTCGGTGCTGTTCCGGTAAATCTGACAGTATTAAAAGTGCCGGTAATAGCAGATGCTGTGAGAACCGTGTAAGTTTTAAGCTGCGCATTGGGATCGAGGGCTATCTCCAGGGCATTTGCTAATGACGCCGTGCCAGTCACCGCAACTAAAGATGTACTGCCGCTGGAATTGATATTGATATGCACCGCCCCCGAGTTGGTCAGATTACCCGATACCGTCGCATTTCCCGACAGTGTGCCGCCCGCCCCAATGGCGGCATTTCCTATGACACTTCCATTTAAATTGAGGATACCGCCATTCACAGTCGTTGTTCCTGAATAGGTATTAGCACCGTTAAGATTTAACGTCCCTCTACCCATCTTTTGTAAGCCTCCGCTACCGCCTGGTCCATTCGTGTGATCTCCTTCGATAGGCGTTGCGATCGTTAAGATATTACTGAGATTAAAGATAATTGATCCTTGTTCACGTACGAAAATGTCATTACCCATTGCCGTTCCATTGCCGGGTGCCACATAGCCAGGATCGGATGCATTGGTTGAAGAACCGCCCACGCCTGCAAGAGTGGTATTGTTAGAAATTTGTTGAGCATCGACAATCGTTAGGCTGCCGTCACTTTGAATGAAAATAGCGCCGCCCAAACCGGAACCCCCACCACCGCCTCCAACACCACTCGGATTCGATGAACCATTGCCTCCGCCGGCATTGAAGTTACCAACCCCTATGCCGCCAGTGACTGCCCCGCCACCGCCAGCTCCAAATCCTCCTGCTCCACCGGGCGCGCCAAGACCACCACCGCCTCCTCCACCTAATATTCCGCCAGCTCCTCCGGCGAAATTAGAACCGCCTCCTCCTCCAGCAGCTCCTACACCTGTTGCGCCTGGAAACCCTGTCTCGGATGCCGCGCCCCCTCCCCCTCCGCCACCAAATAATAAATCAACTCCAATACCGTTACCTCCATTGCCCGGTATGCCGCTGCCGCCGGACCCCGTGGCCGAAAAACCATCTTGGCTATCTCCTGCGCCACCTCCACCATTACCGCTAGACTCGGCCCCTCCAATAAATATGCCGGTTGGACTTGCATTACCCCCGGCGCCGCCGGGCGCTACGCTATTAATACCTGCTCCGCCACCACCCCCGCCAAAAAAAATACCATTGCTGCCATTGACAGAAGAGTTTGAACCGCCATTTCCTCCATTACTATGGCCTCCGCCACCTCCACCTGTTGAAACCACAGTTAAACAACTTCCTCCATTCCCTCCACCAAACCCACCTCCACCGCCCGCGCCCGCATTCCCATTGTTATTTGCTGAGCCTCCATCACCACCTTGAGCGGTATTATTGAGAAGACTGGCCGCAGTTAGAGTGACTGAACTACCCCCATGAATATAAAGTGCGCCACCGCCTCCGACACCTCCACCGCCGCCCGAATATCCGTCGCCCCCCTTTCCTCCTTTGGAAAGCGCATTTTGGACTTTGACATTATTGATGATGATAGTTCCCGAAGCGGCTTGGAAGGCTTGATAACTGCCCGCACCATTGATAGTGATCCCTGCGCCATTAATCGTAAAACTTTTCGTAATCGCCGGGAGTGACGAGGTCAATGTAATGGATTGTCCTGCTATAGAACTGCAATTGATGATATCCCCATCATTAGCGTTTAAAAGCCAATAAGGTAATGTTCCATTTAAATTAGCATCATTGGAGGTACTATTGACGACTCGAGTGACAGCGATAGCCTGGCTTGCACTAAATAGAAAAAGTAGAACGCAATAGAAAAAGTAGAACGCACAGTATCCTAGAAATAGATAACATGTCGCTTCCTTTCGAAATTTTATCCTTGGAAAAGTGTAACCGGTATTCTAGGTTTAAGCGAGTGGGCGGGCACCACGTCAATTTTTATGTGTTAATAGCATAAACAATATCCAATGCTTGGATTACATTTAATTTGAGCCAATTCGTTATGCTCTGTGAAGGATAAATCTACTGGAAACTCCTCAGCATGCAGCATATAATCCGGCATGCTCACTCAGGAGAGGTACCGAAGTGGCCATAACGGCACCGACTCGAAATCGGATGGGAGGTGAAAACCTCCACGTGGGTTCGAATCCCACCCTCTCCGCCAAATTGACCTCCTAGACAATCCAAAGACATCCTCCTAACCCTTTAAAATAAAGGGTTTTTCGTGTATATTGCTCCAACTGTATCCAACGAGATTTAACTGAAACCAGACCATTCTAGGGACATAAAGGGAACATATTCCGGTTAACTTGCTTGCTAATGTCCCCAACCCCAAAGCTGTGTTCAGAAATGGAGATGTCCCCATGGCAACTTTGACTGATGTTAAAATTAAAAAAGCTCAACCCAGAGAGAAAGAATACAAATTATTTGATGGTGAAGGGCTATATTTGTTGGTGACACCTAAAGGTGCCAAATATTGGCGACTAAAATACTACTTCAATGGCAGACAAAGAGTATTAGCCTTAGGAGTGTATGACACAGTGACCATTAGTGACGCAAGGATTAAACGTAATGCGGCTCGAAATATGATCGCAAACGGTATTGATCCCGCGCAAGTCAAACAACAAAAGAAACAATCCTATAAAGTCACTGCTGAAAACAGCTTTGAAACTATTGCACGCGAATGGTTTGCCAAATTCTCGATCAACTGGACACCCAAACATGCTGCCAGAACTTTACGCCAATTTGAGAAAGAGCTTTTCCCCTGGCTAGGTCAACAGGTGATCTCAGAAATCACCCCACCCCAACTTTTAAGCGTGCTTCGTCGGATTGAAAGCAGAGGCGCCATTGAAACAGCCCACAGAGCACTTCAGACATGCAGCCAAGTTTTTCGATATGCTGTAGCGACTGGGCGAGCTGAACGGGATTCTGCCGCAGACTTACGCGGTGCGTTACCACCCGCTCGAAAAAAACATCACGCTTCTTTGATTGACCCCAAAGCCGTAGGGGAATTATTACGCGCAATTAATGATTACCAAGGCCATTTCGTTACAAAGTGCGCCTTGAAACTAGCTCCCTTATTGTTTGTTCGACCTGGCGAATTGCGTTATGCCGAGTGGTCTGAGCTTTCTCTTGAGACTGCCGAATGGAGACTACCCGCTGAAAAGATGAAACGGAGAGTCCCTCATGTTGTTCCTTTATCAACACAGGCAATTGCCATTTTATGCGAACTACACCCACTTACAGGAAATGGTCAATATGTATTTCCATGTGTACGAGCATCAAAACGCCCAATGTCAGAAAACACAGTCAATGCAGGTTTGCGCCGACTCGGCTATACAAAAGAAGAAATGACAGGCCATGGATTTCGCTCTATGGCTAGTACACTTTTAAATGAGCAAGGCTTTAATCGTGATGCGATCGAACGACAGCTTGCTCATGGAGAACGCAATAAAGTAAGAGCCGCTTACAACTTTGCAGAGTATTTACCTGAGCGACGCAAGATGATGCAGCATTGGGCGGATTATTTGGATGAATTAACGCACAACACAGGAAAATTAATACAGCTGAGCGTCGCTTAAAAAAGGAAAAAACCATGCTAAACAAGGATAATCTCGCGCTACTAGCTGAATACGACAATAGTGAAATTAAAATACTTATACGTGAAGCATTTAAAAATTCATTTCAAATATATACCATAGACAAGGAAGACAAGTTTTTCCCCATCCCTATTGCTAAACTCCAAGAAATATACACTAATCAACCCAATAAAGTAGAAGTGACTTTTCGCCCTCCTATTCGTGATAACTATCAAATTCAAGATTTTGGTAGTTGGCGAAACATTGGGATGGGTGATCTGGTGCTAGACAAAATGATTGCTGCCAGCGTACTCGCAAGCAATAACGCGCCTATTTTAAATGAAATTCCTGCCTCTATAGAAAACACGGACATTCATGAAGAAAACTCAGAAGAGCCAAAAGATCGGAATAGCAGACTTATTAGAAGAGCCGCACAAATTGTTTTAGCTAATAAGCAATTAAAGATTGCAGATATCCAGCAACAACTGCTCGAGGAGGAACGCAACCACTCAAAAGTATCGATGGCAATTTTGAGAAAAATTATCACCAAAAAAGCCATTAAAAATGCGTGTAAAAATATTGAAACTATGGGCACATAACCAAATGCGAAAATGCGATTTTCATATTTCGCAAAATCGCATTTTCTTTCGCACTCTTCTCAAGATTTAATATAAATAAATCAATGACATAGAAAATTTGATATTTAATTTTATTTGTTGCATCGCATATTTTTCGCATTGATCTTAATGGTTTATCCATTAGGAGATTACAAGATGCAAAAGATTTTAAAACTACCCATGGTTGAAGATAGAACTGGCTATCGTCGTTCCTCAATATACTTAAAAGTTTCTCAAGGCACCTTTCCTTCACCCATAACACTCGGAGCTCGATCTGTCGGCTGGCTTGAATCAGAAATCGACGCATGGATTGAACAACGCATTGAGGCAAGCCGAAATCAGGGGGGAACTACACATGCTTAAAAAACAAAGTCGCCCATCTCGCCAAAGATTAAGCGACTACAAACCAAAATCTCAAAAACATTTTACACAAAATCGTAATATAAATCGCGATCTCATACGCGCTCTAGCTCCGGAATATTATACGAACCTTTACCCTCAACTAAAAAATAAGACTGGATGGCAAACAGTTAAATGTCAATTTCACGATGATCGCAACCCCAGCTTAAGAGTATGCCTAGATCACGGCGGCTTCAAATGCCAGGCATGCAACGTATCAGGTGATCTTGTGAAATTTCATATGATGAGACAGCAAAAAACATTTAACGAAACCATCAACGAATTTGGGGCATGGGAGTATTAATCATGGATAGAGAAAAACTAAAAGAGATAGCAGCGTTACTCGTAAAAGAATATGCCGCATCTCAATTACAACTAGGATTTCGACCAGCCGGTTTGCATCCATATTATGGGGAAGACGGTGAATTAATATATTTCAAAATTCGCCTCAAACATCCTGATGGCAAGAAATGGATTAGACCATTTCATTTTGATAAAACCACTAACAAGTATGTAATGCAAGAACCTAAATTTTCCAATAAAAAACCGCTTTATAACTTACTTGAACTTAAAAAAAGACCTGCTGATCCAGTTTTCATCCATGAAGGAGAATTGTGTTGCGACAAATCTTCAAATCTTGGTCTTTTATCTGTAACTTCAGGCAGCGTAACGAGCGCACAGCAAACAGACTGGTTAGCACTAACCAGCAGGACAGTTTATATATGGCCAGACAATAATATTGAAGGCTTTAAATATGCTGACGAGGTGAAACAAATATTATTGGCATTAAAATGCGATATAAAAATTATTGATGTTAAACAATTAAATATTCCAGAAAAGGGAGACATTGTTGATTGGATGAAAAACCATCCAAAAGCCGAGCTAAATGACATCTTAGCTCTTCCAACAATAATGCCCATGGTAACACTAGAATCTGAAACCAGTTCCAACGCGGAAGAAGTGGTAATTAATCTTGCAACACTTTCAGAAATTGCTTATCAACATAAACGAAAAGAGGCCGCTAAGCACCTTAGAATATCTGTTACCTCTCTCGATGATACAGTCAAACAAGCCCGCAAAAACTTGAGCAACAATTCAAATAGCCTATTTGTAGACATTGTGCCGTGGAATGAACCAGTCGATGCAAAAAAATTATTGGACGATCTAGAGAAAATAATCAGCCGTTGTATAGTTTTTCCATCAGATTACGAGATTAAAGCAGTAGTGCTATATATCATTCATACACACTGTATTGATGCCGCTGATTGTTCACCCATCCTTAATATTAGTTCGCCGGAAAAAAGGTGCGGCAAATCTACATTGTTATCTTTATTGCAGCACCTGGTTAATCGACCATTAGTCGCCTCAAATATTTCTTACGCGGCAGTATTCCGCTCAATCGAAAAATGGACTCCTAGCTTACTACTTGATGAATCTGATACATTTTTACCTAACAATGATGAGATACGCGGCGTAATAAATTCTGGTCATACGCGTAGCTCAGCTTTTGTAATACGCTGCATGGGTGATGAACACGAACCTCGCCGATTTAACACATGGTGCCCCAAGATTATTGCGGGAATTGGGCATTTACCTGAAACAATTGAGGATCGCTCTATCATCGTCCAATTGCGACGCAAACTTAATACTGAAACAAAAGACAAATTGCGTGATATACCAAAATCAGAGCTTGAAGAATTAAATAGAAAATGTGTACGTTTTATGACAGACAACATTAAGGTTCTTGAAAACGTCAAGCCATCAATACCTACTGAGTTAAATGATCGTGCCGCAGATAACTGGGCACCTTTATTAGCTATCGCTCTATTAGCTGGAAGCGACTGGTTGGAAGCTGCTACAAACGCAGCCATTCACTTATGTGGCACTAAACAAGAACCAATCAGTCTCGGTGTTGAGCTTCTCCAAGATATAAAAATTATATTCGATACAAAGCTAGTTCATCGCTTGTCTACTAACGAGCTATTAGAAGCTCTTTGCTTAGATAATGAGGCTCTATGGTCAACCTACAACAGAGGAAAACCTTTGTCTGCACGACAGCTGGCAGATAGATTGAAAGAGTTTAAAATTCACAGCAAAGATATACGATTACCACCACTTAATAGAAATCTGAAAGGGTATTGTTTGGAAGATTTTACAGAAGCGTTTTCTTGCTATATACCCTCTTCTATACAGGAATCAAACGCGACAACGCTACAAACGAGTAATAGCATAGGCTGTAGCAATTCTTCTAAGAGCGACAAAAACTATGCGTCGCGGATGGAAATAACCTGTAACCCGCATGAAATATAGATTGTAGCGGTGCCGCGGATAAAAGCAGGTGTATTTAGTAAAATTGATAGGCTTGTTATAGGTATTTTAGTTTTTTAACTAAGGAATTTGAACCCATGAAAAAACGACTAACCGAAAAACAGCAAAATTTTATAACGAGATACATACAAAATGGATTCAATGCTTACCAAGCAGCACGGGACGCTGGCTATTCCCATAAATTTGCAGAATCTCAAGCTTATAGCTTGGTCGATCATCCGCTCATTAAAGAACGTTTGAATATTGCTTATCAATCAGCAGAGCATAATCTTAATGTAACCTATGAATGGAAAGTTAATGTATTAAAACGCATCATCACTGCTTTTACAAACGAGTGTAATTCAGCAAAAAATGCCAAGGTAGCAATTATGGCAATTTCTGAATTAAATAAAATGGAGGGACATCACTCACCGAAAAAGCAATTCAGTGTTTCAATTAATGCAACCAAAGAAAGATTACTTGAGGCTAAAAGGGTATACGAAGAATATTAACAAGGGGTGGGGAGACCCCGGGTATGCATCTAGAATAAACTACCTTTACCAGAGTAATCTAAAGCCGTTCATTGCGTCGAAACACGCATTAACTTAAAACTTTAGTAAGTTACAAATGGGCAATGCATTGCGTTATATTGGCAATAATAAACACCACCCCATTTTCCATTAGCAGTATCAAACCAATTATTTTCAGGAAAATTAATATCCGCCTTTACTGGAGCTACAGAAGTTAGCACAATACCGGATTTTTTATCGTATGTGGAGTAATTGCAAATATATTCTTTTGCTAACTGAACAGAAACAGCCTGGTCGAAATAGAAAATTGCATTAGTAAGCTTTAATCCCCATTGATTACTCATATCTAAATTTTTTGGCCCCGAGCAATGCTTGTTTTGACAAACGACAACCTGAGGGCAATAAACATTTTCAGCAAAAATATTCTTACTAAATATAAATATTAAAACTATCAAAAATTTTTTCATTGTTAAAATCTCTTATAAAATAAATAGTTACACCTCCTTTTTTGATACTTATAGTCCGTGGTATTATGAGTATTCAACGCATATTCTACAATTATGCGCGAAAAACATCCAGCACTAATTAAATTAGGTCTCCGTATAAGAGAAATCCGAGATAATCTAGGTTTTTCTCAAGAGAGCTTCGCCAACGAAGTTGGCCTTGATCGCACTTATATGGGAGGTATAGAAAGAGGTGAGCGGAATATCGCCGCCCTTAATTTAATCCGTATTGCAAAAACACTTAACGTTGAAGTTGGGGAACTATTCCCACCTATTAAAATACTTCCAATAGATTAAAGAAAATTAGTAAATCAAACATCTTTTAATAATTCAAAATCATTGCCTATAACTTTTTTATTAATTTTTAATATCTCGTTTTTTGTAGAAGTAAGCAAATTTAAAAATGGTTTCATATCCTCTTCTTTGGAAAACATAAAACGTGTAAAAGACTCCATCGCCTGCAATACATAAAGTGGAATGATGACATATTGATTTACATGCGTTTCATTAGCATCGTCTCTAGGAGAATACAAACCACTATCATCTAGCTCAAGATAATGCAATAAGAGACTTGGCCATGTGCCATGCACGTGATGCGAACCAATTTTTTGAGCAACAATGTATTGGAGGTCATCTGCTTTGTCATCCATCATCTTATCTAAGGAAGGAAGTTTTTTGCTAGAACTTATCTGCTCTTCCGTTAGTTTTGAAGAAGAGATATATCTCTCAATTGAAGTAAGCATTCTTTGCTCAATTAAAAAAGATTTTTTTTCGCGAATTTCAATATTTTTATTAATTTTTTGCTTTAATCGCAACTCTGTTCTTAACCCATCGGCAAGAAGTTGATCGAAACGTTCTTTAAAATTTTCATTACATAACCAATTAATTTTTATAGTTGATTCAAAAATACATCTATCTAGAATTGCAGTTGTTTCCCCATGCATTCTTTTGTACGAAAGTACAATGTTAGAAAGCATTAGCCTTGAACACCTGTTTAATAAACCAATAAGCACCGCGTAATAGAGTGGATCAATGTTTTTAAGTGCATCTGAATCAGGTCTTAGACGAGAAAAAAAATTACAAAGCTCCCCGGAAAATTTATACCATTCAAATAATATTGGGCAGTAATCACAAGAATCATGTGCTGCTTTCAGTTGATCGTCTGTAATTTTTGGTGGCTGGGGTATAGAAAAATCTGGCGTCATATTATCCATTTATTTAATCCATGCAAAGAAGTTAATTTAAATTACACATTAATCAGCCAATTGAAGCTCCCACTTATATCCCACAAAATTCTCACTAGTAACAAACTCAAATTTCTCGTAAATCTCAATAATTACTCTCTGTTGCATATAGGTATTCTGGGCTGCGGTGTCGCCTTTATCTTGCAACCATTCCGGCGGATCATTTTTAAATTTCTCCAATAAATCTGTTCGCTCAGTAAGCAAGCTTACATTTATATAAAAAACGTCTCGCCTTAAAGAGCTATCGTCTTTCTCCGCAAGGGGGGAATATTGGCACAAGGTACCCAACTTACTTTTCTCTAAAATTAAGATAGCAGTCTCATGACCTGTATTACTTACCGCAAATACAGGCAGTTGATAACCTTTATATTCAAACCAACCTTTAAAACCTTTTATCTTTAACTTCTCAACATCATTTCTCCACCCTGCTTTAAATCCTTTATTTTTGTCGAAGAATTTCCAAACATTTAATCCTGAAGTAAGAATTATCACATCACTTAATGAATCACATTTAACAAGAATTTCCTCAATGTTTTCCGTAGTTACTTTCTGGCATTTACTTATTATTTTTTCGAACAGATTTTTATCTTCTCCTGCGGCGAGAGAACGCGCAAATCCCGTTTGCCAGTCACTAAAATGAATATGCCAAGTTTCGAAGAACGCAGCTTTATCTTCAATAACATTTAATCCAAAATCTGCCTTCTTGAAATTGGATGGTGCATTTTCTAGATATTTATATGCTTTACAATAATTAGTTAAAATATCTCTTAAGGTGGCTAATTCATAAAATTTCTCTACGAACTTATTTTTAAATTCTTCGACCTTATTCTGGCTTATAGAAAAGTTACAATGTTTGGCTGCGATTTGCTTATTTGCTTCAGCCTTAATGTGCTCAATAAATGGAATGACTTTTTGGTTAAACAAATCTTCAATAGCTTCAAAACCTAACCGCAGGAGCATCTTTTCATCTGTCATAAGCTTTTTAGCGCTTGCTATTAAATCATCGCACTTATATGCCAAATTACTTAATTTAAAAACATCTAAATCGGGAAGGTGATATAGCTTAATGGTTGTATATTTCTGATCTGTGTCTTTTCTGATATTTTGCAATAATCTGCAAAGCAGCAATAGAAAATAATTTTTAACGTATTTATTACTTCCATGATGCCCCACAAAAAAACTAACATCTTTATCCATCAGGTCGAAGTAGACTGTCATGAGATCATTTAAATTTTCCGGTATTATGTCATGACCAATCCAAGTTGCATCTGCATCATCTGGTTGCTTATAGTTCCATAATAATCGAACAAATTTAACTCGCTTTTTAAACAAGCAAAAGGCACCAATAGATACAAACAAATTTCTCAGATTATTTAATTTAAACTGATTCTGAATGGCATTTAGAATACTTATTTCCAATTCTTTAGCTTTGTTAATTTTTTGCTGGGACAAATTTACTTCAATTATATTTTTTAAATCATTAAATTCACTCAGCCAGCTTTCCAGAGCCTCAGTTGAATTAATATATTTTGAGGATTGATCCAATTCTTTTAATTTATCTTCCGTATGATGTGCTTTATCAATTTCATCATACAAATTGAAATCCTGCTCTAATAATAAATGTCCATAATCCCAGAGCTCTTTATTTCCAAGATCAGAATGCAAACCATCCATCATTGTAGAAACCAGATCATTAAATAATTCAGATTTATTTTCTGATATGACACTTTTTGCGATCGAAAAAAAGTATCCGTCGAATTTTTTTAAGTATTGAATCTCGAATTTATTATAATAATCAAAAACTGTTTCTTTATATAATGAAATTACTCGATCAAATATCAATGAATCATCTTTTTTTATTGCTTCATGCCCAATGATATTTGCCTGCTTTAAGATTTGCTGGATAAACAAATCATTCTCGATATCAGTCGACAAAAGCCGAAGAATTTTATTTAAAACATAAATTGCATCTCTAGCAATTTCCAAATTATTTACTTCAACAGCCTTTTTATAAACTCTTATTATCTGATCTATTATGGTAGTAAAGCCTACAGTATATTTTTCAGAATATATTGAAATATTGAATTGAGCGTTTTCTTCATTTTGGGAATGTAAGTCGAAGTATTCTTGACTAAGAATCAGATTTAAAAATCTATTAGGATCCGATTTTTTAATATCAAATAACCTACTTACTAATTCAAATAACTTTTTAAGGGAATTTTTGATACGTGGATTATTATTTCTATTTATTTCAAACGAAAGTATATCGCCAATCCCGACAATGGATTGCAGCATCAAGTCTTTTTCGTTTATCTTTTTCTTATTGAAGTATTTTCTCAGCATCATCCATTAGCTCTTGTAAAATATAATCCGTTTTATAAGTATAAATCTTTACCATTCTAATCGATTGAAATAAAATGACGCATGAACCCATAAATAAAATTATTACTATCCAAGCGAGTGCTTTTTCAACAAAAAATATCTTATCATCTGGGATAAAACATCTTAACAATATAGCAAGCAATAAATTAGTTATGAAAATTTTAGGTAACCAGTAATTCTCCCATCTTCGTTCAAATAAACTAACTATCACTTCGGATGCTTGGTAGCGATCTGAAATCCTCGTGATAATTTCTATGCTTAATGGTATCCATAAGCCAAGAATTACCGCACTAAAAGCAGCAATGTCTGAGAGACCCGAAGGATTAATAGTTAATGAAATTAGCCAAGCCCATAGCTCACTTAGACTAATAATGGATGAAACTGCAAATGATTTTATTGAACTAAGAACTAGCTCTATGTCTTTCGACACTATATCTATCGATAAAATATAATAATTCTTAACCGTACTGATCCAGTTGGCACCTTCCATGCTGAGCATACAATGATCAATCCTTTATTTCTTATTTAAGCTTGTTAGCTTAACCAATGCTTAGGCCGGAAGAAAGTAATAAGCCAAAGGTAATTCTAAATCTGATCTTATACATTAAGTCTTCACTTGATAAGATAACCCTTTCAAAAAAGCTTAAAACTATTAAACTAACATTAAATATTTAAACAAAAATTATTTAAATATTGGTAGCGCGGGGACATTTTTAGGGACACCTAAAAAAACCAAATCAATCAAGTTATTTTTAATCAATGGATTAAGAGGCTAATGCGATTGACACCCTCCCGCCACATGCTTGTCCATCTAGTTCCAATAGCATCTCATACATCCTCATAAAACCTTTACAATACAGCGTCTTATCGTATATCTAATCCGGTTGAATCCAGTAAAATCTAACTGAAGCCAGACGGTTTTAGGGGTACAAATAGTGGATATACCCCCCAAAATCCCTAAGCTGATACCCCTGTGCAAAGTGGCTTTCAGAAATGGAGATACCCCTATGACAACATTAACTGACATTCAAATCTGACCATCCTCCTGTTAACGAATGATCATAATTGCGATGCGCTAATGGTTTATCTGCTATGAGTAATTCGACAATTGATAATAAATCATGATCCAGTTTTTTATCAAAATACCTGTGAAGCGAAGAAAAACAACTCTATGATTATTTATGATTTAATATCACAAGGATGAGAGACTATATCGACACTGTACCTGCCAATGGCATCCATTGCGCTTATCCATTTTTATGACGTTACACAAAAGCAGCTTAATTCAACCGACTTTTCTAAAGGTGTTGAATTCGACACCTTTAAAACCTGAGCTATGCAATTGCTCTCAAACTCCTAGCATTCCAATATATTACGCTTGCTGATAGTGGCATCCATTTGCATGATAAGCCTTACAACCTTTTGTCGTTTTTACCTTTTCAAAACCCCAGTAATATATCAACGACCGATTCGTTTCTATTTCTCCTTTTACTATTGCCACTTTTTTTTCAAGATAGGATCCTGCGATACAAACGTTTTTTTCTCCGCGCATAAATTTTATGTAATCTTTAAATTTACCTTCTGTTTGAGATGTGGGAAAACTGCTCCACATCACGTATTTATGAACAATCCCGCGTTTGCCCCAAGCTGTAATGATAAATTTAGCATTATTCTCGCCATGATACCTAACATCACTTTCTGGATCATCTTCAGGAGAATCTCCAATATCTTCAAGAGAAAGCCTAACAGAATCTCTCGGAAAACATTGCCAGTAAATATAACCTTTGGTTTTTGTAGAAAACAAAGGTGCATGTTTTACACCATCCAACTCGCTATCCAAATCTATTTTATTCAAAAGCCCATAATCCTTTGTCAAAACAGCGTGAGGATATTTTTGCTTTAACTCCGCATTTAATGCTTGCGCTGCAAAGGGAAAAAAGAAAAATAGGATAAATAAAATAAACATTTTTTTCATATTATTCCTGAAATTTTTTGTATATAGAACGAAACGTAGGCATCTTATTTTCAGGATCAGGATGTTCATTATCTTTATCGAGAATTTCGCCTAGCACTCCCTTATATTCAGCTACAGCATCTTCCCACGTTACAACATGATCTGGATCAGCTTTGGCATACCTTTCTTTAGCACCGGCTCTTTTCTGAAATAACCAGCGAACACCCGCACAAATATTGGCTGACGGATCCATTGATTCATCATGTGAAAGATAAATGAAATGATCATGTAGCTCTATTTTATGGGCATGCAAAATTCTTAAGGTATCATCCGTGAGCTGCATTAATCCTCGAGCAGGTCCTATTTTTGGAGGGTTTTTACGATTAATGGTATCTGGTTTAAAACTAGACTCACTTGCAATGAGTGCTTTCACAAGATTAGGATCAAGTAAATCTTTAGCCTCAAATACTTTATTCCAATATAAAACCCAGCCACGAATCAACTCATCAAATTCATCTGCTCTAGCATAGTTTAAAACATTAGCTGTCGGTGCTCCCTTTAATTGAGAAAAATTTTTATCAGTTATAATTCGAAGCTCATCAAACGATAATACGTCTTTAACTTCTTTTCCATGCTTACCCAAAGGATTACTAGCACAGTGCGCATGCCTAATAATAACCTCCCTGCAGGATGCTTCTTGCTTGGTGGAATTCGCTCGTGATGCTCTCTTACATAATGCTTCCCTAAAGGACAAAGGCGCCAAGGATGTATTTTTTCATCTTTATTTTCTTCAGCAAGAATACTCGCATCGTTCATCACATTTTCCATATCAAATCTCCCTTAGCCATCAATTAAATTTTAAAAATACTCATGCATCACTTCGCTCGCGCGTCCTTTTGGCAGCCCATAAAATCGCCGGATGGGACTGTATCACTCCGCTGATTTCCACATTCGTTTGTTAATAATTCAGGCTTAATTTCAGATAAATCACGAATACATTTAATAAAATCAATTTCCATATTACTCAACGGTACAATTTTTATTAAAGCCGCATGCAATTCATCGGTCATTTTTATTGACCACATCAACATCTCATTTTTTCCTCGAGGCAAATCTTTTTGACGCAGCACCGGCAATAATTTATTGCGTAATCTCGAATGTTATAATTGATATAATTCGATTTTAGGTTACTAAGATCAACATCCGTCATAGCCAAATAAGTAACAAACGCGAGGCGCAACTTTTCTAAATTCAATTGGCATTTAGTTAATAAAAAATGGGCATCAAATCCGCGCTGATAGAGGCAAAGCGTTGTTAACAATCGTGCGGCTCTACCATTGCCATCTAAAAATGGGTGGATATGCACGAATTGAAATTGCGCAATACCTGACATTAAGACGGGATGGATTTCTGATTCGTGATTTATCCAATCTACCAATTCATGCATCATCTGTGACACCTCATATGCAGCTGGTGGTGTGTAAATGACATCCTTCGTTTTAGAATTCACAACATAATTTTGGATTTTACGGTAGTCGCCAAGTGTAGCAGCATTACCTCTTACCCCTTCAACAAGGCGTTTATGAATTTCTCTAATCAATCCTTCGGTAATAAGTTCACCATCACCCACATAACTAGCGACTAAGTCGAATGCCTGTCGGTAGTTTAATAATTCCCTGGTATCATCAGGATTAACTGATGCAAGATGTTGGCCTGCCCATAGCTGCTCTGATTGCTCCAAGGTAAGCTATGTACCTTCGATATGCGTCGTGTGATGCGCTTCTAATATCAACGCCTTGTTTTGCATCTTGGCGACCCACTCATCAGAAAGAGTGGCGGCCTCTAAAAATCCTCTAGCACGCTCTATTGCGGTTAACGTATTCGCAATTGAATTAGTGATTGTAAATTTTGGCTTAACCATTAAGATATACTCCAGTTGCGTACATCTTAACAATGTCGCAAGATGTGTCGTAAGATTTGTCACAAGAACGTCACAAGAGCTTGATCTAAAAACAACCAACTAAAAGAAGTACTGCCCTACAAGACGAATCTCACGGGGGTATATTTAAAATTCACATTTGTTATTTATTATTCAATTTGTTAAATGATAAATGTGATTGATACCCTCCACAGCATAGTTTGAAACACGCATTACGAGGAGATCAATCATGGATCCAAGAACAATTGCAATATCAGACGAAGATGTTTTTTTAAAACAAGAAAATGTTATGAAGGCGTTTGAAATCCTGTCTGATTCGACGCGGAAGAAGAACTTCTTTAAATACTATGCCTCCAAAATAAGATGTTACATGCGAACAGCGCGAGCGAAAATTTATTGGAGATTCATGGAATTCTCTGAAAAGCAAGGGTTTTTAAATCCTGAAAAAGCTTTTGATTTATTTAATCAAAATGGGAATAATAATGCGAAAAAATTTTTAGGTGTGTATCTAGATGTAACGTCTTTTATCAATTCTTATTATCGTGGGTCAGCAAACCGTTTTCGTCAAATAGGGAGCTGGCAAACAAAAGTTACTAAATTAAAAACTACATTTGAAGCTTTATCCTCTCCTATTCTTGCAAAACAAGCTGGTACTCTCTCTTTTCCTTCAAGATTATCAGAAGATACTGCCGAGTCAAAAAAAATTGAAAATAAATTACAACCACTTATGTATCTACCAGGATTGGCGAAAATGAAATCTTCTAACTCCAATCGATCGGTATTGCCAGAGCAAATGAATGCTGCGTCTAGCGAAGAAATGCAGACTTCTTTAACCGTAGCCGTAAAAAGAAAAAGTACCGTTCTGACATCGTCGCCTCTTCCTGAAGACACAACGAAAATGAGCAAATTACATAAAAATAAATCCGAACAAAAAGGCAGCAATTTTTTTGGAACTCCTAATAGGAACGAATTGTCAATACTCGCGTTTGCTGCAGCCGAGGAGGCAGGGAAGGGCGAAGCACGAGCTGACGAGCCCGCGATAGCCCACTGCTGTTCGGTAAATCGGTATAAATATTGAACGTCTTTGAGAAAGCGCTAAAATTAGCGCCCTATGCAAACGTGTCAAACGGTGTTCAAGTAACCTCATTTAGTATTTTTTAGATAGGAATGTATAATGGTTGAGTAGGCCAATGGAGCTTCCCCATTAGCCGCTCTTTAAAGCTGTGCGTGTTAATACCTCGGCTGACACAGTTGATCATTAGAACTCTTTCAATCACATTCACCCCATTATGGACCGCTAATTGGTTTCAGTAACTTCCACTGCGCTACAACTCTAGCATGGTCATTCAATCAAGCCCTTGTAGAAACTAACTCGCGGCATTATAAGCTTAAGGAAGCTGTTTTCTCATTTTGAGAAGATGGGGTTTTAGCTATCGGTTGATCCAAAAAGCCTGAGGTTCTCGTGCGATAGACAAGAGCTTGAGCTGCTAATGGTTGCTGGAGAAGCTCCTTTTCAAATAATCGCTTCTCTGCTCTTGCCTTTCTTTGGCTAGCTAGCTCGTCAAGTTGTTTTTGGAGTTTGTCTGCTTCACGTCTGTATCCCTCTTTTTCACGTCTGTATTCCTCTTCCTCACGTCTGTATTCCTCTTCCTCACGTCTGTATTCCTTTTCCTCACGTCTGTATTTCTCCTCCTCACGTCTGTATTTCTCCTCCTCACGCCTATACTTCTCCTCCTCACGGCTGTATTCTTCTTTCTGCAAATTTGCTTCCGCTGCTCTCT
>CAZTDR010000006.1:0-56071 GCA_964612855.1 uncultured Coxiellaceae bacterium
TGTCATTAAAGCCTACAGTCGCAGCGCTTTTATGACTTATGGGTAATGATATGGTAAGTAATGGACAGATTTTCATTTGTCCTTTTTATTACCCTACCCACTTGCAAAATACGTTTGTCTATTGAAAAATGTCGTTTGCGGTAATAGGAGTCTGTTGACAATTGGTTTGACAACAGATCCTAACAAAAACAAGGATGTTTTTATGCAATTATTTGCTACTCGATTAACAAGCGCTATTTTTTTAGCTAGTGTTTCTGTGAGCCATGCCAATATGGCATTCCCCTCTGATCAATTTTATGCGGCAATCCAGGGTGGCATTTTCCAAGGACAATTTGATAGCCGTTATGTTGACCAAACTGATATTATTCCTCAAAATATCAGCACTACATTGACACAAAATGGTTATACCGGTGGTTTAGCCATAGGTTATACCCATTTAGTGAACGCACGTTATTTTGCTAATATAGAACTGGCAGGAAATCTCGATGGCAACTCCGCTTTATATCAAAGCGGAGCGGCTAATACCGCATTTTCAGATAAAATTGAATTAAAATACCATTTCGATCTGACTGTCGCACCCGGCATAATCACCCACAGTGATTTTTCCCCTTATTTAAAACTCGGTATTTCTTATGCTTCTGTACAAGATAATTTAACCTCACCTGTGGGTTATGATCCCATCATGATGCAATACAATACGCACAAAAATAAATGGGGGTTTGTCGGTGGTTTAGGAGTACGATATAGTATAACGCCGCGCGTCAAGTTATTCGCTGAAGCTAATTATCATGATTATGGCACAATAAATCTTTCTGCTTTTGAAAATTTTTCTGCTACTTATTCTCACTCAGCTCACCTCTATTCTTATGGCGCGGCAATGGGCGTCACTTATATCTTTAATGCTTAAGCGATGAGGCCTATATGAAACGCATTCTACTTATTGCAGTCTGTTTTTCTTTCGCACTGATGGCTCGAGCAGAACGTGCTTATCAACTTACCCAAAACAAACCGCCAAAAACGTGCGAAACACCTGCTTCACTTGCTTGCATTTATGGATTAACACCCAATGTGCCAGGCTGCCCTATTCAGGGTACATCCGCATTACCTAGCGGCGGCTGGGGCGCTATTGCGCTGGTAGAAGTTTATGACAATCCAAATGCAGAAAATGATTTGAATCAATTTTCTCAGCAATTTGGCTTGCCATCGTGCACCATAAGCAACGGCTGTTTTTCCATTTTTTATACGGGCGGCCAAGTTCCGTTATACAATCCTATCTCCGCTGATGAACATGTACTGGATATTGAATGGGCCCATGCAATGGCGCCTAACGCTAAAATTATTATGGTAGAAGGACAAAATGAGTCTTTTGCAGAACACATGAATGCTATTCAACTAGCCAGTCAACAAGTGGCTGCAGCAGGCGGTGGCTTAGTTTCTGTTAGCTGGAGCGTGAATGAATTCCCAGGTGAAAGTGCTTACGATAGTTATTTTCAAACCGCGAAGATCGTATATGTAGTCAGTAGCGGTGATTATTCTGCTCCAGCACGTTATCCCAGCAGTTCACCTTATGTTATTTCTGCAGGAGGTACCAGTATCATTCGCAATGCTCAAGGCAATTTTATCGGCGAGACCAGTTGGAATAAAAACCCTAACGCGCGTCCTGGCGCACCATCCGGTGGCAGCGGAGGACCTAGTTCGTATGAACCTCGGCCTCACTTTCAAAATTCCATCATGAGAATAGTCGGCAATGCGCGCGGAACCCCCGATGTGGCTTTTGATGCTGATCCTCAAACAGGGGTTTGCGTGTATTCAACTGTGCGTGGTGGCTGGTTCAAAGATGGAGGGACCAGTGTCGCAGCGCCGGCAATTGCTGGTATTATTAACACGGCCAATCGACGCGCGCAATCAAGTCAAGAAGAGTTGAATTATATTTATAATAATGCAATTAAAAATTATCACGCTTATTGGCATGATATTACGCAAGGCAATAATGGATATCCCGCCTTAGTGGGTTATGATTTTACAACGGGCTTGGGTAGTCCGCGCGGTTATCAGGGTAAATGAATTTCTTAAAATACGCATAAGATAAGCGGAATTAAGCAATTTCGCTGAGACACATAGGTCCGCCCGGACTTTACGGTTGAAGCCGCTGGGCGGACACACGGGTCCGCCCCTACAATTCCGGTAATTTATAAAGAATTAAATTTTTGTCCCCTACAGAGGGGTCTCTTTATCTCTGCTGAGAATTCTTAATGCAACTTAAATTTTTTTCATGTTACAGTACAAAAATAATAAGTTAACGCTCAAAATGAGGAAAGGGCACGATGTTAAACATATATATCCACTCAAATAATATATTTATTGTTCCCACAAGTAATGACTTTCATCTCATCGCATTACGCACGTTGCAACGAAAAATAGCTGAGAAATTCATAGCTCGGCGATTGACGTTAGAAATAGCGATTTTCCGTATTGGAATCAATTAGTGAGTGCTCGCTGCATAATTGACGAAACATTATTTTGTATCGTATTGCCTTTCCCTTCTTTGACAAAAGCAGAAGATGTTTCTGACGTAATGTCTGCTCTAGGACTTGATGGATTGGGAGAATGTGAAATAATCTCTACCATTTTACCTTTTCAGGAATTAGATACTATTCAACAGACCAGAGTACATTATTAAGCGAGTTTTTTTAAATTTTTAGAGGCGATAATGAAAATAGATCAAAAATTAATAAATGATTGTCTAAAAATAGCTGGGCAATATTTTAAAGAAACCTCTCATGCACCTAGCCACAGACTTATAGGCAAAACAGTAAACTCTTGTTATTCTGGCACACGAATTACAACGAAGTTGTACGCAACTAAAGGCCCTAGAAAGTCAACTTTCCCCAACTTTAAATTATTTGTTGAAGAAACTCCGATAAAAAATATTATTGCTCTTGGATTCGCCGGTGATCTCATTAATAAAAGAGATTTTATTAATTATGGATTTTCTAATAAAAGAGGTAATGTTGATTTTGCTGATGGCGATCTAGGGAAACTGGATTCGAAAAAGTTTGCTCACGACATATATGGCACTCTATTTGTTATCAAAGATGGAGAATATCTTAATGGAAAAGACGAGCTTGCCATGACTGCATTATTAAATTCTTATGCTCATAGTTTAACCGAACCCACGATTGTTCATTGCAAGGCAGGCACGGGACGGACAGGACATATCATAATGACTTTTTTATTTTTTGAATTCCTTTTTCATATGGAAAGAACGGGTTTTCTTGATGAGTTACAAGATGAAGTAGCGTTACTACAACACTTTAAACAAATTTTAGCAACCATTAGAAAGTTGGCGCCTAGATTTGTGCACCATGGCCATCAATTTGTAAATTCCATTCACAATGCATTTTATCTTTATCAAAAAGTCAAAACACTCCCTTTAGATCATCCAATGCAACAATTACTTACAACAAAATCGCCGCATCTAAGTGAAATTACAGAATATAAGTTTCTCAGTTTAGAAGCGCAAATAAAAAAAGGGGAACAGGAACAGAAAATCTCTCCCGTGAGCCATCTCCAAAAAACTATTTTAACAGCGACAGAGAAAGAAAAACGCGAAAGCGCTATACAAGCCTGTACATGTGAAATTGCGTCAGATCCCTTATCAATTGACGCGTATTTTCGCCGGGCTGATCTATATTATCAACACCAAAACAACAGGCTTGCTATAGCGGATTACTCAACCGTTATTCGATTAGCGGTAAAGCAACCGAAAGTATATCTTCTTGCGCTGGGAAACAGAGCCTTTTTATATAACCTAATAAAAAAGCCGAACTTAGCTATTGATGATTATAACGCAGTTATTGAAGGTTATAGCAAACTGCACATAAGCACACAGAGCAATAAAGAAAAAACTCAATATACGGCGAAAATAGCCGACATGTATGAAAAAATTGCAAATATTCACTTATTAAAAGAAGATTATCAATTAGCGGAAGCGCACTATAATGATGCACTAAGGTGGGATCCCAATATTCTATTTAATCCAAATTGTTCTCAAATCAATGAGGAAAAAAGGCAAAATATTGCTACTCAGTATCCGCAGCTTTATCTCCATCTACAAATGGCTTTTTCATTGCAGGGATTACAAAGCACTCCACCTCACCCAATTTCTACAGTAAGCGAAGAAAAAGAAAAAATCACTGCCGGTGGTACACCATTGTATAAACAGTCATCCTCTATAAAAACTTCTCATGAAATCATGCCAACTTCTCCTGGCCCACTCAAAAATCAAATCGCTGTGCTAACAACAGGTCCACAGTTTTTTCCAGCAGCTCAATCCTCTCCCAAGGAAGCTTACGCAAACACAAAAGACACTGCCTTACAAAATTCGTCGCCTTAATGAAACACGGCATTTATAGGGGGCCCACCGATCCACACCCTTACAAAAAACATTTTTGTATCCTGCAGAGCGATGCGTAGGCCGGAGTAATAAAATATTTTCTTCTTTTTAGCGAAGCAGATGATGCTATGATTCTGTTATAGTCCTTCAGATAATTATTTGAATTTTAACACGCCATCTTACCGCCATCTCAAGGTGTTTTTCAATCACAAAAACTTGAAATAGCCCTGCTATTCCTGCTTTTTTGTTCAATCAAAACACCTTGTCCTGACAGTAATCTGTCATGTTAAAATCCAAAATAATTATCTGAAGAACTATAGCTTTTGCTTATTATCAGCAATGAGAAGTGCACCTAATAGCAGCAGAATTAAAACATTCATGCAGTTAAGGTCGACGAAAAAAAACTATTGGCGGCGGCGTTCTTATTTGCGCCATTATTACCACTTGAGGTTGAGGTGTCCATAACATAGTAGCATGCGGAACTGATGATGACAGCGATGCTGGCAAGGGGAGAGAGCCAACAGGTGCGATGCTTACAGGTGGAGTTGATGCTACCACATTCTGCTGCTGAGTAGATGAAGGAGATGATTTCTTAATTTTGCGTGGTAGTAATAAAGGGAGATATCTCTTATTTTCTAGCTCTTTTAATTCATGCGTTTTTATTTTAATTTCATTTTCTAGTGAAGCTAAGTGCTGTTTTTTCGTGCTTACATGTGCTGTTAATGAGGCTAAGCGCTGTTGTTGCGCATTTACTTGTGCTGTTAATGAACCTAAGCGCTGCTCTTGTGCGTTTACTTGTTCTGCTAGCAAAGCAAAGTGAAGTTCCTTCGAGTTTATTTGTTCTTGCTGTGTGTTTATATTTTGCAGTAGCAGCTGTTGTTCTGCTAAAATAGCTGCTATTCTGCTTGTAGAATGTGTCGTTTTTCCCTTAATATGTTGAGCAGTAAAATTTGCAACTGTGATAGCAGATGAGCTAATAGATGGGCTTGAAACTGTTTCCACCGCTGTTTCAGCAGCTTGCTTACCCGTTTCTTTTTGTGGCTGCTCTTCTTCAATGGTTCTCTGCTGCCCTTTAGCATTCTGATCAGCCGCATCTTTTTCTGCTAATTCTTTCTTTTTTTGTGCTTCTTCTATTTTTCTTTGCTCATCGGCCGTCTCTTTTTCCATTAATTCTTTATGTTGGCGTTCTTTTTCCATTCTTTCTTGCTCTGCCGCAGCTGCCTTTGCCTCTTCTTGCTGCGTTATTTTTACCTCACGTGCTTTTGCTTTGGCTATCCGCTCCATTTTTTTATTTTTTCTTTTATCTTTTTTTGCATGAGATGTTGGCGACGTTTTTATGCCGGCTTTTTTTCTTTTAGCACGATGTGTTTTTCTTTTCGATGTTCTTGCTGCTTGAGGTTGTTTTACTGAAAGTTGCTCACCATGAAGCTGTCTATTGAGTGCGTCGATCGAGACCTCATCATTTACTATTACAAAACCAAAATTTGCTAATTGTTCTCCTATCTTTAATCTTTCTTCGTAATAAAATTTAAGAGTAGCATAATCGTTATGAGTCGGTGCATATGAATCATCTGCGCACTTATCATCATGCTTATAATTAAATAACCAAATGTTTAGTGTATATTCGGCGTAACGTTTTTGTAAAATTTCTTGTTCCGATGATTTATCTGCAGAGGGTAATGCTTCTTCTTTTTTTTCTTCTGCTTCTTCATACTGTTGACATAGAGATAAAGCATTTTTTGCCAGGAATTTTAATGCTATTTGTGTATTGTTATGAGCAGGCACTTCTATGTTAAAAATTTCGTAATCTTTATCTAACAACATGCCAAATAGTAGGCATTCTTTTGCTTCCTGAAATTTTCTTTCTTCAGCATAAAGAATACCCAAAGCAAAATAAACTATATGAGAAGGGTCTCGATTATCTCCTACAGCCAAACTCACTGCTTCCGTAAATAAAGCTAGTGCTTTTTTTGGATTATCAACAATTAATTCTAGACCTTGGTCTATTTTCAAATCTTCCTCATCATGTTGACCTGACATCATATTTAAAGTGCTCACATTGGTTTTTATAAAATTACGGGCAAAATTTTAACAATTGATAAGACTAACATGTGCTTTTACTATTTGTGGAAAAGAACTGAACCCTTGTTCATGCTCTATCAAAGCTTCAGAATAATGATGTGTTAACCACAAATGGTCGATGTAATGCGAACGAATTGCTGGCCTGTCTGGAAATTGATCTCTAATAGTCTGAAATTCTTCCTCCATGGTTTGTAAAATCCTTTCTTGCTGGGATATGCAGCGAAAGTTTTTCCTCTTGTAGTTTTAAATGAAAACCACGGAATTGTAAAGGCGGACACACGGCTACCCCTAAACAAAGCGTTCTTACCCCTGCAAAGCGATTTTTAGCCGAACTATCCATAGGAAAAAGAAAAACCTCGTGCTAAAGTACTCCCCCTTACTTAATTAATAAGCCACATCTTAGCCTGCAGAGCTTGAAAATATGCCTGAACTACCCGAAGTAGAAACCACGCGTAAAGGCATTTACCCACACATAATAAATCAACTTATTACTAACATCATCGTACGTCAGCACCAATTGCGTTGGAAAATCCCACTTAATTTATCAAAACTGCTGCGGGGTAAAACCGTCAGTGATTTAAATCGTCGTGGAAAATATTTAGTATTTGCAATTGATCAAGGGGCATTAATTTTACATTTAGGTATGTCAGGAAGCGTACGCATCCTGACAAAAAAAACTCCCCCGCAAAAACACGATCATGTGGATATCGAATTTGCTAATAATTGTATCTTACGTTTTGCGGATCCTAGACGATTTGGCGCGTTGTTGTGGACAAAAAATTCTCCCGACCAACATCCCTTGTTGGCTACACTCGGACCGGAGCCTTTAACAAATGATTTTTCTGCTGAATACTTATGGCGCAAGGCACAAAAACGCAACATTGCAATTAAGTCTTTCATCATGGACAGTAAAATCGTTGTCGGCGTGGGAAATATTTACGCTGCAGAAGCTTTATTTTTAGCACACCTGCACCCTCTTCAACCTGCAAAGTCTCTGTCCGAAGAGCGTATGGCTGATTTAGTGAAAGCAATTAAATTGATTTTACGTCAAGCAATTCAACAAGGTGGGACAACCTTAAAAGATTTTGTGAACAGTGAAGGAAAGCCTGGTTATTTTGTCAATCAATTAAAAGTCTATGGGCGCGATAAGCTACCTTGTAGCCTATGTGGTAAAATACTCTCATCCATGCGCATCAATCAACGTAGTACAGTGTATTGTCAATATTGCCAAAAAGAAACCAAGTGATCATAACACCCTAACAATCAAAAAATATCTTGGCTATGTTAGAATGGCGTTCCTTACCAAAAAGAGAAATGCCATGAACTCAAAAACATTATTTACACCGCTCAATTTAAATGGACGTATATTACGTAATCGCCTGGTAATGGCACCTTTAACCCGTAACCGCGCGATTCATGGAATCGACGTGCCACAGCCCTTAAACGCAGAATATTATGCGCAACGTGCTAGCGACGCTGGACTCATTATTTCTGAAGCCACCCAAATTTCGCCTACTGGCAAAGGCTATGCTTTTACACCCGGCATTTATTCAGCCGAGCAAATAGCTGGATGGAAACAAGTAACAGATGCAGTTCATGCACAAGGCGGGACCATTTATTTGCAGCTCTGGCATGTCGGCCGTATTTCACATCCTAGTTTACAGCCCGGCGGTATAGCCCCTGTGGCTCCTTCTGCCATCGCACCAGTCAACCAACGTACCTTTATTGAAAATGGTACGCCACGTGCATTAACTTTAACAGAAATTTCTGGAATTATAGAAGACTATCGACTCGCTGCGCAGAATGCAATGACAGCAGGTTTTGATGGCGTGGAAATTCATGCTGCAAATGGTTATCTTATTCAACAATTTTTATGTGATCGCTCTAATCATCGTACTGACAATTACGGCGGCTCGATCACAAATCGTTTACGCTTTGCTTTAGAAGTGACGGAAGCCATAGTGGAAGAAATTGGTGCGGAATGTACTGGTATTCGCATTTCTCCCGTGAGCTCCGCGAATGATGCGTTAGATTCCTCACCGACTGCTGTCTATTTTCCTTTGATGCGCGAATTAAATAAATTGAATCTTGCCTATGTGCATGTCGTTGAAGGTGCCACAGGCGGACCACGCGAATTTAATGGTTTTGATTTTCAAGCGTTGCGCAAAGAATTTAAAGGGATCTGGATGGTCAATAATGGCTATAACTTACAAATGGCAACCGAAGCCATTGCGAGCGGATATGCTGATTTAGTTGCCTTCGGTAGGCTATATATCGCCAATCCCGATTTAGCAGCCCGATTTAAAGAACAAGCGCCTCTCAACGAATTAGATGCAACGACATTGTACGGCGGTAATGCCAAAGGTTATACGGATTATCCCCGCTATAAATAACATTTAAAAAAGGGAAAGTACTATGAAAGTAAAAGCCGCTGTTGCCTATCAAGCGAACACGCCGTTAATCATCGAAACAGTCGATTTAGCAGGGCCAAAAGCGGGCGAAGTACTGGTTGAAATCAAAGCAACAGGCGTGTGCCACACCGATGCTTACAGCTTATCAGGAGCAGATCCGGAGGGAATTTTTCCGAGTATTTTAGGCCATGAAGGAGCAGGTGTTGTCGTTGAGGTAGGTAAAGACGTTACCAGTCTCGCGCCCGGCGATCATGTCATTCCGCTTTACACGCCGGAATGCCGCGCATGCGATTACTGTTTGTCACAAAAAACCAATCTTTGTCAGGCGATACGTTCGACGCAGGGACAGGGATTAATGCCTGATTCGACTAGTCGTTTTAGTCTGAATGGCGAAAAAATTTTTCATTATATGGGTACATCTACTTTTGCAAATTATACGGTATTACCCGAAATTGCTCTCGCAAAAATCCGTAAAGACGCGCCCTTTGATAAAGTTTGTTACATAGGATGTGGCGTGACCACCGGCATTGGTGCGGTCATTTATACGGCGAAAGTACATCCTGGTGCGAATGTGGTTGTATTTGGTTTAGGGGGCATTGGGCTCAACGTCATTCAAGGTGCAAAGATGGCGGGTGCAAATAAAATTATTGGCGTTGATATTAATCCAGCTCGTAGAGCCTTAGCAGAAAAATTAGGCATGACTCATTTTGTGAACCCCAATGAAGTGGAAGACGAGTTGGTACCTTACTTGATTAATTTGACTCACGGCGGTGCAGATTTTAGTTTTGAATGCATCGGAAACGTCAATGTCATGCGCCAGGCATTGGAATGTTGTCATAAAGGTTGGGGAGTGAGTGTCATTATTGGCGTAGCGAGTGCAGGGCAAGAAATTAGAACGCGTCCTTTTCAGTTGGTGACAGGGCGGGTATGGAAAGGCTCTGCTTTTGGCGGTGCACGCGGTCGCACAGATGTTCCTAAAATAGTAGATTGGTATATGGAAGGAAAAATTAATATTGATGATTTAATTACGTATCAATTGCCTCTCGAAAAAATCAATGACGCATTTGATCTCATGCATGCCGGAAAATCCATTCGTTCTGTGATCACTTTTTAGGAAATTTTATGACTATAAAAACCCTATCTCAGCATGCTTGTTTTAATGGGATTCAAGGTTTCTTTAGCCATGAATCACTCGTGTTAGGTTGCACCATGCGCTTTGGGGCTTATTCTCCACCGAATTTAAATAAGACCAAAACGCCTGTCTTATTTTGGCTGTCTGGTCTTACCTGCACCGAAGAAAATTTTATTATGAAAGCAGGCGCACAACGCGTTGCGTCAGAATTAGGGGTGACCATTATAGTAGCCGACACGAGCCCTCGTGGTTTAACGATTCCCGGGGATCAAGCAAGTTATGATTTTGGTGTGGGTGCTGGATTTTATTTGGATGCAACCGAAGCACCTTGGTCGAAGCATTACCGAATGTACACTTATATCATTGAAGAATTATTTACTCTAGCCGGACAATATTTTTCGATTGATTTAAATCGAGCCGGTATTTTTGGTCATTCCATGGGAGGCCATGGTGCATTAACAATTGGCCTTAAAAATCCAGAACAATTCAAATCTATTTCCGCTTTTTCTCCTATTTGCGCGCCCTCGCGATCACCTTGGGGTATAAATGCGTTTCAAAAATATTTAGGTGACAATCGTGCAACCTGGGAAGACTATGATGCAACTGCGTTGATATTAAAACGAGGCTGGCAAGGGGCGCCTATCTTGATCGATCAAGGCACTGCTGACCCTTACTTGGAAACTCAACTCCAACCTGAGTTATTGCGTGTTGCGTGCGAGCAAAAAAAAGTGCCTCTTAATTTACGGCTACAGGTTGGTTACGATCATAGTTACTTTTTTATCGCTTCTTTTATTGAAGATCATCTCCACCATCATATGCATTATTTAAAAATTGCATAGGTAGACTAACTCAATGACAGTATTCCAGGCATGAGAGAAATTCGCCTTTTTACCCCTTCCTCACCAAAAACGTGGAGGAAAGGGCATTTTAAAATCAAGGATTATTCACGTTCGACGTCTTATCGGCTTCTATGGTTTTAATACTCTCATTCATGGCTTTGTACAAAGACATCAGCGACGACTTGAGTCGCAAACTCCCTGGATCCGAGGGGTTCATACGAAGCGGTGCCATTATTTCATCGACCTTTTTTTCTGCTTCTAGCTTTTCTGCTTCTAGCTTTTCTGCTTCTAGCTTTTCTTTTTTCACCTTCTCCTTTTCTCTTAATAATGATTGAAGTTTTGAATTTAATTTTAGATTTTGCCATTGTAATGTCGCTATCCGCTCAGCTAAAGCTTCCAACGTCAGGCTTTCTTCATTTTTCTTTCTGGTCTTTGCATAACTATCTATTGCCTGTGATAAGTTATTGTTAATATTTTGTAGATCTTGTATTTGTTTTAGCTTTAAAACGAAATCTTGCAATTCTTTATTCTTAGCGAGTAGACGCTGACAAGCCTGTTGAATACTTCTTATTTGTTCCAAACCATAGTATGGTTTGCTCTGCTCAATAAATAATTGTTTTTCATTTATAGATCCATCTTTACCTATTACAGGGTCTTTTAAATCAACAAAACTTTTATCAGGACGAGCAAGCATCATTGGGGAGGAAAACATAGGTACTGGAACAGTCAGAGGCGTATCACTTAACCGTGACAATGCTAAAGCTGAAGAAGAGCATATAGATTTTGAAGTAGTCGCCGCTTTTTCTGATCTTTTTGCTTCACTATTTTGCTTCGCAGAGTTATTTGCCTGGCCTGTCAGAGCAGTTAGCTTTTTTTTCGCCTTTTTGCGCAGCTTGCTCGCTTTATTTTTATTAACAATTTTAGCTTTTTGCTGTGATAATTCTTGGTTCTTATTAACCTCATCAGCTAAGGCTTTATCTACTGGGTCATTTACTAACTCTTTCGACAACGATGCTGATTTAACTAATTCTACTACTTTATGATAAATCTCATTTTTTTCTGGTAATTTTTGGTTTTCATTTGCTTCAGCAGAAATATTATCATCTGATGGCTTTATTTCTTCTTTTACTGGCATCAATTGTTTCTGCAGTTGTGTCACTTTAATTGTTAATTCTAATATGTTATCGACGAGCACATTATTTACGCGAAAAATTTCTTGCAAATCTTTCGATTCAATAACATCTTCCTTACTTAAATCTCCATACATCCCCCTCACATGAGGGGTTTTCTTAAATCTATCAAGCAGCGTACCTGGCTCGCAAGAGCCTTCATAAAAAATCCCATCCGTACAAATAATAGGTAGTTTTATAGCTTCCGCTGTAATAGGACATTCAGGCAATTCAATAGATTCTTGAATTTCCACCTTTGCTTCTTCTAGTTGCCGTGCAGAAAATGTCATAAAATGGCACCTCTACTTGCGCTAAATACATTACCTATTGCGGGCACTTATTGTAAGCGTCTAATAAGTAAATCAATAAACTCACTTGTGCTAACAGCATCTCTTTTATCTTTCGTGAGATCGTGTGTCACCTTGCCGATTGCTAATGTTTCTCGCACGGCCTTTTCGATGGAAAAAGCTTCTTCATGCAAAGAAAAAGAATGACGCAGCATTAAAGCTGCAGATAAAACTTGTGCGCAAGGATTGGCGATACCTTGACCTGCAATATCAGGCGCTGAACCACCAGAAGATTCATAAAGACCAAATCCAACGTCATTCAAGCTGGCTGAAGGAATCAAACCCAGTGACCCCGTCAATGCAGCGGCTAAATCCGAAAGAATATCGCCAAACATATTTTCTGTCACAATCACATCAAATTGATTCGGATTCAATACCAATTGCATCGCACAATTATCGACGAGCATATGAGTTAATTGAACATCAGGATAGTTCGATGCAACTTCATTCATGACGTTTCGCCATAATTTTGACGTCATTAAAACGTTTGCCTTATCAACTGAACACAGCTTTTTTTTACGCAATCTAGCCGATTGAAAAGCGTGATGCGCTATCTGGCTAATTTGTTTTTCGCTATAGATACACTCATCCAATGCGACACGCTGCTCATTTTGCTCTGATAATTCATGACGCCCAAAATAAATTCCGCCTGTTAACTCACGGAAGATAACGCAATCAACCCCTGGATGAATAATCGTTTCTTTTAGAGGACTTTTATTCATTAACGAAGATGAAATAACAATAGGCCGGATATTAATAGTCAAATTAAACTGCTTTCTTAATGCCAAGATACTATTCGTTTCACAATTTTTCCACTTAGCTAAATGTTGTTCCGTAATAGGACCACCCACTGACCCAAATAAAATAGCATCCGCTGTTTGACAAATCTTCGTGGTTTCAGGAGGACAATGTTGTGCATAACGCTCATAAGCAGCACCGCCAATATCACCTTCAACATAGTCAAAGTCATGAGCAAATTTCTTTGCCACTACCTCCAAGACTTTTACTGTTTCTTGCATGACTTCTGGCCCAATACCATCACCCGCTAAGACGGCGATTTTTTTCTTCATTTGGTTGCCTCTAATAAATAATCCATGTCATCTTGGCCTTTTAAAAAGCACTCTTTTAAAAAACTATCACAAGAGAAAGTGAATATTTCGCCCAGATGTGTGGTAATGGTTTGTTGCACTAAATCAACGGTAAGAAATAAAGAATGATGCTCCATCAGCGCAGCAATTTCTTTCGCATTTAAACAGAGTGTGAGCAAATGATTTTTTGCTGCATTACTGTAAAAAATGTCGGAATAGGACTCTGCAATAATAATCTTAATACCCGCTTGCATCAGCGCCCAAACAGCATGTTCCCGAGAAGAGCCGCAGCCAAAATTTTCTTGGGTGAGCAAAATCTCTGCGTCATGATAAAGCACATTATTAAATACAAAATTTTGATCTTGTTCTCGCAAACGTTGAAAAAGATGTTGCCCATAACCATCTCGATCAATTTTCGTTAAATATTCCGCGGGAATGATCATGTCCGTATCCACATGATCCATATCTAAAGGAATCACTTTGCTCGTTAATTTTTCAAATGTTTGCATTACATATCCTCCACTGAGGCAATAAATCCTTTGATGGCGCTGGCTGCAACCGTTGCAGGAGAAGCTAAATGCGTGATACTACCTGCTCCTTGCCTGCCTATAAAATTTCGATTGGATGTACTGATGCAATGCTCCCCTGCTGGCACTTTATCAGCATTCATTGCTAAACACATCGAACACCCTGGCATGCGAAATTCAGCACCAGCATACTTGAAAATAACATTTAATCCTTCATTGATTGCTTGTTGCATGACTTGCTCGGAGCCTGGAACCACATACATGCGCACGTGGTCTGCTATTTTTTTTCCTTTTAAAACTTGTGCTGCTAATCGTAAATCTTCAATGCGTCCATTCGTGCAACTTCCAATAAAAGCCCAAGTAATACGTTGATCTTTCATTCTTTGTCCTGGCGTCAATCCAGTATAGGTATAAGCTTGTTCAGCATTTTCTATGAAGGGAACACTTGCATGAACTTCAATTGCTTGCTCTGGATTAATTCCCCACGTCACCATCGGCTTTAAATTGCTAATATTTATCTCGACTGATTTATCATAAAAACAATTTTCATCACTTTGTAAGTGTTGCCATTGTTCCACTGCTTTATTCCATTCTTCCCGTTTTGGAGAATAAGGACGATTTTTTAAATACTGAAACGTGGTCTCATCTGGCGCGATTAATCCCGCTCGCGCACCACATTCAATCGACATATTACAAATTGTCATACGCGCTTCCATTGACAAGGCACCCATAGCCTCACCCGTATATTCAATAATATGGCCTTTTGCACCATCGACTCCAATGGTTGCAATGAGCTTCATAATGATATCTTTAGCTGTCACATTGTCAGGCAACTTACCTTTAAAATTAACCCGCATTGTTTTAGGTTTATGCTGTAAGATAGCGCCCGTTGCTAAAACATACGCGACCTCAGAGGTGCCAATACCAAATGCTAATGCACCAAATGCACCATGAGTGGAAGTATGAGAATCACCACACACCAGTGTTGTGCCAGGTAAGGTAAAACCAAGCTCAGGACCGATGACATGGACAATGCCTTGATGGTCGCTTTCAAAATCATATAATGTAATACCAAATTCTTGTGCATTCTTGCGCAATGTTTCAACTTGCACACGAGCGTTGACATCTTCTATTTTAAAACGATCCTGTGATGTTGGAATACTATGATCGAGTGTGGCAATAATGCGTTCGGGATAGCGAACTGATAATCCGCGTTTGCGTAGTTCAGTAAATGCTTGGGCCGATGTCACCTCATGCAATAGCATTCTATCGATCGATAATACAGCAGGATGTTGAGGTTTTTGTTGTATCACATGCGAAAACCAGATTTTTTCAATGATGTTTTTAGGCATGCTTTACCTCATTTTTTACGGAGTTTTTTTCTTTTTCTTCACGGTATTTCATAAATCCCTCAATAAATTCTTCATCGGTGATACCTTTTCGCCGGTCGCTATAATAATTTTTAATGGCCTGCGCAATGATGGATTTTTCTTGCTCTGAACACTCAAATCCATATTGCTCTAAAATATTTTTAGCATGATTGCCACCGCTTAGAGGACCAAATGCAAAATGGATTTTTTTCCCTATGTTTTGCGGATCAAAAGGCTGATAGGCTAATGGATTATTTATAATGGCATTCGTATGACCACCTGAACTGTGGCAGGCTGCATTTTCACCTGTAATAGGCCAATGTGGCTGGCGAATCAGCATTTTCTCAGCAATAAAATTGGAAATTTTCGCTAACTTTTCTCTGTTAATTTTGGTATAAAAGGCGTCGCTTTCACTGGCTACTTGGCCAAATTGATGAATAGCCATCACACATTGCTCCAGTGCAGCATTACCTGCACGCTCACCTACCCCATTCATACAGGCTTCTATCTGTCGTGCAGGACCTGAAAATACTGCTGTCAATGTATTCTCTAACGCTAATCCTAAATCATTATGGCAATGTGCAGACCAAATAATAGAAAGCGCTTTAAATTCTTGTGCAATAATAGTGGCGTGCTTTTTCATGTTTTCTACAAAATAATTTTCTCCTTCAAAACGAGATGCGCCGCCAATCGTATCAGGACAATTTATCACTCTGGCGCCTGCACTGACAGCTGCTCGAATTACATCTGTTGTAAAATCAAAATTATGTTGCAGACGGGAATAACCTTCCGGACTGAATTGTACCTCAAAGCCAGCATCCACCGCTATTTTTATTAATTGATAAACATCATCAATAATGTGTTTTGGTTTTAATTTCAGTTTACCTAATGAAGCCTGCATCAAATTAGGATCTACCGGTAGATACGTATGCAATCTCGCTTTTTTGCAAGCTAAACTGGGTTGTAATGCATTCATCGTTTGAATAATTTGCTCTTCACGCAATTGGCATAAGGCCGCAATTGTCATGGACGACTTTTTCTCTGTCATTTTTTTTGAAATTGCCTGCACAATTTGAAAATCATAATGACTCGCCGAAGGAAACCCGGCTTCGAGAATATCGACCCCTAATTCATGCGCATAGTCTGCATAAATTAAATTATCGTCAAATGCCATGCCTGCGCCCGGTGATTGCTGACCATCACGTAAAGTCGTATCTAAAATATAAATTCTGTTTTGCGTTTTCATGCAGCCACCTCAGCTATTTTTTCTACCCATGTTAATGCCGAATGAAACTCTGAGGCTTCACCATGCACAATTTTTTGGTAGTATTCTTTTATTGTTTTCGTTATTTCACCGATTTGACCGTCGGAAATTATTTTATCCTCCAGTGATCGAATGGCAGTAATTTCAACGGCTGTGCCTGAAAAAAATGCTTCATCCGCAGAATAAATTTCTTCCGGTTTAAAATAACGTTCTTCTACTGGAATACCCAATTTATTTGCAATTTCTTTCACCGTCTGGCGAGTAATCCCCACTAAAATTGTCCCTTCCGGTGTCGTAATCATTTTTCCGTCTTTAACGATAAAAATATTTTCCGCACTCCCTTCGGCAACATTCCCATCATCATCCAGTAATAGTGCTTCATGATAATGGGTATGACGAATAGCAAGGCCAGCCAAAATACTGTTGACATAATGTCCGCTAATTTTTGCATTAGCAACGGTAGAGCGTGGATGAATCCGAATATAAGGGCTAATGGCAACATCCACGGCGTTGACCGGTAAATAACCATTCCAAGGCCAGCATGCAATTGCCACTTCGACAGGCAAATCAACCGTAGGAACAACTTTCATGCTGCCCTGTCCATAATAAGCCAACGGTCGAATATAGGCTTCTTGATAGGCATTTTTCTGGATAACTTGCTGCACTGCTTCACACATTTCTTCCATACTAAAAGGAATTTGCATACCTAACTGTGCGCCAGAGTAAATAAACCGCTCAATGTGTTCTTTCAGTTTAAAAATAGCTGGCCCTTCTGCGGTGTTATAACAACGCACTCCTTCAAATACAGCTGATCCATAATGCAGACTATGGGTCAGCAAATGCGTTTGCGCTTCTGATGTAGAAATTATTTTCCCATTCTTCCAAATAAACGCTGCTTCTGACATTTTCATCACTCCTCATTCATAATGGACCCAGTTTAACAAAGGCGTCCGGGTGAATGATTGCGAATATTCTTTATTATTTAATTTTTTTAGCATATTATGCTAATAATGTTAAAGTTATTGATATTTCATTCTAAAACATATATGGGGGATATTTTCTGTGGACAAAATTGATAAGAAAATTTTGGAATTGCTCCAGCAGGATGGAAAAATAAGCAATCAAACGCTTGCAGACAAGGTTGCGCTTTCACCTTCTCCTTGTTTACGCCGGGTCAATCAATTAGAAGATGCTGGGTATATTGATAAGTATGTAGCGCTGTTAAATCCCGAAAAATTAGGCTTACAATTGACAATTTTTGTGACTATTGGCTTAGGAACACATGATGCTAAAAAAATGACGAAATTTGAAAACGCCATTAAATCTTTTCCTGAAGTGACGCAGTGTTATCTTATTGCGGGGCAAGCACAAGATTATGTATTAAAAGTCATCGTTGCTAATTTAAATGATTATCAAATTTTTCTGTTAAATAAGCTTACTCAATTACCGGATGTCAAAACCGTGCATTCTAGTGTCGTGCTGCGCAATATTGTGGATAAAACAGCGTTACCACTGAATCATCTTTAATCCGATCAAGCGAATGGTGCAAGATAAAATTTCATATTATTAGCAAGAAATTTAGGCATTTCATCTTGTTCTTGATGGCTAGGCTCACTATTAGCTAATTTAAAGAATTGGTACAGGGATTTTGAATTTTTAGCATTAAAATGGGCCGCATTATTTTTACCTGAAACGAACGCCCTTAAATCACCGTATTGAACTCGCTGATCATAGTTTTTTACAATTTGGTAGGCTAAAAATTTATATTTCTTTGAATTAAGTAACTTTACTATCGCCTGTCCAGATTGTGTAGTTGAAAATGGACTATAGGCATTCCTATCTCTTTGCAAGCAAAGCGCAAAAGCATTGCGCATGGCATCCTTGAGCATAACAGTATCTTTTATTCGGGATTCTTCTCGAATTTTAGCAATACATTCGTTGATAAGTGATCCTTTAGAAGATTTCTGACTTTTTATAGACAGGTGTGACGCATAAATTTCAGTTAATAATTCCACTAACAGATTGATTTGATCTGTTAGTTTAATTTCTACATCTTCATTGCTAGAAGTAAGGTTAAGCTGACGAGGTTTGGAAAATGTATAGGCATACTTATCTTGCTGAGAATAAGGGGTGGCTGCATTTTCTGAATTATTTTTTTGTTCCTAGAGTGCCTTATGTAGCGGACTCAGATAAGTAGCTGGCCAGTTTGTTTTAATAGCATTAGAAGATTGTGCATGGCAGACACGTGAAAACGCGGTTTTTTCCTCTAGCGCTAATAAATCGTTATAGTCGGTTAATAAATTATAATCGATCATTTCATCTTGCAAACAAGCAATAGGATAACCAAATAGTGTGCCCAATTTAGTTAAAAAACGACTGACGAGATTAAGTGTAATATTAGATTCTTTATTAGGACCTTCTATACCGCTAACTGCAACATACTGTGCGCCTGTATGACACCCAGGGATAATTTCTTCACTTACACGACAATGCGCGGGATACTGTGGAATGAGAGGCGCATGGGCATGATAATTAGGAATTGGCTGATTAGTATAAAGTGCAAGTACTTGATTCAGATTTCGGCATTCGGACATGTCCATCGCTTTTCTTGCTAAGGTGCGATGGGTAAAGTCTAGCATAGACGTAGTAACAAAATTTCCAGGAACAGGATCCATTAACGCTAAATTGACTTCCACCAGATCACGATCGAACTTACCTAGCATTTTGGCTAAGAGTAAACAGGCGATTCCGCCTCTACTATGGCCATATGTATTTAGCTTTACTCGATGGCCTGCTTTGAGTAATTCAATCACTTTACCAACGACTTTTTTGCACTGATCTTCTAAACCTGAACCCCATATCTGGCCTTTTAAACCGTAATCAATGCCACAACCATTAAAGCCCATTTTAAGATTAACATCATCAACAAAAGTTGCGTCATATAAAACACTTGCCAGACAATGTCTGTCAGAAAGATAATGATCAGTACCACTAAAATATACAGATAATGTGATGTCGTGCATGTGTTACCTATAAAATGGGTTGTTTAATAGTAGCATATGAATGGATTATTCGCCGAGCTCTCTCAGATCCAAGCATATTACTTTATTGTATCGCAAATTTTAATTGCAATAGGTTACCCTCATAGGGCCTACGCATGAAAATTTTACTTAACAGAAATGCAGGGTGACACGACGCGTTTTTTGCGTCGTAATCCACCAAATAAGCAAACGGGCGCTTTTTATTTGGTGGATTACGGCAAAAAACGCCTAATCCACCCTACATTTCTGTCAAAGAAAATTTTCATGCGTAGACCCTGGTTACCTCAGATAGCGCACAGATACGACAGCGCTGGTATAATAGGAGTTAACTTTTATTTTCGTAACTGCTGCTAATTGAAAGAGTCGTCTCTGGAATTGATGGTCGATGAGGAAATAGCATAACGAATTTCCAATCTTTTACAAACGTCATTTGATCTTGTAAATGAGCAACCAGCCTTCTTATACCTTCAATCCCTCTTTCTGTGATTGTTTTGTCAATTGCCAATGCAGAGTGTTGGCGAATAAAGTTATAATAATCTTCAGCACGCTTCATAAATTTATCATCTATTCTACGGTTTCTAGTAAAACGGGTATGGTGTTCGATAGATTGAAGAAAATTATTGCCTTTACTGTTTATACTCTGTTTCTGCACCTTTAACTCAGCAGCCTCATTAAGCTTTTTAATGGATTTTAACGATTGAGTGCTACGCAATAATTTTAATGGTAATTCAACGGTTACCACTTGGGCTGGTTTATTTTCTTTAGGAGGAATTTTATTTGAAGTCTCCACAAGCTGCTCATGAAAATCGCTTATAGTTGAACTTTGTGTTAGATAATCTAATGACATAAATGCACAGCTATCATAATCATGTTGTATTACGCCAACATTTGAAGATATTTTAATATCAGGTATTGCTTGACATAAAGGTTCAACAATAGAAGGGCCGTGCCATAGGTTTGTTGCTTCTAAAATAAAAGCTTTTGCCTGTTTTTTGTTATCTGAATCTGTTGTGAAAACCAGATCAATGCATTGCCAGTGTTTCCCTATCGTAATTAATACAAAAATTCGTAATCCATTAAATTTTCCTGATTCAAATAACCCTTTCATAGCTAAATAAAATTCGTTCAATTCCTCAGACTTCAACACATAAGCAAAAAATGGCAAAGCGCCCTTGTCATGTCGACGCGCCATTTTATGGGCTAATAAAATGCATAGAGTTGCTGGGGCTATATATGTAATTTCTTCCCTAAAATAACCATAGCTAAGCTCTAACTTCATACGGTCTGTATATGTTTCAATTAACTTTCTTTCAGGAAACGCTGACAAAACTTCTGGATGGTAAAGATAAGCTAATTCATACGCATTATTTCCAAATGCATTGACTAAAGATAAATTGCATTTTTCTTTGATAAAAAATGTTGCGAGTGTCGTATTTTTTACCTTCAAAGCTTCCATTAAGGGTGTGCACCCATGTGTATTTTGTTTATTAATATCCACGTTTTTTTGCAATAACAAAGTAGCTATTTCCAGCATTTTTTTTACATCAGTTATGGCTTCGTTTTTTCTTATCTCTGCCCTAGCAAGTTCGTGCAGCAAACCATTTTCAAAGTTATCTGATAACTTTACGTTAGAGTAGGGTAATAGTTTTTTGACCCTTTCAACGTCCAATTGAGCAACCGCATAAGAAAGAGCCGTTTTCCCAGCTATATCTTTTAAGTTTGGATCCGCTTTGGCTTCTAATAAAAGTCCTATTTTATCGAATGACTGACGTTCTTGTATGCAATGGATTAATGCAGTTACACCATGCTCATTTTGAAAATCTAAATTTGCTTTCTGCGATATTAAAAATTTAAGTATATCTTCCTGCGTAGCAAGCATGATTAAGGGAGTTGATATATCATAATCCCTTTTTGAATTAGCACTTATCACATCCATGCTGACACCGATTGCAGTTAAATATTGTAAACTTTCGAAATCGCTTTCTGCAGTGGCTGTCGCAGCTAATTCATCGAGGATCATTTGCTGCATAGGCTTTGAAAAAACCGAAATCAATTCATTTATGCGTACAATTATGCTAATTGCCTTTTCATCAGATTCTACTTCATATGCTAAGGAGGTAAGTAACGAAGATGTTAGATATATTTCTTTAAATTTTAAAAAATTAACGAGAATCACTTTCGCTGTTTCTGTATCTAATTGAAGAAGCAAATTAGAATTGTTTAACTTCTCGTCAATTAAATCAATCAATTTCTTCCAAAACAGGGCTCCTAAAATCCAGAGAGATTTTGATTGCACAATCGTATCCGCAAGCCCCCGTTCATCATCTGCGTCAATTAGTTCTTCTAATTTAGAAAATAATAATTGATCCGGCGATACCACATGTTTTCTTTTCATAAAGACCTCTATTTTTAGAATACTGAAATGAGCAGTATTTATATTTTTTGTTATGTACAACCCAAAATGGTCATCCCTGAATGCTTTTATCGATAATGAGCTATTAAAGAAAGTATCTGTAAGACATTTAATTGGCACGGTTGTGCTGCCCAGAAAAAACAGACTTGATTACAACGGAAAAAACCCCTTTAATGCATCTCATTTTTCTGGAATTGCCGTTCGTTTCGACCGGCATACTTCTTTTATCCAGGCCTTGAAAATGCGTCAGAAGTCATCATCGCTCCTCTTCTATCCCGTGTAAAAGGGAAAAAGTCTTCCAATATTGTATTCAAATTGCCCGTGATTCCTTCGGGAAAATTCTTTCTAATCTCATCCGCTGCCCGTGGCAAAGAACCTGAGAAATGCTCCAAGGCTTTTTGAATTTTCAACAAAGCAGCGAATTGTAAGCCTTCATCTTGTGAAAGAGTTGGCTTTTTTTGCAATTCTTCAAAATAATTATTCAACTTACCCAGCATTTCGTCATCAGTGGATGGAATATCCCATATCGGCGCTTTTAGCATTCTAATTTCATTAAGAAGACTTTGCCATAAAGTCGAACATTTTCCTCGATGCTCTGTGACTAATTCTGCTTGCCAGTTTTTTTCAATTTTACTCACCGCCATTGCCGGTAATTGATAAGGCCGACACAATTCTTTTTGTAATTCATCCAACATAGCAAGTGTGGATTGATCATCACATAATTTAGCTAACTCGTATAATTCATTTATATTTTTTTGAATATTCGTGGGCAATTGCGGTAAAAGATGGGACGTTTTTTCTAATGACGCGTCAAATAAAGGTATATTTTCAATGACCCCTTTTTCAACAAAATGTTTTAACAAGCGATGGAAAATTCGCATATTAATCCCCGAATCGGCTTGCATACATTCAAAAAACGCCGCAGCAAAGTCTTTACCATCTTTAAATATAGCTGCAAAGCATTCCAGCTCCTCAAGTGAATAATCATCATGATAAATGAGCTGGATTCGGCTTTGTAAAGCGGGCGCTAACAAATGTCGTCCAATTAATTCTTCAGAATTCGTAGTCGCGATAGCGTTAAACCCAGGAACAATCTTATCGAGAGGATCATCGGGTGCACGATCGCCCATTAAATAATAATTTAAAACTTTCATCAACTTAAGGTCGACATTTAATTCATCAATCACAATAGTTTGGCCCTTGAAAAAAGCCTCTCGTAACTTTTCTCGCGCCTCCTGCGTTCCCGCGTTGATATGAACGTAGTCAACATGGAATTTCTTTAATAAAGTAGCAGCGATTAATGATTTTCCTACGCCCGGCGAACCTTGAATCAACACTAATTTTTTGGGGACAAGTTTTAAATCGGGAAAAGATGACAGATATTGCATCTGTGCAATAAATTGCGATAAGGCATCGACTAAATAAAGTTTGTCAGTTGTAATAGCATGATCAGGACTTAATCTCTCTAGCCCAAGCATAATGGGCGGCTTTTCGCTGCCCAAAATGTGTTTTTGTAGATGGAGAAGATAGTTTTTGCGTTGTATCGCATCTTTAATTGAACCAGCAAATTCCACACTACATGCTTTATATAAAGCATTTTTATAAAAATCTTCCTTATTTACGGGGTCGATTGAGCAAAGCATCACAAATCGACTCACTAAACTTTCCATATCACGATAAGATAACATTCGGTGAGGACAGATTTTCTCTAAGGTGACATACGCATCCAACAAACATTCTTTATAGTCTGGTTTATTTAAATGAGATGGTAAAAATTTTTCTAAAATAAACTTTTCTAAAAAATCAGGTGTCGGCTTACTAAAATAAATTTCCTCACCTCGTTGAAATAAGGCATGAGGAGATCTTCCGGGATCTGTGTCTGGATTCATCGTTGCAATAATTTTATGCTGGGGCGTTAGTATATATTCTTTGTCTTTATAAATTACTTTTTGTACGCCAGAACGCAATAACCCTTTTAAAAAATCCCATGTACCCGGAACTAGCAGATTAGCTTCGTCTGCCTGAAGGGCCAATATATCTTTATCATCTTTGGGTTTAGCTTCTAACCACTGTACGATATTTTCAAAATGTTTTTCAAGTCCGTAACGAACTACGTGGGTTTTGCTCGTACCGGGTGGTCCGCGATGAATGATCAGTCGAGTCTTTGGATCATTTAATAACGTCTTTAATTGTATTATCCGTTTTTCAAAGTCTTTGACTTCGGGTGGTAATGTTTTAGGATCTAGCCCAATAATCGGTTGAAAATGATTATAAAAGAGATCATTAACAATTTTTTCGTCCAAGATAGGATGACTATCTTTTTGTACCGTCACAATTTTGTCTAACGAACTCCCTAACAATACACGCAGCTCCTTACCATGAAAACAATTTAATATTTTCCAGACATGCAACTTAAATTCAGCCAAGGTTTCAATATCATAATGCGCTTTTAAGCGGTGAATTTTGCGAAAACGTGCGGGCGTTTCATCCGCGTCTGCAAAATAATATTTGCCAAGCACATTGATATACGCATATTCATCACTACCTTTCGGATAACGATAGGTTGTTTTTCCTTTGACAGGATTTTGTTTATGTAATTTTGGGTCATTCAGTCGGGCTCGCATCCAATCGATTAATTCATAGGAAACTAATGTCCCTTGCATACAAGGGACACGTTCTGCATCTTTTAAAAATTGAAAGATTTTTGAGTCATGCTTTTCTTTGGGTACGAAAAAATTACGATAATCCTCTAAATCAAACATACAACGTACCACAGGTGACACAAAAACAAAGTTGGGTTCCGGAGGCGGCATCACAATTAATAATCGACCCCAGGGCTTGCCCGGTTCTGGTAAAAACCGACCATTGCTAAAAAAGCGCGGAGGATTTGCCAATAAAGGCAACAAACTTTGATATAATGCAGGAGACAAGGGTCCATTTAAAATCACTGTCCTACCCGCCGCCAATTCGCGTAACACTATTTGCTCTTGGTAATGATGCTCAGCATCTTTAACAAACGCTTTAGCGAGAAGATCACTTGCTTTGTGGTTCAATGTAATGTCATAGATTAACTCATCATTTTCCCTCAATAGAGCAACGAAATATTCAGGATCGTTGCTCACGATAAGTTGGTTGCCTTTACTGGAAACCCCTGCCTCAATAGAGGGTGAGGCAGTATTTGAAGCGACGCTTCCAATTTGTACGCCGGGAGCTAATTTAAAATGAACTATTTTTTCTGGAAAATTCTTGGTAATAGCGTCTATTTTCTTTTTCAGTGATTGCCATTCATTAAATGAAATAGAGCTGGTTAGATAAAAAATAACTTGATCAAGATCACCCGCAAAATGTCCTGGCCTTTCCACCATCCTATGATCAGCAGTATAAACAAGTTGATGATCGCATTCATATAAATTGTTAATATTCAAAAAAATGGGTTGACGTATATCTTTTTCTTCGCTTAAGTGAATCCGAATATTTTCTGAATTTTCTAACACATTTTCTTGACGGAACTGGACTGTGATGGGTGCTTTAACTTGGAGTATTTCACCATTAAATAAAAATCGTTTCTCATGTTGCAAACGAAGTAAAAACATCTCTAAGTCATAAGCATTTTTGGGTTTATTTTTAACAATGAGCCGCACAGTGACAGGCGGTTCTTGCCGTAATGCTTTGATTAAATCGCTCTCTTTAATCGAATGCCCATCGCACTTACCCCACAAAGCATCACGCCAATAGGGTTGATAATTTAGATCGACGGTGATTTCTTGTACTTTTGCTTCTGGCTTAGTTTCAGGCATTTGCTTGGCGAAAAATTCTGGCGAAAGTCGGACACGTTGACAACGTGACAAAAAGGCTGTGTCATTTGCATCCGCTTCGTCCACACTTTTGATGCCGATGAAACGCAAATTGGGGTTTGTGATTTTTTCATCAAACAATTTTGCTGATGTATCCAAAATGCTTTGATAAGCCGCGATCTTTTCTGGGGGAAAGGTGGACCAATTCACAATAATTAACACTTTTTCCCTGCTGTGGATCATTTGCCGTAAGGGGCCGCTAGGCGCGAAGCCTTGCACGCCATTTAATAATGTAGGTGGCTTAAAGTACATCTCAAAATCTTCGGGACGACTAATAACCAAGGTTTTTGCTGTTGTATTTAGTAGAAGTTGCTCGATCGTTTTTAATTCATCCGCGTGATTATTTTCTTTGGCTTTTTTAAGGAGAATTAAAGGCGTGAGATGATTTGCTATCGTTTCTAGTTGCTGAAAAGAACTAACCGACTTAATGGCAGATAGTTTTTTAATACCTTCCATAAATAGCAGTTTTTTGGAGGTTGATGGAGATTGTTTAGCATCTTGATCAGCTTGCTTTTTATCGTTGACAATAGCAAAACGTGTGGCATTTTGTGTTTTACTTTTTTCTTCTTTTTTTTCATCAACATGTTCTTTACGTTCTATTTTACTTTTAAAAACATCCTCTCCACGGGCTTCAGCGGATGTAATATCCAGATAAGAAGTGCCTCCTAACTGACAAGATTGTAAATGACCGTCTTCTGTGGATAATTCACAAAAAGCATGATTTTCATTGATGATAATGGATACATTCACATCAATTAAACTGGCCAATAGCATAAATGCCTGACTTTTTTGCAGGCAATGACCATATTGGTAAACAATTTGATCGACAATTGTTCCAATGTCGTCCGTAGCTTGGTTGGCCGCAGGGTTGGGCTGAATCGCTTTACAATACGATTTTAATTTTTTAATTTTTTCATTACAATTGATTTCAGGCGCAAATAAAAATCCTAGTTTTGATTTAAGTTCATCGTTATTTTCTAATTTTTTAATTAACATCTCACGTAAAACATTACGTACCTTAGGATCAACCTCACTGGCATGATATTTTTCTGGTGTTGATTCGCTAGAATAATTTTGATCTAAGACAGAGCAATAATAAAATTCGAGTGCCTGCGCTTCAATGCCCTCTTTTAATTTAAAACAATAGCGCTGCGCGCTTTTATCCCAAAAAATGTCTATTAACTCTGGTTTGTTGCAAATAAGACGTTGGCTCAATTTCGCATCAGAACGTTCAACAGCTGCTGAATTAATCAAAGGATAGTATTTTTCGGGTTGAAAAAATTTTCCCTCCATGCTTCCTGCTTCGATAGACGGGTTTTCATCGGCCTGTTGCTTTATTTTTTCAAAAGTGAGCGTTGAATCAGGGCGAAATACGATTTTTTCGGGTGGAATTTGACTGGATACAAACTTTATTTTTCCATCCACATCGAAAAAACAACGATCCAGTCGTTGAATACGATAAGTTTCTTTTACGGGTCGGCGCTTAGAATATAAATTTACTTTAAAGTCCCCTTGTGAGACAGCAGGTTTAACTTTATCTGTATAAGGGGATACGCCTATTCCATCTCTAAAATTAAAAACAGAAACGGGATTTTTATTATTTGCATAATCGAGTGCCAGTTCATATTGATTTTGAATCGGTGTGGGTTGATCATGGCCTGAGCTAATTAATTTGCACTGGGCAGGGAGATTTTTTAAAAAACTACTTTTTGCATCTGCCAGATTACTGCAACTAAATTCCAATTTTTTTAAATTTTGGCAATCGTCTAGACCATAGAGTAGGACAGGTTTGTATAGCTCAGATTTGTCACGATTCATCACCTCAGCAACTTCCAAGTTTGTGCAGCCCGTTAAGTCTATTTCTAAAGGGATCGCGTTATCCTTCTCACAAAGAATAGTGGCGTTGGTTAAATTGGTCAAATAGCGTAAATCTATTTTGCTAGACATGGGGCTATCTTGAATGTTAATGATGCTAATATTTTGCAAACGAGTAAATTGGCTGAAAGAATGAAAAAGATGAGTATCTATGTTCCTCAATACAAGAGAGCGCAACATATTATCTTTTGGCATTTCAATGGATTGAAGTACATTGGATGAATCTTGTAGTGTGAGATTTTGCAACCCTTTAATTGGGCTTAAATCGAGTCGTTGTGGCAAGAGGAAATCAACTGTAAAACAATCAATAATTGTAATATTATCAATGACTACACCGGGAGAAAAAATAATTTTTTCAAAAACAGATATAGTTAGAACAAGATGGCCGATATATGTAACGTGACTTAAATTAAGAACAGTTTCACCATAAGGCAGAAAATCAACACAAGCACACGAATTCAAGTCCAACTCTGCCATTTCATTTGGTAGAAGTTGTTGAATAATTTCTGCTGTAAGGAAGTAACGCTCTAACGAAATTTTTTCTGCTTTTTTTAAGCTAAATGAAAATGATGGAGGTAACAATAATTGAGTTGAACCTATAGATTTAAATTCCTTTATAAGCTCGTTTTTTCCTGAGAGAGACGAAACACTGTCGTTTTCTGAATTTAGATAAATCTTTTCCAGATATTGACAACTAGACATATCTAACTTTGTATTACTATGCACTTGCAGTTCACGCAATGATGGATTCAATTTCATTTTGGAAATAGCATTTTCTTTATCTAATATTAAAATATTGACATGACCCGCATGCGATAAATCCAAACATTCTTCTAAATGAAGTTCTTTTAAAAATAATCGATCAATAGAAGTGGCTTGGTTGAATTCAAGTTGACATTGACAATCTTCTAGGAAAATTGATTTTAAGTCACTAAAATTAGTTACATCCAATTTTTTTAAGTTTGGGCAATTTACCAGTTTAATGTCTTTGATTTGGTGCTTATTTGTCGGCCAAATAATCTTTCTTAGCTTAGAATATTTTTTAATTACTATTTTCTCTAAATTTTCGAAAGAAGACAAATCGAGTATTTCTGTTGTATCATCACTTTCCAATTCCAGCGTGGTGACCCTATTTTTTGTTGGCCAACTCACTTTTGATATATCCCACGCGCCTGTTTCTGTAGTTTTAAGTGATAAATGAGTAAGATTATTGCAATGGGTTAAGTTTAGAGGTGGCGATTTTTTTTCGCCATAGGTAAAAGAAAGCGTTTCAAGATGCCCGTGATGTTTCTGTGGCAAACTTTCCCAAAAAAATAAAGAAAGGGATAAATCTGTAAAGCTCGGCTGTATGGGCCATAAAATCTTACTCGGCTTTTTTGAAATGAGGCTAAGTACTTTGAGGTTATTTAGTTTAGACAAGTCAAGGTTAGGAAGATTTCCACTTAACTTTATTTGTTGTAATTCGGAACAATGGGTGGGAAATTGCAATTTGCTAAAATTAAAGTTCGTTAATTCGAGGCTCTCCAGTTTTTCCACAGCGGCAAAAGACACATTGTAATAACAATCTTTACGCTCATTGCTCATAGTTAAGGATAAGGATTGTATATTACTATGACCAAATATTATATTTTGTGTTGTTTTTTCTAAGGTTAATTTTTTTATAACTAATTCTTTAAGGTGAAGTCCGCGCAGGTCTTCAAAATTATAATCAGCATCTGGATAAAAAAAAGAAATTTCGATAGACTTATCCCGTAATGATTGATCAAGCAAAATGGGTGATATTAAACTATCATCTTCACAACTAACCATAATTTTTTGAGTATTGGGAAAGTCACGCAGTCTCTGTTGAATTTCCAAAGACATATGGTTATAGCGGATATTACTAAAATCTAGGCTCGTTATTTGCTTAGGATAGAGTAAAGAAGCCTCTGTTACTTTCGCTGCATCTTCATCAGCTAAATCGATGTGCGTCAATTCTTGCAAGGAAGAAAAAAGTTCGCTTACTTGATTTATTGCATTTTCTGGGTTTTCACTTTTTACTTCCGCTTTTTTTATGCTTGCATAATGATGTGCATCTAAAAAAATGCAATCTTGCACGGAACTATTTTGCTGATACAATAATGCTTCACGTATTTGATCAGCAGATGCCGTTTGAATTAATTCCAGTGCATTTGATAATTCTTGTAAATTTGTGATTTGTACCAGACCTTTAGCAGTCCATATGGCTAGTTCAAGATCTTTATCCCTTAAAATGGCATTAAAGAATGCAATATAAAGTTCATCAACATGTGGCGTATAACTCAAAATAATTTTTTTCTTTTTCCGTAAATGAGAGGAATAACTAAACTGCAAATAATTATCTGTGCGCCCTTCCAATGTACCCCAAAAATCATATTCACCGGGACCTTCGGACGAGATGCTCACTAAAGTTTCTTGGTCGACTCCACCTTTTTGCTTTTCGAGATTTAATCTAAGTAACTGATATAATTGTTTTTGTGTAATATACATGCACAGCCACGCCTCTTTTTTTCGCCTTTTTACACAATTATAGCAAAAAGGTAAAAAATGACCAGCTTGTGCTCCACGGATTATAAGGAACTATTGATTTTATTAATTATGAAGGTCTATTTAAGTCAAAAAATATTAACTCGGCATTGCTTGTACTGGTCAGGATCACTTCTTCTTCCGCTTGTATCGCAGCACCATCGCCTGTTATTAATTCTTGTCCATTTAATTGAATAGTGCCTTTGATTAATTGCAACCATCCTATTCGATTAGTTGTCAATGGATAATGAATTGTGTGATGAGGTGTTAAAGAAGCCGCATATAATTTTACATCTTGATGAATAATGACGGCGTTTTCTTTTTCTTCAGGAGAACCAATTAAAATAAAATCATTTTGCTTTCTTTGAATCGTTTTTTGTTGATACCCTGGCTTCAAGCCGGTTTTTTGCGGAATAATCCAGATTTGTAAAAAATGTAATAAATCTGTTTTTGAATGATTGAATTCGCTATGCTCTACACCCGTACCGGCGGTCATCAATTGAATATCGCCGGGTTTAATTACTGAACCATTTCCCATGCTATCTTTATGTTCTAATGAGCCCTCGATAACATAGGAAATAATGTCCATGTCATTATGTGGATGTCTACCAAATCCAAACCCGGGTTGCACTGTATCTTCATTGATGACACGCAAGCTGCCCCATCCCATAAAGTCAGGATCAGAATAATTTGCAAATGAAAACGTGTGAAAACTCGTGAGCCAATGGGATTGGCTTTTTCCTCGAGCTTGGCTTTTGCGAATATAAATCATTTACTATTCCTTGGATGCTGTTTTATTTTGGGATGTCCGCATAATGGCAGCAAATGTTTTCATATTTTGCCCCGCCACAATCATATAACGTGGTTCAGCCATTGCTCTGTCGGATGATTTAGCAGGACGTGCGTCAATGCTAAATGCCATGAGATAACCCGCATTGGCGGCTTCTTGTTCCAGATAAGGATCATAAATACCAAAAGGCCACGCCAGCAAAGTTATCTTGGTTCCCATTTTTTCTTCCAGAATTTTTTTCGAATTAACTAATTCACGATGAACGAAATGTTGATATTGTTCGGGTGAAAGATGCTTTTTCTCTTGCTTAAAATTAGGATGTGAATAAGTATGGGATTGAATATCAAACAATCCGGTTTTTTGTAAGGTTTTTAATTGTTCCCATGTCATGGCATGTTTGCCAGATGAAATCGTGGAAGGATAAATAAATAAAGTGACAGGCATTTGATATTTTTTTGCAAGCGGCACAAGATAAGTGTAAACAGATTCCCAACCATCGTCTGCCGTGATCACCACCGGTTTTTCAGGTAAAGCATTTTTTTCGCCCCGCAAATAACTGACCAGATCTTGCAACGAAATAACGGTGTAATCATTTTCTTTGAGCCATTTTAATTGTTCTTCAAATCGTGCAGGTGTAAGAGACATACTCCCTGGAACAGTTGGATTAAAATTATGATAAACCAAAATGGGAACACGGGCAGTATTTGTTGTCGTTGCAGCATTGGCTAAAACAGCCCAGACAGAGAGAAGCAGGGTCAGTAATAAGTAGCGCATTGATATCCTCCTTGAAAAAATAAAAATAATTTCCTTTTCTGGGGGCGGACCTGTGTGCATACCATTCCCCACAAGTTCTTATGGCTTTAAAAAACGTAGGGTAGATTACGCGCTTTTTGCCGTAATTCACCAAAATCTAACTACCTTTTATTTTAATCTGGTGGATTACGATGCAAAAAACGCATCTAATCCACCCTACAGTTTTTAACGATATGCCCGTGTGTCCGCCCCTACTCAATGTTCCAGAAAAAATTTAATTTCTCAAATTCTTCGGCATACGCGCTAAAAACGCAGGATCGAAATCTGTACCATAACGTATCACTTGCCAACGTCCTTTGACTTTTTGCAAGTAGAGAGTCGCATCATCAGTAACAGGTTTTTTAGGATGAAGCGTTGCACGTGCAAACTGATGATCACATCGTTTTGATAAAATGACCACTTCTTGATAAGAGATTGTATTATTTTGCTCTAAATAAGTTTTTACCGCTTGTTCTATTTTTTGATTGTCTGCCGGACGACACAGCGTTTTTGTCAGGGCTTGCGCTTGGGTGAAAAAAAATAAGGTAATCATTAAAAAAATTTTACTTTCATACCGCATTTTTTTATCCTTAATAAATGGTGAGTGGATAAGGTAGGATCTGTTGTTCAACTCTTCTGTCAATAGACCCTAATTGGTGCACCGTCATCCACTCAAAATAGCATTATTTATTATGCTGTTTTTGGAGCAAATAACGCAGCGGCGCGTTTTTTAATTTGCGCAGTGGTTAAATCTTCAACATGGGTTGCAATATGCCATCTATGACCAAAGGGATCTTGTATTTCACCGGCACGATCACCATAAAACATATCTTCAACGGGGCGAAGCAATGTTGCACCAGCAGCCAATGCACGCTTAATCATTGCATCGACATCTTTAACATATAAATGCATTGTTACGGGCGAACCACCAAAATGTTTTGGATCGCGCGCGCCCATGTCGGAACAACCATCAGACACCATAATTTTGGAGTCACCAATGGTGATTTCTGCATGCATAATTTTGCCATTACCTTCCAGGGATATCCCTTTTTTGGCACCAAATGCTTTTTTATAAAACTCGAGTGCCTGAGCACCACCATCCACTATTAAATAAGCAGTGATACTATGATAGCCCTTGGGTATAGCTAAAACTTTTTTCTTTTTGGGTTTTATTTTTACAATTTTGCTTTTTGCTTTAATCGCGGGTTTCTTTTTCTTTAAAGCAAGTGCTTTTTTCTTTGGTTTAGCCACGATTATTTCCTTATTCTTTATTAATAGTTTCTTTTAATTGGGAAGCAGGCTTAAAGCTGGCAACTGTTGCTTGTGGAATCGTAATTTCCTTGCCTGTGGACGGGTTGCGTCCTTTACGTTCTGCGCGAATTTTTGTCACAAATTTGCCAAATCCTGGCACCATCACGTCGGTTTGTTGCGTCATCAATTCTGCAATGGTTGCAAATGTCGCACTAAAAACGCTTTCTGTTTGGGCTTTTGTGAAACCGGTTTTTTCAGCAATCATGGTAATCAATTCTGCTTTTGTCATAAAAAACTCCTTTAATTAAAAACGCCTAAGTATATCCTCAAAACGCGAACTTTAGGAGTCTAGATTGTAAGAAATGAGAGAGTTTTACTTGTAGAAGACAAAAAATTTTATCCCTTTGAACGAAGGCCCTTGTAGGGGCGGACCCATGTGTCCGCCCAGCGGCTTCAACTTAAAGTCCGGGCGGACACATGGGTCCGCCCCTACACAAAAGCGTTTTCTGTCGTGTACAGAGGAGATTTTAATGATGCAAAAAATCCTTAATACTTTCTTCGTAGAGGGGAAAAGAGTTCAAATTATTGTGTTGTCCATGGGGAATTATAATGAACGTTTTAGGGGTTTTTATGTACTGATTTAATTTTTCGCTATGAGAAATTGGGATTAATTCATCGTCAGAGCCATGCAAAAGAAGTATAGGGATTTTTAATTGGGCTATCTTTGTTAGATTATCAAAATGATAACGTGATAATAACGTGGGAAACAAAAACCAGTGACGATTCATAGCGAGCTTTGGAAGACTCGTATAAGGCGTTTCTAAAATTAAACCATACACAGGGTGCCGTAATGCCATTTCTACTGCTACGCCAGAGCCCAGCGAACGACCATAAAAAATAATTTGATTATCTGCATACCCTTGTTTTTTCACATACTCATAGGCCGCTTCGCCATCGTTATATAATCCTTTTTCTGAGAATGTGCCTTCGCTTTTGCCATAACCGCGATAATCTATCATTAATACATTACAACCTAAGGCTAATAATTTGTCCGCAGCTTCTTTCCAACCGGCCAAACTGCCCGCATTGCCATGAAAATAAATAATGATTTTTTTATGCGTGGGATATGCATAAAGAATAGCGTTAATTTTTATGCCATCTGCTGTTTCCAGCATTAATTCTTGGCCAAAATTCGGTAATTGAAAATTATAGTCTTTATCGAGTTTTTGTGGAAAAAAAATCAACTTTTCTTGAAAATAATAGCTGGCGCCTAACAGAATTAAATAGCATATTAAAAAATAAATAACTGTTTTCATTGAGATCATGCTCTTTCAATATTCCAGCATTATATAGCATAATGGGTATAGGATCTGTTAATAAGTGAATTTCAAAAGGAATATAACATGAGCTTGCTTACCCATACAGATTTAGAAGATTTTAAAAATATTTGTGAAGAATATAATTACAACTTTAATGAATTCTCCCTGAAAGAATCTAACTTTCAAGAAAGAAAAACCGACGATGGCACGGTGTTATTGGGAGAAGTGACTATTACACGAGCGGATAGAGCGAAAACTTATATCACAGGCTATGAGCAAAATTGGGTAGGTAAATTTGCGGAAGATTTAGAACAAGGTCATTTTGGAATGCCAAAATGACCTTGCATCTGTCGTCTTTTTTACTGCTTATCTAAATTAAACTCTTTAATTTCGGCATTAATATTGGTACCGCCAATCGCCATGGAACCCTTTAATTTGGCAGATTTTTCACCTTCAAGTGATCCCCGTAATTCTATTGTTGAATTTTGACCATCTTTCGCTTTTGTTTCAGCTTGAACATGCAGCACGCCTTTATCACATGTTCCTTTGGCTTCCTTTAAGGCAATACTAGGTGGACAAAGCAATTTACTTGGGCTCACTTTATTGACGGCGCTATCAATAATCATAAATTTTCCCGGGCCATCTTGTTTGACAGTGACATAACCATCATACGAACACGCAAGACCGATTGCTTCACCTTGTCCTTTGCCATGCCATCGTCCTTCTAAAGCGTTACAAATATCCGTTGTATTCGATGCTGTCAGATCAGCAAAAGCGAACTGAGAAAATAGCACAGTTGCCAAAAACGTTAGGCTTCTTATTTTCATGCTTTATATCCTTCTATAAATTCGGGTTGATTAGGCATCTTAATACGCGATCATTGTTAACAGCCTAACCTCAAAAGTCAATCTTGACTTTTCAAGATAGGAGTTTCCGCTGAAAAGCAGGAGAACTCCTATCTGGTTTAGATGTGCAAAAGCAAAGTTTTTTAAGAAACCCCATCGCTCAATGTCAGCGGGAGCTATTGTTCCAAAGATACTTTATTGAAAAGCAGGACAAATCTTATAGGTTCTTCTATTTTCTTTTGCGTTTTGTTCACTCTGTTGACGTTCAATCAGATTCATGTTGGCGGTGACAACGGGATTGGAGAATACGTCATAAATGTCTTCCATAGCATCTGTATTGTCAGTTTGATTTTGTTGATTTTGAACCGGTGTAAAGCCGCCGGTACTCGACGTCATTTGGGCCATTAATTGCGTAATCGCTGAATTTGTTGTTGTATTGGGCGTTGGAGTCGGTATGGGCGTAGGCGGTACATAAATATTGCCGCTGAATGCAGATAAAGGAATATTAATAAATGTATAAAGCTGATTTCCAACCATCGCTGTGATGATCCCGGTATTGGGATCTTGAACCAAATTCTTAGCTAATGCACTGAATACAACGGAGCTATTACCTAAGCCATTAATCGTATAGAAATTGCTAAAGTAAATAGGATCGTTAATCGAACCGCCTGTTTCACTGGTAATCGTGAAAGTATTACGCCCCGATGTTTTTCCCGGTGCATATAACGCGCTATTGCTACCACCCGTTACCGAAAGATTACCATTCCATACGGCAGGTAATGCTAGAACGCTGTTATTGCCTACGGTAAAGACATTATCCACGCCGAGTGTGACAGTATTGCTGTAATATTGGCTGCCTGTCGTTGTTACTGCACTGCCATTTAAGATGAGATGGCTTACATTACTGGTCACGCTGCTTAATCCTGTCAAACTGTTAGAGAGTGAGATACTCCCGGCCCCTGATAAGGTCAAACCTGCCGTTCCCGTAATGGCGCCATTTATGGTTAACGCACCACTCGAATTAATCACTCCATTACCTGCTAAGTTGATATCCCCGGTCAAAGAAGACGTGCCTGAACTGGTCAAGGAACCAGCAAGTGAAATCGGGTTTAATGTGACAGATGCATTTGCAATATTTAATGCAGCGCCTAGTGCCACGCTAGTCCCACTGCTATTCACAAGACTCGTATTATTAGCGATGCTTAACGTACCCGCATTAATCGAGGTAGCGCCCGTGAAAGTATTCACGCCGTTTAAGGTCAACGTACCTGTGCCAGTTTTAATGAATTGACCTGAACCTGAAATGTCGCCGGTGAATACCGTATTAGCCGCATTATTAGCGGTTAAGTTACCCGCACCCATCAAAATAGTGCCGCTGCCGTTTAACCCATTCAGTAGATTATTCAGCCCATTCATATCGAGTACGGCACCACTATCAATGGTTATCGAACTTGAGTTAGCCAAGCCATTGACTGTACCTAATTCTAACGTCCCATCTTGTAATGTCGTGCTGCCGGTATAAGAACTCCCTTGAGTCAATAACAATCTGCCCGCACCTTGCTTAATGAAGCTGCCCGAACCACTTAATAAACCGCCATAGGTATTATCAACCGCATTATTGATAGTCAGCGTCGCCGTACCTAAATTAATATTGCCATTACCGGTTAAACCAGAAAACGTCTTATCATAACCAGCCAAACCTAACGTGCCTGTACCCGCAATATTCAACGCGCTCGCAGCCGGAATCGCATTGGCTGAACCTAACTGCAATGTCCCATTACTAATGAAGGTGGTACCGGTATAATTGTTATCTGCACCGAGAATCAATGTCCCTGTACCCACTTTGTTAATGCCACCCGTACCACTAATCAACCCGCTATACGTTGTGCTGGCATTGTTAGCCCCCATCGCCAAGGTACCCGAACCTAATATCACTTCCCCACCTGCCACACCACCGCCTGCCAAGGAACCAATTGTCTTGTTGTTACTGTTTATATCAAAAGTGGCGCCCGCCGTATTAGCCAATACAACCGCGCTGGCATTTGATAAGGTGCCCGCTGTTCCTAAGCGTAAAGTACCTGCATTGATAAGGGTAGAACCCGTATACGGATTGTTATTATCTAAGGTAAGGATGCCGCTGCCTTGTTTTGTCAAACCGCCTGTGCCGGTAATAGTGCCTGCAAACGTGGTATTATTACCATCACCTGTCGTCAAACGTCCTGCACCCAACGAAACCGTGCCGCCTGCGCCTGCTAAAGAACCGATGGTTTCATTGTTACCGTTTAAGTTAAGCCCTGCTCCCGTCGCTAACGTGACTGCGGTGGTGTCTGACAATACATTCGCTGCGCCTAAGCCCAAAACACCTGCATTAATCGTCGTAGCACCCGTATAAGTATTGCTACCACTTAACGTGAATCCACCCGAACCTTGTTTGGTCAAACCGCCTGAACCTTGAATACTACCTGCATAATTCGTATTCGTGCTATTACCGGTTGTTAATATGCCGCTGCCTAATGACACAATGCTGCCTGCTGCACCATTCAAAGAACCAATCGTTTCATTTTTGTTATTGAGATCAAATGTTGTTCCCGCATTGACTTGCACGGCAACCGTATCGGCAATTGCATTTCCAATCCCTGCTAGACGCAGGGTACCGGCACTAATCGTGGTATTACCTGTGAAAGTATTGTTACCCGAGAGCGTTAGAACACCGGAACCTATTTTCGAGAAAACAGCGGCCCCACTTATTTGGCCTGATAACTCCAAGCTACCTGTGCCGCTATTAATACTGGCACTGGCACCGTTTAAAACAATATTGCCAGCATAAGCTGCCGTACCTGTTGCACTGATTGCACCATTACCGCCACCTAAACCCGTTGCTGAAATGGTGGGACCCGCAGCGATACTGACATTATTAATATTTAATGTTGTACCGGCATCCACGGTTACCCCACTGCTATTACCCAACCCTTGCGCGTGAGCAATGCTTAATGTGCCGTTATTAATATTAACTGCGCCGCTATATGTCGTATTTGCGCCTGAGAGTGTAAACGTACCCGTACCTTGTTTCGTCAGATTGCCCGCGCCGGATAAAACCCCACTTAAATTCGTTGAAGTGGTATTGCCCGTTACTAAAGTTGCACCCGTACCAATATCGACATTCCCTGCACCCTGAATTGAACCTACGGTGTTGCTAAAGGTATTCAGTATATTCATTGCGCCGCCTGAAGCGACAGTGACATTGTTATTGCTGTTTAATGCATTACTTGCACCGAGACGTAAGATACCGCCATTGTTGATCGCAGTGGTGCCGTTATAAGTATTAGTGCCGCTCAGTGTTAACGTACCGGAGTTCAGGGTGAAAGCACCTGTACCTTGTAAACTTCCCGCAAAAATAGTATTCGCTGCATCTATGGTTAATGCACCGCCAGTAGAACCTACATTCAGTGTCGTGCCTGAAACACCCGATAAACCGGCAAATGTTTGTGTGTTGCCATTTAAGTTAAATGTACCCGTTCCTGTTAAGTTTAATGCAGAGCTACTGTTTAAAGCCGCTCCTGTTCCTAACGTCAATGTTCCTGCTGCAACGGTGGTTACGCCCGTATAACTATTCGTACCATTCAGCGTCAAGCTAGCCGCACCCATCTTTGTTAAGCCCATATTGCCCACTAAAGTACCGGTGAAAGTGGAAGGTGCGCCGGGTGTTACGGTAAAGGTGGCGCCGGTCAAGCTATTGTTAGTGACCGTGCCCACGCCGCTTAATGCGCCGACTTGTTGATTAAACCCATTCAAGTCAACAACACCAGTGACTGTTAAATCACCAGTAGATAAAGCATTTGCTGCACCGGCTGTTAACGTGCCCGCACTTACCGTGGTGGCGCCACTGTAGGTATTCGTGTTCGCTAAGAAGAGATTACCAGCACCGCTCTTCACTAAACTACCTGTGCCATCAACTACACCCGCAAGGGTTAAATCCGTCGTTGCATCATTGACTGCAACAGTAGCTGAACCCGACGTTAAAGTAAGCGAACCATTTAACGTATTCGTGCCACCGACACTGTCATCACTTAAGATTGAACTATTGTTCAGCGTAATTGCATTAGCGATGGCTAGAGTAGAGCCAATGAGACGTAAAGTCGCACCCGTGCCCACTGATGCTGCACTACTGCCTAATGCGGCATCCGCTGCGACGCCTAATACGCCATCATTAATTGCTGTTGTCCCGGTATAAGTATTAACGCCTGACAAGATTAACGACCCGGCACCATTTTTTGTGAGCGTGACACCACTACCACTGACCACACCAGACAATGTCAGTATGTCGTTCGTGGCATTATTTACGTTAAAATTAGTCGTGCCGTTTAAGGTAATGTCACCTGATAAGATATTATTGGCATTGGCATTGTTATCCGTGACTGTGCTACCGCTATTTAAAGTCAAATTATTCGCAATATTTAATGCTGTGCCAGTGAGACTCAACGTTGCACCATTTGCTATCGTTGCAGCACTGGCACCCAAACCATCGCTATTTGCTACATTAAGTGTCCCAGCATTCACTTCTGTTGTGCCGTTATAATTATTATTTCCTGTGAGAGAAACGGTGCCGGGGCCACTTAAAATGAGTTGGGTGGAGCCCGCCACGCCGCCCTCTACCAAGCCCGCTAAAGTCAGAACACCACCTGCGGTGACATTAATCGTTTCCGAACTACCCGGCATTATATCAAGTAATAACATGCCTAATAATGTGCTCGCTGAATTACCATTGGTAATAGTACTGCCATTATTCATGGCAATATCATTGGCAACCGTCAACCCGCCCACTAAACCTAAGGTAGCATTATTCAAAACAACGTCTGCCGAACCGAATGCATTATTGTTATGTAGAGTTACAATGCCCGCATTAATAGTGGCTGTACCGGAAAAATTATTGGCATTATTTATCAGCGCTAACGTTCCTGCGCCACCTTTATTGAGCGTAACACCGGAACCGCTAATCAATCCCGTTAACGCTAATACATCGTTTGTCGCATGACTGACATTGATCGTGTTCGTGCCATTCAAGGCAATGCTGCCTGTTAACGTATTTGCGCCATTGGCATTATTGTCTGATAAATTACTGCCATTATTCATGACTACATTATTATTAATGGTTAAAGCAGTACCGACTAATCCCAATGTTGCGCCATTATTAATAGTTACCGTACCGCTACCTAATGCACTATTTGCTGCGGCATTCAATGTACCTTCATTGATCGTTGTGTTGTTGTAAGCATTGTTACCTGAAAGTGTCAGACTACCGGAACCCGCTTTAGTGACATTGCCACTGCCGCTGATATTACCGCTCAAAATGGCATTGGAACCATTACCACCCAATGTCGTATCTGCTGCTAATGTCACCGCATTATTTAACGTGATGTTATTGCCGCTCAGTATCAACGCACCGGTACTGCCGATGCCTGTACCTGCTAAAGAAATACTATTGGTATTGGCTAAAACGCCATTACTAAAACCGATAGTTAAGACGGCATTGTTAGCCACTGTCGTACCGCTACTATTGCCTAAAGCATTTGCTGAATTCAATGTTAACTTACCAGCAGTGACCGTCGTTGCACCGCTATACGCATTAGTCCCACTTAACGCTAATTCACCGATGCTGTTTTGAGTTAACCCATTTGCGCCAGCGATATTACCGCTTAATGTGGTAATGCCCGTGTTTAAATTGCTTAAAAATGCATTCAATGTCCCAGCACCCGACAAGGTAATATTATTAGAACCCCCTATCGTTGAGTCGCTATCCACAACAAACGCATTGGCGATTGAAATACCGCTGCTATTGGCAGTTAACGTTCCGCCATTAAAGGTTAACGTGCCTGTGCCCACCGGTCCGTTGGTAATACTACCCGTGCTGCTGACACCTAAATTTAAGGTACCCGCATTCAAATTGGTTCCGCCACTATAGGTATTAGCACCCATCAATGTTAGCGTACCAGCACCCAATTTACTTAAACTGAACGCGCCATCAATCACACCACCTAATGTATTCGCACCACTGCTACTCATGGAAACAGCATCACCCAAATGAATTGCGTTATTCAGCCTGTCGCCCGTACCCGAAAATGTTAACGCACCATTGCCCGTACCGCCGTTAAATAACGTGATAGCCGCCGTTTGGTTGGCCAGTAAATTACCGCCTAAATCAATATCCAATACGGCACCTAAAGCAACCATAACACTGCTGCTGTTCAATGTACCGTTACCTAGCGCATTGGCATCGTGTAGACGTAATGTACCTGCCGTCACAGTGGTTGCGCCTGTATAGGTATTTTGCCCGGATAGTATCAAGGCACTCGTCGGCGCATCCAACGTAAGCGCCCCAGCGCCGCTAATATTTCCGCTTAACGTGGTGAGTGCAGTATTGCTAATGGTCAATGTACCGCTATTTAAGGTACCTGTACCGCTTAAGGTAATGGCATGACCACCATCAATAATGGTATCTCCACCTACAGAATAATTATTATTGAAACTCATGGTGCCCGTGGTTTGGAAAATACCGCCATTTAAATCAAGCGATCCCGCACCCAATGCACCACTATTATCAATAACCAATCCACCCTCGTTCAATACAGTCGATGCTTGCGAATTAGTCCCCGATAAAGTCAGTGTGCCTACACCTTCTTTTGTCAACGTCGTGACGTCAGTTACGGCACTCGTAATATGGCTATTGTTACCCGCGATGTCGACAGTCAACGCATGCGCGCCATCCACGCTGCTTGCTGTAACATTTCCGGCAGAGCTGGTTAATACCGTATCTGCACCCAGTAAGAGCGCGCCCATGTAAGATTGATTACCGCTGGTTGTCACAGCGCCGCCGTCGACCGCAACACTACCACTGCCATTACTTACTAAACTGGCTAAGGAAGAACTACCACCGACAACATCACTGAATGTGATGCTGCCAGAGCCTGCATTCAAACTTAATCCTTGTGAACCATCTAACGAATTGACGACATCCGCAAATGAAATTGGGCTATTGGTGGACGTTAAACTTCTGACACCACTACCCCCTAAGGTCACCGCACTGTTATAGACTTGAGCGCCAGCAATGGTGACATCCGCATTAATGGCGGTCAGGCCCGTCACTGTTAAATTGGTTAAACCGGTTACTACACCATTCAAGGTAACGGCGCCATTACCTGCCGCAATCGTTAAATTATGTGCGCCTGAAATCGCGCTATCGAAAATCACTGGACTATGGGTTGTAGTTAACGTCGTATCGGCTCCCACCGTAACTGCACCTGCATAATGTTGTGTACCTGATGTGGTAATACTTGCTCCATTTAACAGTGCTACACCACCAAAGGAAATAGTGCTTGTACCGCCCGACGTGGTATTGATATTGCCATTGACGTTATAAGTGGTGGCCGCTGTCGTAATCAAATTTGCAATCGTATTGGTTGCATTGCCTAGCGTGAGATTGTTACCAACCAATGAATAAAGAATATCAGTAGTAGACAGACCACCGATCGCACCACTTAATGATGTATTCGATGCACTAGTCGCACTGCCATTAATTAAAATATCGTTCGCTGAAAAGTCTAGCCCTGACAAACCACCATTATTCACTGGTGCCAACGCGTAGATATTGCCCTTCACACCGCCGCCACCGGTTAAATACAGTAAGAGATTACTGTTATCTGCAATCGTGCCTAACGGAATATTGAAGATAAAAGAAGTGCCCGTCGTGATATTAAACGCGCTGCCAATTTGCACGCCATTATTTATCAGTACGACAGAATAACCATTTAGCCCGTTACCTGTAATCGTACGAATAGGATTCGTATTAAAGGTTTGTAGATAAGGATAAGTGCCTGTCGTCATCGCCCAAACGTTGCTAAAATCCCAACCGCTATAACTACTTTGGTCTTGTGCGGCTGCGGTGGTTAATCCCGTTGCGTTACCTGCACTTGTCGCTTGTGTGGATGTGTTTTGATCCCAATAATTGTTGCTCGCAATGGAGCCGCTGTTCGCTCCAGCCAAGCCACCTGTTTGACCGACTGGCCCCGTGACAATCCCTGCGCTGTATGACGTATTCACCGTACCGCTATTATTTCCGACTAAACCGCCGACTGCCGTGCTGCCTGTACCGCCATTCACTGTACTTAAGCTATAAACATTCGTCAGCGTACCGCTGTTTTGTCCAACTAATCCGCCAATATTACTACCATTATTGCTGCCATTGACTGTACCGAATGTGAAAGATTGTTCAACCAAACCTGCATTATTACCGACTAAGCCACCCACGCCATTCAAGCCGGTGATAGTAACGCTTGTTAAGCCCACTTGAGAGATATGGCCAGCTGCGCCAACATAGCCAAATAAACCGACTGCGTTGGAATCGGCTGGACGATTGATGTTGAGGCTATTAATCAGATAACCTTGCGTACCCGCTACATTAAATTCACCTGTAAACGGAGTAGCATTGCTGCCAATCGGTGTAAAACCACTGCCGCCCGCGTTGGTCCAGTTGCTGGTACCTGAAGCATCAATATTATTATTCAACACATAACTGCTACCTAATGTCGTTGCATTAGAGTTCACCCCTTGTAAACCATAAACATCCAATAATTGATAAGGAGTCGCTACAGTACCATCACCGCCTGCAGCTCGAATAAAGGTCACTTGTCCAAAATTCAATTGGAAATTATCGCTAACGGCAAAACTGGGTAGTGACGCACCAATCTGCGTCCAACCCCCTCGCTGTAAATTAAAATCATTTACTGCAATAGACCCATTCGAACCTACATGGATGGTGTTAGAACCTAGCGCGGCATTCAACACTAAACCACCATTCACACCAGAAATAGGGCCATTAAGTGTAATATCGCCACCACTATTTAAGGTAATTAAATTAGCACCTGACCACGACGCACCGTTGGCTAAGGTAATATTTCCATTAGTAGACGTTAATGCCATATTACTGCTATTCGATAAAGCCAATGCGCCGTTATAAGTTTGTGAACCTGTTGTCGTTACATTCGTTGTGACCGTATCCGTTGCTGCACCACTCAAGGTCAAACTGCCTAAAGGATTAGACCCGCCGATAGCCGTATTAAGAAATGCACCGGTTGCAGTAGTGATATTCAATGTACGACCGGTGGTACTATTTAATGCGCCTAAGACGGAAATTCCGCTAGCTGTCGATGTCAAACTCGTATTCGCGCCCAAATTAATGGCATTACTGCTGTAAGTTTGACCGCCCGTCGTGGTAATAGTAGGTGCATTGATAACATCGGTACCTGTGCCAGTTAACGTCAATCCAGATAACGGCGTGCTACCGCCAATGGCTGCGCCTAATGTTGTACCTGTCGCACTCGATAGAATGAGCGTGCGTGCACCATTCACCGTACCATTTAAAGTAATGCCACCATTCGTAGACGTCATATTGATGATGGGCCCGCCTAACGTGATTGGACTTTGGTAACTTTGATTATTAACCGTTGTAATGGCGTTATTCACCGTCAGATTACTCAGCGTATTATTAACGGTTAAGCTATTCAGTGCTGGGAAGCCACCCATGATCCCGGAGAGAGTCATTGCGCCTGGGCCTTGTAAAGTCAGATCAAAGCCGCCGCTCACTGTAGTGCCTATCGTTAATTGATCAGAATTCAGTGTGGTGCCCATCGTCGCATTAGCACCTAACGTAATAGCACCATTCCAGGCCGCACTCGTACCGCCTGTGCCAACAAGATTACCTACGGTTGAAGCCGTCCCTAAGGTTAGTGCATTCATGACTGCAACATTATTTAGTTGCACAGCCGCATGATCACGCACAATCACGCTATTTGAACCGAATGCATTACTGTTTGCCGCAGCCAGGGTGCCGCCACGAATGGTGGTCGTCCCGGTATAAGTATTCGCACGGTTCAATACAAGGGTACCTGCGCCTACTTTCGTGAGATTAAAGCCACCGCTGATAATACCATTAAGTGTCGATGAGCCAGCACCGCCTAACGTCGTATCCCCTGCTAAATTGATCGCATTATTGAACAAATCACCGCTACCGGAGAAAACCAAGGCGCCAATACCACCTACACCCGAGCCATTAGCACTGATCGCTGTCGTATTTCCGAAAAAAATCCCGCCCGTATTAAAGTCAATGGTTGCACCTGAGCTAACTTGAATAGCAGAAGAACTACCTAATGCGCCTGTATTGAGTACATTCAACCGGCCGCTCGTGACAAGCGTGCTGCCGGTGTAAGAGTTAGCATTGGATAATGCCAACGTACCACCCGCCCCATTTTGGGTAATGCCATTTGCACCACCGTTCAATGAACCGCTTATTGTAATTGTATTAGCCGTATTTGTTATATTGAGTGTGCTGTTTAATGTGCCTGTCCCGCTTAACGTCAAGTTATTCGTACCACCAATTGAAGCGCCTGCTACCGTATAATTATTGGCTAATGTGACCGATCCATTGGATTGTAATGTGCCGCTTGTTAATTGGAGATTACCTGAACCTACTGCATTATTATGGCCTACTGCCAACGTCCCGCCGTTCAACGTCGTGATGCCGCTATAGGTATTATTGCCAGATAATGTTAACGTACCGCTACCCGTTTTAGTCACGGCACCCGAACCATTACCAATCACACCGGATACGGCGGTGTTACCTGCGCCTTGGAAAGTTAATGCGGTGCTATTCGTGGTGGAAATATTACCTGCTAATGTCAATAATCCCGTATCGTTTTGGAGCACTATGCTGGAATTACCCAATACAAAATTACGATCCGTTGAATCCGTACCACTGCTATTTGCATTGATTAACGTACCGCCACCAATAACAATATCACTTGTGCTCTTTCCGAGAGAGCTATTACTCGCTCCATTAGCTAATTTAGTAACATTTAACGTGCCTTGATATAAAGTAGTTGTACCGCTATAACTATTGTCTCCGGCAAGCCTGACTGTAGCATTAGTCATAGGGTTAATATTCAATCCGCCTACACCACTGATGACTCCGCCCAATATGAATGTTGAGTTCGCCAACCCGCCTATAGCACTATCAGCGTTCAATATTACATTCCCATTGAACGTAGCGGTTCCACTCGCTCCACGGAAAACGCCTAGTCCTGCCGTACCCGATCCGCCATTGAGAGTAATAGTTGGCGTAGCAGCAAGCGTGACATTATTAACGACCAATTCTGAAAGATTATCGACAGAAACGCCGGATGTATAGGTGATGGCATCACCCAACGCATTTGCACTGTTCAAACCAACTGCTATACCGCCACTGAGTGTCGTGCTACCGGTATAATTATTAGAACCTGCCACATAAATAACACCGGCGCCTGTATTGCTAAGATAAGTTAGATTTCCTGAACCTGTGATACTGCCGCTTAGCGTCAGCGTGGCGGGTGTTTGTATGGTACTTGCCGTACTTAATACAATAGGATTCGCCAAATTAACCAGCCCACCACCCGTCGTTGTCAGGGCACCGCTGCCTGTACCATTACCGTTAAGGAAAATAGTATTATTATTGGTTAATGACGCTATGCTACTGTGAATATTCAATCTCGCACCGTTATTCACGCCTGCACTATTCACTGTTGTACTGGAAGTTGATCCTAGAGCGCCTACATTAGTGGCTGTTAAGGTTGCGGTGTCATTAATACTTGTTGCACCACTGTAAGTATTCACACCTCCCAGAGAAACCGTGCCCGCACCTGCGATATTCAATGCCCCCGCGCCTGCCGCGATACCGTTATAGGTTAATGTGGTACCTGAATTAGTTAATAACGTACCCGCACCTGTTAAAGCAATACCGCGATTTGCATTCAGGGTAAAGCTGCTAGTTGTTTGTAACGTACCCCCGTTAAAAGTTAATTTACCGGGTGTAGCAACACCGGGCGCTGTACCCAGTCTGCTATCGCTTGAAATAGACAAGATGCCCGCATTGAGATTGGTATTACCGTTATAAGTATTTACGCCACCTAAAACTAATGTACCTGCTCCTGCTTTCGTCAACGCATTTCCTGCAACACCTGCAAGGATACCGTTATAGGTAAGCGTAGTGCCGGAATTAGTGGATAATGTTCCACCGCCTGTACCTAAGGCCATACCGCGATTGGCATTCAGCGTAAATGTAGCCGTTGTTAACAACGTGCCGCCATTTAAGACGATTTGGTTTGCAGTGGGTGTACCAATCGCTGTTCCTAAACCTGAATCTGCTGCAATACTGACCGTACTTCCGTTATTAATGGTTGTGGTACCGGAATAAGTATTAATACCTGTTAGATTTAACGTACTCGAGCCATCGACAGCGAGATTGCCAGAACCTGATATGACGCCGCCTAATGTCATCGTGCCATTACCCGTTTGCATAGTAGCGCCGCCTGCGCCCAATGCAATCAAGCGATTCGTCGAATCGGAACCGCTATTATTTGCATTAATTAACGTAGCTGCTGTGGCACTCCCTATCGTCAGCGTACCAGCGGTACCTAAGGAACCTTGACCGATTGAGCTAGAGGCACCGTAATTAGCCAGTTTTGTCACACTTAAGGTGCCCGCATTAATGGTAGTGGAGCCTGTATACGTATTCGCAACATTGGTCAATGCGAGCGTGCCGCCTATACCATTCACTTGGACTGACCCCGCTCCGCTCACTATATTACTTAACGTAATTGTACCGGCTGTATTCGTTGATCGGAGAATACTGCTGCTATTGCCGAAGGAACCCAAACCACTCAAGGTGAAACTATTAATGCCACCCAAGGATGCAGTGCTACCGTTACCAATCGCATAGGCATTCGCAAGCGATAGGCTATTCGTATTGGCGGTCAAGGTTCCGCCATTCATGGTTAAGAGACCCGTACCTAAGGCATTATTATTACCCACATTAAGAGTGCCGCTATTGAGTACGGTACCGCCTGCATAAGTATTCACTCCCAATAAATTTATCGTGCCCGCGCTCGACAGCGTCAGACTGATCCCAACACCACCACCGATAATACCGTTCGCCGTAATGTTGCCCGCACTACTGGTCAACGCTGTCGATTGACTTAACGTAATGGGGCCTGCATACAATTGATCCCCCGTGGTGGTGATACCGCTCGCATTTATTGTGGTGGGTGATGAAGCCCCATTAACAGCAATCGAACTTAACGCTGTGCTACCGCCAACAATGCCGCCAAAGGTAACCGTGCCAGAACCACTATTTGTCGTAAGACCAAATCCACCGTTTAGCGTATTGCCAAAAGTAATCCCCGTATTGGTTGTATTTAAAGTGAGATTAGCCCCTAACGTTGCAGCGCCATTATAGGCTTGTGCACCCGCAGTCCTCACACTCACTGCGGTTCCATTACCAAAAATGACCGGGCCCGTTAAAGTAATGCTATTGCCCGAATAAGTTGTTCCTGTTGAACTAATATTTGAAATATTACTGTCAATCAAAAAAGTCGTCGCTGAAGGTGAAGATGCGCCATTCACTAAACTGGTATTAGTCAGCAGTGTGATATCGCCCGTGCTACCCCCTCGATACCATAAATAATCTGGTTTAAATGATTGTTGCTCAAATTGGTAAGCAATCTTTCCGATCTGGCTGCTGCTCAGTGTGGCCGTCACCCCATCGCCGCCGATGAGCACTTGATTCGCTACCGCATTAAAAGTAAGCCCCGTTATGTTGGCATTATTCGCAGGAGCTGCACGAATAATATTATTGTAAGTGGCGCCCGCAGAAGGCATATAGAGAACAATCGGTGAACCATTCGCAAAACTGCCGGCACCTTGAGCTGAGTTTTTCGCTAAGAAATAAAAACTGTTGTTAGCATACGAATTAACAGTTTGCACACTGGCATTATTATTACTATCGATACCACCCATTGCGATTGTCGTATTAGCAGCGGGTGCCGTACCTGAAATTACGCGTGGCGCATAAGTATAGAATCCACGTAGATAAGCATATGAACCACTGGTGATACCCCATACGTTAGTAAAGTCATAGTTAGTATAAGTGGCTTGCGTTTGCATATCGGTTGCTGTCTTGCCCAGTGTCCCTGTCGCCAACACTGGGCTTCCTGCAGTTCCTACACCGGAAGTGGTGACATTCGCATAGGTGCTAATAGCGCTTCCTGTCCCCCCCCCTGCCCCTACTGCGCCAGCTACATCCGAAAAATTAGTGCCGCCGCACGTTCCAGCCGAGGCGCCATTCATACAAGCCACCAGACCTAAGTTAAACGAATTCACTATGGATCTTTGGACTTGGCTAACACCGACTAAACCGCCAGAACTCTCTATATTAGATGAACCATTCGCCAACGTACCCCTTAATAATCTGAGTGTTCCTCCAAAATAAGAATCCTTGAGTATTGGAACACCCGTTCCTGAGGCAATCAAGCCGACTAACCCCCCACTCCACAAATAAGTTGTAGCAGTTGCATTATTATTAAAAGCCGTCACATTGGCTGTACTAAACACTTCATTTACAAAACCATTACCTGTTAATCGCCCAGCAAAAGAGCTAGCAGCTTGCTTAGAATTCAGGATAGTCCCCCCCAATAATCCAATCTTTTGAACAGTCCCTGATCCGCCTGATGAATTACCTAGTTGCAGGAAAAGACCAATACCCGGTCCATTGCCAGCCCCTGTATGAGCAGCACTCATGAAGATATTATTGATAGTGTGATACTGGCCATTTAACTCCCCAGTAAACGCAATAGCTGTACTTGCCGCACCAATCGGCACAAAACCATTGCCTGTTACAGAAGCGGGAGTCGGAGAAGGAGGAATGAGCGTACCATCATAGGGATTGTATAAAGCAGCATTCGTCCCCCACACATCTGCTTTGTTATTCATTCCAGGCGCCATGTCAATATCATTTGCCAATGTATAGACACCGCCCATGGTGGTACCCATGAGTTGTAATTGATGAGCATTAGTAATGTTTTGCGTATATTCAGCCATCAGCATAGGGCGCGTGTTGCCTAATGTGGTGTTGAACATAAACCAGGTATAATTAGGCGGCGCTGTCGTTAAGCTAATCGTGGAAGAAATACTGCCATCTATGCCTGCCACACTACTCCAACCATTACCTGTATAAGTTGCTAATGAAGCTAAATCAACGCTACCCCCATTTGTGCAACTACCACCAAAACAACCACCTAACACATTTGTTGAAGAGCCAAAATCAACACCAATGCTGCTGACTTGATTACTCGTATCCGTATCCCAAAAACTTTGCGTGATTGTCCCTGTATTGGAATTGTAGCCCAGCAACCCTGCTACATTGGTAGCTGACCCTGCATTAATCACTAAACCACTACTATAAATATTGGCTATTGAACCTTGATTCAAACCCACTGCGCCACCTATGGAGCTTCCTGAGCTACCGGAGGTCACTGTTCCAACATTGTAAGAATAATTCAAGGTACCCAAATGGAGCCCAATCAATCCACCCACATGGTCTGCCTGTCCTGTTGCTGAAATAGCGCCAGCATTATAAGAAGTAGTAATAGTGGACCCGACTGCACTTTCACCCGCTAATCCACCTGTTGCTCCATATACACTCGATACAGAGCCTGTATTATACGAATTCGAAATGAGACTATTAACATCTATATGGCCAATTAATCCTCCGACACCAGAGGTACCTGTGACATTGGCTTTGTTATAAACATTATTCATTGCCAAATTAGTACCATGCCCCACCAATCCCCCCGTATAACCCGATCCCGTTATAACGCCTGAAATACCCACATTAGAAATATTTGCTCTGTCTGAAAAAGTCAAAACCCGACCGAACAATCCAATGTACCCTTCAGAGGGTCGATTTATTTTGATATTAGTAATGGCGTAACCCTGACCATTAAATGATCCTGAAAAATAGTATGGAAGAGCACCAATAGGAACAAATCCCTTGCCGCTGGTCGTGGTTGTTGCCCAAACATCCGATGCATTATTCATGGCAGTTGTCATATCGATGTCATTTGCCAGTGTATAACTTGCCCCTAATGCGGTTCCCGCCAATTGCAATTGATGAGCATTCGTAATTGTCGTGTTATATTCCATCATTAACATAGGACGCGTATTGCCACTAAATAAGAACCACGTAGTAGCAGGTATCGTCGCAACCGTAGAGGGAGTAGAATCCAAGCTCCAACCCGAAAAGTTACTCGTTGACATCATTTGAGCTGTGGTCAATCCGGTTACGCCTGTACCGCCCGTACCGCTTGCGCTGGTTGATTGGCCTGAAGTAGTGGTATCCCAATAGTTATTAGTCGTCGTCACCGTACCATTATTAAGCCCTAAGAACCCTCCGCGCGTTGCGCCCCCGCTGACTAAACCTGAACTGTAAGAATTACTGATTGTCGTATTTGCGGCGCTTCCCACTAAGCCGCCTACGGAAGCCGACGAAATACCTGTTACATTTCCTGTTGCATAAGAATTGGTAATCGATCCGGCGAGCATACTACCCACTAAACCACCCGCTGCGGTTGCGTTGGTAACCGACGCTCCACTATAAGAAGTTGAAATAGAAATACCCGAAGCGCCTGCGGACCCTAGCAAACCACCTGACGCCCCAGAAGTCGTGATAGATCCTGTTGTATAAGCATTCGTGATGGTGCCCCCCGATGCAGTGCCTACTAAAATGCCCCCACCGGATGTCGTGTTCACATCAGCATTCGTCACCCCGATATTTTGAATTAGGGCTCCTGTTGCTATTTGACCGAATAACCCAGGTGTTGACGTTGTTCGGCTATAGTAATTATCAATCGTATAATTATTTCCGTTGAACGTACCGGTAAAAGGAGTAACACCATCACCTATTCCCACAAAACCACTACCTGTGCCGGTATATTTATTGGTTCCCCAAACATCCGCTGCATTGGTCATTCCTGAATTAAGGTCTATTTTTTTCATTAACGTATAAGTGTTACCCATCCCTGCTGCCATCAGTTGCAACTGATGCGCATTTTGAATTTGATAGGTCGTGGCCGTTCCTGCGCCCGTCGTTGGAAATAATTCAGAAAGCAAAAGAGGACGCGTTGCATTAGCAAACCAGATGGTAGTGGGTGCTGAATTAGCTGCAGTACTCGGCGTTCCAGTAAGACTCCAGCCACCACCCGTGACAAACCCATTAGCACTATTGGTAAAATTCGCCGAATTCATCATTTGCGCCGTGGTCATGCTCCTATAACCTGCTGCACCTGTGCTGCTGGCACTACTTGCTTGACCCGATGTTGTTGCGTCCCAAAAGCTATTGTTGACCGTTAAATCGCTAGCGCTGCCTTGATTAACACCTACTAATCCACCCACATTGATTGTTACACCGCTCACACTGGCCGGAGCCGTTACCTTTCCTGTACTATAAGAATTAGTAATGGTAGCTGACAACCCAGCACTAAAATTACTGCCTAATAATCCTCCAACACTCAGCGCCGTGACGCCCGCTACAGGTATACCTGTCACCGAACCTATGGCATAAGAATTGCTGATCAAACTAGAGCTACCCCATATAGCACCAGCCAGTCCGCCTACTGTTTGAGCACCCAGAACATCAACCGCACTATAAGATTGTAAGACTTGACCATTATTCCCCACCCCAATGAGTCCTCCTGTAAAACCGGTTGGCGCCAAATTTCTTATTTTACCCGTCGCATAAGAGTTCTGAACGGACGTAGAAGCGGTTACAGCACCGACTAACGCGCCCAAATTCATGGTAGAAGCAGTTGTGGTTAAATCCACATTGGTCAAACCCACATTTTTTATGACAGCAGCGCCTCCCAATGTACTAAAAAGGCCACTATTACCCGTCGTTGCTGATGAATTCATGTACAGTTTATCAATCGTGTAGCCACGACCATCAAATGTACCTGTATAAGCAGTCGAGCCACTACCAATGGTACGAAAACCTGTGCCTCCACTTGGCGTCCAATTTATGGTTCCTGATGCATCAATGTTATTGTTTAAACTATAGAGATAGCTTAATGTGCGTCCTCCCCCTGAGTTTCCGGCGCCAGGACCTAATGGACCACTACTCGTTCCAGAACCTATCCCCTGTAGCCCATAAACATCGGCTATTAAATAAGGTGTCGCAATACCATTGCCTCCTACCACACGAGTAAAGGAAACAGAGGCAGAAGCGCCATTACCGGAGTTCAAAATAAAATTGCGCGCATAAAAAGCAGGTAGAGTCGCCGTATTTTGATACCAGTGACCTTGCGTAATATTGAAATTACCGACATTTATCGTGCCGCTAGCCCCTGTTTGAATACTTTGAGCGGTATTGACAGCATTCAGTACGAGGCCCCCATTTGTTGCAGTAATAGCAGCATTGATAGTAATGGTACTGGCTGCATTTAACGTTAAGACAGCACTGGTCGCCCAAGTGATAGGATCAACGACCGTAATAGTACCTGCACCGGCACCCGCTGAGCCGGTATTCGTTGTGGTGACTGTCACGTTGTTATTGGCAAGCGCATTTTGCAAATTAGTAACATTGATATTAGAAGTAGCGGCACCGCTCGTTGGAGCATAATTGGGATTACTATAAGCTGCATTACTATCAGCAGAATTGCTAATAGTGATATTTGCCGGATCCAGCAGCCATGTACCAAAAAGACCTGCATCGGCTCGAGTCGTTACAAACGCATTGGTAATATCTAAATATTGATGACCGGATGTTTCAACAAATCCACCGTTGCCCCCTAAAGCACCGCCCCGTGCATAAATATTGCCATGAAAAAACGTACTGTCATCTGCCCACACAATAACGCGACCGCCATTTCCATAACGAAGCGCATCTGCATTCAATAAAGCACCTTGCTCAACTACAGTTGTAGTCGCATTTTGTTCGGGGCCTTTGCCTTGATAATTTCCCCCTACTAAAATTTCGCCGCCCCCTGCATCACCACTCACATCCACCACGGCTGTTTTTTTCACTACTACTTGTTTACCCAGAATTTTTACTTTACCGCCGCGTTGGCCCACACCATGCCCTGTCGCAATTATTTTTCCAGAAACCGAAACGGGACCATTGCCACCACCTAAAATAATGACACCATTTTTTTGTGAAACGGATTTTGCTTGAATCACACCACTCATATTTATAACGTTGTCCACGACACCTCGTGCCGCTTTCCCAGATAAACGCACCGTGCCACCATCAGCAAGAATTTGTCCTGAATTGCTCACCCCATTTTTTAATTGTTTGCCTTCTTGATCGATACCTGCAGAATCCGCCTCTTCATCAATACTGAAATTAATTAATTGATCGCCAGAAAAATCAAATGTGAATTTATTTCCCGATGCCAACACAACATTCCCCATGCGCGCGTTAATCACACCCTCATTGACAACACTCTTCCCCACTAATGCAACCAAACCATAATCCGCTGCATTGATTGTGCCGCGATTAATCACGGAGCCTGCGTATTGCGATGGCTTATCAAAAATAAATTTTCCCGCTTTAAAATTTTTGTCCGAAATATCTGCCGTTGATGCAATGATGCTCCCGACATCCACACGCGAACCCGGCCCAAAATAAATACCCGCTTGATTGACTAAAATAATTCTGCCATTGGCTTGCAACTTACCAAAAATTTGTGACGCGCCTTGGTTAGGGTTAATACGATTGAGTACCGTAGCACTGGAATTAGGTTGGATAAATCGTGTTGTTTGATTGGGAGCTATGTTAAAAGTTTGCCACTGAATAATGGCTTGTTGACTATTTTGCTGAATGACTTGCGTGTTTCCGGTGGGCTTAGCAATGGTTGCACTTCCTGAAGTCACAACACCACCCGTAGGATTCGCCGATGCCATCATCGCCATGCCACACGTAGCGACTAATACAACAAATTTTTTGGCGGCCAATCCTAACCTTTCCCACTTGTCTAGTGCTACGAACTTCGACATTAAAGCTCCTAACCCAAGTTTAGTTTTTACTCTTTTCTTCAAGAAGATATGTCTAAAAACACATCATCTATATCTAATTCTAGCCAATGTTTAAACTTTTTTGGGTGCGTAAGCCATTGGTTGGCCGATAGCTGAGCTAACAGATGGAAAAATAAATCAATTTATTTGCTAAAAGTTTGAGGGGAAAATAAAAAAAACCTACAAAATCCTTAATTTGATCAAAAAAGGGGCTTTAGCCAGCTCTGACGCACTTGAGATCGCGGGTTTTAAAACATCAGATTGCAAGATATTATCGCTTCAGGACTAGCTTGGATGATGTTGTTGGATTGATGCAAATGAGAGGGATTCATTTAAGCCACCAAACGGTACATAATTGGGCGCAGCAATTTGGAGTAAAACTGGGTTTAAAGCTGCGCGAAAAACGCTATGGCCAGTGTGGAAAGAAGTGGCATGTTGATGCTACCTATATCCGTGTTGAAGGAAGATGGTGCTATTTATACAGGGCGATTGATAAAGAAGGAAATTTGGTGGATGTATATTTTAGCGACGTTCGTGATCAATTGGCTGCAGAAAAATTTTTTCAACAAGCACAAAGAACAACAGGAATTACGCCGATACAAATGACAACTGATAAAGAACCGGCATTGTATCCTGCGATTAAAAAGATATTTTCGTCTGAGACAACCCACCGAGATAGCAAATATATGAATAACAAAATTGAGTCAGACCATCGTGGAACAAAGTCGAGATTATCGATAGTGAAAGGATTTAAAAATATCTTTTGCGCGCTGAAGTTTTGCACGGTGTTTGAAGA
>CAZTDR010000007.1:0-55809 GCA_964612855.1 uncultured Coxiellaceae bacterium
GCGATAGGCAACAATCAGAGGCCGGTACTCTGCGCTTGATAACAATTGATCGTTCGCATTAATGGTATAAGCAAGACGGGGCCCGTCAAAACTTCCTTTTGCGGCATTCACGTTAGCTTTTGTAATAGCAGTGCGTATATCTTCGATATTTAATTGGTAGGCGGCGAGCGCAAGAGGATTGACTTGTACGCGGACTGCAGGACGCTGTCCTCCGCTTATTGTCACCAAACCGACGCCGGAAATGGCGGAAATTTTTTGTGCCAACCTGGTTTCGGCAAAATCTTCCACGCTAGATAATGGCAATGTGTTGGAGGTCAATGCCAGGGTCATAATGGGGGCATCCGCCGGATTAACTTTGCTATACACGGGCGGATTGGGAAGATTTTGTGGTAAATAATTTGAGGCAGCGTTAATCGCAGCTTGGACTTCTTGTTCTGCCACATCAATATTTAAGTCCAACGAAAACTGCAGTGTAATAATCGAGGCCCCGCTTGAGCTAGTAGAGCTCATTTGCAGTAAATTTGGCATTTGTCCAAGTTGGCGTTCAAGCGGTGCTGTAATGGACGAGGCGGTAACATCGGGACTCGCGCCAGGATAAAATGTCAGAACTTGAAGAATCGGATAGTCAACTTCAGGCAGGGAAGAGACCGGCAAAAATCGATAAGCTAATAAGCCCACTAATAAAATAGTTAGCATCAACAAAGAAGTTGCGATCGAACGTAAAATAAACGGGCCGGATAAATTCATCCCATGTTCTCAAAATAGTGTTTTCTTATTAAATAGAATTAAGCGTTGATACTGCAGCGCCGTCAACCAATTTATCCACCCCTTCTACCACGACAAATTGACCCGCGGTCACGCCTGATACGGCCGTCATGTCATTGGCTGCCTGTGCTTCAATTACCACAGGCTTAATGCTCACCGTTTGATTAGAATTTAATACGTATACAAAAGCATTTTTCGCGTTCTGTTGAATGGCTGCGATCGGGACAACAACCGCATTTTGCAACGTCTTTATCTGTAATTTTACATTGACGAATTGATTTGGGAATAAACTATTTTGCTCATTTTGAAAAGACGCTTTTAATTTGACTGTGCCTGTTAAGGGATCAATTTGATTATCAATGGTGAGGAGGATACCTGTCGCCAACAATTTAGTTTGATCACGATTATACGCTTGGACTATCAACGTATTGCCAGCGTTCAATTGTTCCATGACAGCAGGGAGAGCATCTTCAGGAATGGAAAAAACGACGGTAATTGGATTCAGCATGTTGATAACGGCAATGCCGGTTGTATCCGCCGTTTGCACAATATTGCCTGGATCTACTAGGCGTAATCCGACACGACCATCGATGGGCGAGGTAATTTTAGTGTAAATTAAATTGACTTTGGCACTTTGCAGCAAACCTTCATCCAGCTGCACGACGCCTTCATTTTGTTTGACTAATGCGGTTTGCGTATCATATACCTGCTTAGCAACTGAATTTTGGCGCCATAATGTTTGATAGCGTTTCATATCCAATTGTGCATTCAGTAATAAAGCATTATCACGTGCTAGTTGTCCTTCATATTGAGCGAGTTGCGCTTCATAGAGACGAGGATCAATTTCAGCGAGCACATCGCCCGCTTTAACCAGTTGCCCTTCTTTAAATAAGACTCGCAAAAGCTGGCCATTTACTTGGGTTTTGACTGTTACTGAATAGGTGGGAGTGACAGTTCCTAGCGCAGTCACATAAATAGGGACATTGGCATTTTTGGCTTGAGTTAAGACGACAGCTTGAGAGGGCGCCTTTTTTTTATGGGTAGGCGCGCTACAGTGCGGTAGCATCAAAAGAACAAGCACGACAGTCGATACAATAGCCCACGTTTTAAGTGAAAAGCGTTGTACTTGCGCGCCTATCCATTCTAAAGCATCCAGTATCCGATGCACTTTCTCTCTGCCCATGAGAGTCGCCTGCAAAATGATAAATTATAAGGTATGGTTTCTGGAAAAGGTACAAGGTTTTCCAATATAATTTCCTTAGCAGGGGAAGGTTCCCGAAGGGCGGATGAGGGAATCAGAAATTCCTCTTGAGTTTGGGTAGCTTCGTTAGTGAAGCTGCCCAAGACCGCAAATTTTCTGCGCAGGAATTTTTTTAAAATGGTTATGATTATTTTTTATCTCGCAATGTTCTTGCATTTTGTCCAAAGAGAATCTTTTTGGCGGCTTCACTCATAGATGTATTCGGATTGATTTTTTCAGCCAATGCGTAAGCGCGTTGTACCGCAGGACGTTTCTGCATGGTTTGCATCCAGCGTTTAATGTTTGGAAAGTCATCTAAATTCTGTCGTTGCTTTTCATAAGGAACAATCCAAGGATAACAGGCCATATCGGCGATGGAATAGTTGTCTGCTATAAATTCACGCTGAATCAATTGTCGATCCAATACATGATATAAGCGGTTTGTTTCATTGACATAACGATCAATCGCGTAGGGGACAGCTTCCGTTGCATATTGTGTAAAATGATGATTTTGTCCCGCCATCGGCCCAAGACCGGCAACTTGCCAAAACAACCATTGCAATACGTTATAACGTCTTTCAACAGTAAGCGGCAAAAATTGCTGGGTTTTCTCAGCTAAATATAAAAGAATAGCGCCCGATTCGAAAATGGATAGGGGAGATGCACCTTTAGCAGGCTCATGGTCAACAATGGCAGGTATTTTATTGTTGGGGGATATGTCTAAAAATTCGGAGGCAAACTGCTCCCCTGCACCAATATTAATAGGCTTGAGTTGATAAGGTAATCCTGATTCTTCGAGAAAAATACTTATTTTGTGGCCGTTTGGTGTAGTCCAATAGTAAAAATCAATCATGAATTCTTCTTCCTCTCTGTGTTAATAAAAATTAAAAATAACTGCATAAATATAAAGAAATAAATAATATTTTATGGCAAAATGCCCGCGTTTATAATTTAAGGTACTAACATGAAAAAAAATACTGCAGTTAGCAAGCTTTCTACAAAGATAAAACTCGTAGCAGAAAAATTGAAAGGAATGCGTTTAGAGTTAAAAACACTCAAAGCCGAAGCAGCTAGCAATAAAGCAAAGCCTGCAAAGCCTTCCAAGCTTTCAAAGCCAAAAAAAGTTAAAACCACGCAAAAAACGGTCTCTAAACGTAAAAAAACGAAGACCAAAAAGTAATCCTGTGAAGGGGCGGCTAATGCCAATGCTTGAAACATTATGCAGGCTATACGTTAGTCGCTCCATCCCTCAAAGCTGTTTCGGCCATGCTTTTTGAAAGTTGAAAAAGAAGCTCCGATTCTTTGAGCAACTCCGCTAGTTGGCACCCGTGTCGTTGAATATTAAACCCCTTCCCCGCGAATTTTACGTCACGCGTTAAATCCGTTTCCGTAGCGCTCACATCACTGGCAAAGCAAGATGTGCTCACTAAAAAATAAATACCTAAAATCATCCTTATTTACAATTTATTTCATTGGGAGCTGAAACACAATCTCTCTCAAGTCTCATCGTCCCACGGACAAGTCAGCGTTGTTGCGTAAATCAAAAAATAAAAAATGTAGGGTGGTACGGTGCGTTTTTTGCACCATAATCCACGAATCTGCCGCTGAAAAGGTGGATTACGACGCAAAAACGCGTCTAATCCACCCTACAAAATATCTTTATTCGATTTACGATACAGCAATGGGATAAGCGATAAGCTATTGCATTTATTTAGAAATGGGAGAGAAAAATATTTTTTTTCCTCTTAGTAATTTTTAATGTGAGATGCCCACTCTAATAGACATATAAATTGAGTTTGTTATTATGTGGCCCATAATAAACGAGGATAATTAAATGAATAATAGATCTAATCATCATGAATTCTACCCTAGCTTATGGAACAAAACTCCATCAAAAAGTGTGATTGAGTTGTTAATTGTTCGATTAAAACAATGGTCAGCAGATAGAGGTTGGCAGAAAGAGCAAGTTACAGACTTGACTAATTATGGTCCAGCGCTGTTAGAGCGTTTAATTCATATTGATACTCAGAGTGAAACATCAGTCGTAATCGATAAAATAAAAAAAGAGGGTTTAATTTCTTTTATGACAGGTGAGAAGTGCAAGTGGACAAAAGCGACCGTAACGGATTTGTGCGAACAAGTGATAGCTCCTTTTTGGGAAGAAAATTTAAAAAATGCGTCAGTGGATGAAACAGAGGCGGTAGCGCAAATTGTATTTTTCACGATAAGAAATGGTGGGGGCTTGGAAAATAAAGAGGAGAAGGATAATTTTTACTTGGGATACTAAGAGGTGAGGAATCAAGGGTAAAACATATCAGCGATCCTAAATTTTAGGGTGGAAAATGTAGAGCGCTTTTTGCCGTCATAAATTGCATAGTGGATTACTATGCAAAGAACGCATCTAATCCACCCTACCTTGATATAATATCCAGTATGTCGTATAATTGTCGACATACTGGAGATTATATGAATATTGCAAAATTGCGTAAGTTGCTGGATCGAGAAGAAATTGATTACCAGCTTCTCCTATCTGCTTTATCCGATTATGCTCACCCAAGAGATAAAATAACGAGCTGGCTCAAAACGGGCGAGCTTATTAGAGTAAAAAAAGGGCTTTATATATTTGGCAAAGAAGCAGCGCTCAGCCCTTTTTCTCCAGAAATATTGGCCAATCTAATATATGGCCCTTCCGCTATTTCTTTAAACTATGCTCTCAGTTTCTATGGTCTTATCCCAGAACGAACAACGACAATCACTTCCATTACAAATAAACGAGATAAAAAATTTGGAACTCCTGTGGGAGATTTCACTTATCGCTATTTAACACCACAAAAATATGCGATTGGAATTGAAATTTTTAGCTTAAATGAGAAGTCACACTTTTTAATCGCCTCACCCGAAAAAGCACTTTGTGACCATATTTATTTAACAGATAAAAAAATAACGCTCACTACCCTATCAGAGGTAAGGCATTACTTATTAAATGACTTACGCGTTCAAGAAGCAGGTCTGGATCAATTTCGTAATGATTTATTATCAGAAATCGTAAGCATTTATCAAGATAAGCGATTAGTCATATTAGAAACCTATATCAAGGGATTAAAAAAAAATGCATGAAGCAATAAAATCCATGCTCGCCAAGTACATGTGTCAAACAGAGCAAGATTATATCAATGCCCTCAAAGAGATTTTTCAAGAAATTTCTTTGTTAGGATTGTGGCGAGCTAAATTTTACGAGAAAGCGGCATTTTACGGCGGAACCGCTTTACGCATTTTGTATGGCTTAGATCGATTTTCAGAAGATTTAGATTTTAGCTTATTAAAAGCAGAAAAAAGCTTTGATTTGTCACGTTACAATGAAGCTATTAAGGCGGAGTTAAATAGTTTTGGATTTGAAGTGAGTGTTGAAACAAAGGTTAAAAACATAGATTCTCCTATTACATCCGCCTTTATAAAAGCTGAAACCAAGAAACAATTTATTCTGATTGATGTTTCTTCCAATATCGTTAACAGCATACATCGTATGAATAGTATTAAAATTAAAATGGAAATAGATACTAATCCTCCAGGAAAATTTTCGACCGAAAGCAAAACCCTTTTATTACCCATTCCATTTTCAGTTAAAACTTATAAATTACCCGATTTATTTGCAGGAAAAATTCACGCGCTGCTTTGCCGACCGTGGCAGCAACGCGTTAAAGGAAGAGACTGGTACGATTTTGTTTGGTATGTGAGCCGTCAAACACCCGTTAACTTAACTCACTTAGAAGAAAGATTAATACAAGGCAACACATGGGAAAAGAAAAATAAGTTCGCTCCACACCATCTATATGAAATGCTAGCCCAAAAAATTAATGAAACCGACTTTGAAAATGCAAAAAAAGATGTTTTACCCTTTGTCAGAGATAAGCAAACTGTCGAACTATGGTCAAAAGACTTCTTTACTGGATTAATTCAGCTTGTTATTTGCGAAAAATAGCAACGGAAAAAAATAGGCAATATTCTCACTGCTATAGTCCTTCAGATAATTATCTGAAGGACTATAAAGACATTAGTGGCGCTTTTATTTAGGATAAATTTTTCAGGAGTGGGGAAAGCTTGCGTTCAATAAATGAACTTTTTTATTTTCTTTCGCCAAAATAATATTTTTTGATAGAGAAATAAAAGGTTTTTCAACAAAATGATGAAGAAAAATAGACAAAACAATTGCTAAACTAAAGCTCGCAATAGCTGAAAAAAGAATGCTTCCTGTTAATTGATAGCTGACAAAATACAGAGTGTACGTGGTGAAACCATGCAATAAGTATAAAGAAAAAGAGATATCAGCCAATTTGTCAAAAAATTTTGAATAGGGCAAGTAATTGTTTATTATATACAAGAAAACAAAAAAAAGAAAAACATACAGATTATTGATAAATCTGACCGAATAATCTTCTGGAAACTCCCCGTGTAAATTGAGATAGGTAACCAACAATAAGAGTAGGATGATAGCTCCGGCTGCAACGGGCTTAAATATTTTATCGGAAAAATAATAAAAACAAGTTCCAACTAACATAAAAGGAATGAAAGCGCCATTGTGACTAATGAAACGATGCAATTGAATAAAAGGCATGGTGTACCAATGTCGGGCTAACAAATGCGCCATCCCTGAAAAAAAGAAAAGAAAAGCTAAAATCAAAATACTTCGAGTTTTTTGATGTACATTCCAAAATAACAAAAGGAAAAATATAAAATAAAAAAGTATTTCAATATGCAATGTCCAAATCGCATCATCAATGGAAGTGGTTCTGACAAAAAACTTCATCAATAACGTATTAGCAAAATAAACTCGCGGTGAAATAAATCGATAAGATATTTCTCCACACTGCCAATAATGTGCTGCAGTCATCGTAACAGCGGCAATGGTCAAACAACAAATGGCTACTGGATAAATTCTAAATACGCGACGCACAAAAAATTGTTTTGGGGAGCTATTTTTTAAAGACATCGGAATTACATAACCACTTAGTATAAAAAAAAGCCCTACACCAAAATAGGATGATCTAAATGAAGTCATACCTAAAAGTGCGGTTATTTCTCCTACATAATCATGTAAGGCCGGTGGCTGATAATTCATTAATGGATTTTGCAGAATGAATTGCTTTATATCGTTGGGCGAGAGCAAAAGACTAAGCCAATGCGTATAGACGACGGCCAAGCAAGCAATAGCTCGAGCAAATTGTAAAAACCAAATTTTTTGATGAGTCGATGCGATCATACTTATTGGCCATGTTAACGAATAAGGTAAAATTTTTGGTGCAATCATAAATGAATTAGCTGGCTAAATATACCCATTCCAGCTCAAGATACGAGCTTTAGCAGCTTATCTTGCGGCGAACTGGGGCGATTTTAAAATGAAAATCCTCACAATACCGAAAGTGTTGCTCCGGTTTTTTATTTTAAAATAGCCCCAATTTCTTGTAATCTGAACCCTTAAAGTTCGTATCTTGAGATATCAAATGCTGAACAGTAGCGGACATGTAAAAAATAATAGGCTTATGCTAAAATTAACAGGTCTGTTTACAATGGAGGTTTAAAATGAAAAAGTTTTCTACTGTAATTGCAGCAACGACCTTTTTAGTTTCATCAATGGCTTTTGCACATGATTCAGATTCGATGACCCCTTCTTGCCTCACCATTGTCAAAGCGTGTAAAGCTGCGGGTTTTGAAAGAAAAAGCGAAGATAAGCGTTTCTGGCAAGATTGTATGCAACCCGTGCTTTTAGGTAAAAGTGTGAAGGGTGTCGATGTTAAAGCAGATGATGTTAAAGCTTGCCGTGAGCAAAAAATAACCAAAATCCAACAAGAATTAAAAGCATTGCAAGACGTTCAATAGTCGTCATTTTTAAAACTAACTGCCAGTCTGTTGACTGGCAGTTAAGCTCCCCATTATCCCTCAAGATGCGAACTTCCGTCATCCCCGAATGCTTTTATCGGGGATCTGTTTACCGATGAGAAGATTCTCCGATAAAAGCATTCGGGGATGACATTTAATCCAGCATAGTGAGTGTAGGGACTGTCAACAGACCCTAATAAGCACCACATTAATCTTCTAAGTAAGTATACCCGCTTAGTCCTTCTTGCAACTCAGAGAGGTATTCATGTTTTTGGGTTGTAGATAGCGATGTACGATCTAATTGAGCTGAATAAGAATCCATTAGTGTTTGAGGCACAAAATGGACATAACGCAGCGTATCCATTACTGTGTCACCGGACACCGGTTCCACTAAGCAATAGCCGCCTTCCGCTGTCAATTCTACGTGGACTGAATCCGTATCCCCAAATAAATTATGCATATCGCCTAAAATTTCTTGATAGGCTCCCACTAAAAAAACGCCTAAGTAGTAGGGCGTATCGGTTGCTGGCAAGGGTAATGTAGTTTGTAAGCTTTGACCATCGACATACAAATCAATGCGTCCGTCAGAGTCACATGTGATATCTTGCAACATGCCTCGACGTGTTATGGGTTTGTCTAAGTCAGATAATGGCATCACAGGAAAAATTTGGTCAATTGCCCAGACATCGGGCAATGACTGGAATAAGGAAAAATTAGCGAATATTTTATCGGCTAATTTTTCATTCAGTTCGTCGAGTACTTCACGATGTGAACGATTTTCAGGCTGCAGTTTTTCCCGTACAAGTAAACAAATCGTCAGATAAATTTGCTCAGCACGTGCGCGGTCAGCTAATTTGATGCTGCCATGATTAAATAGTGCTTGTGCCTCGGCCATCCAATGACACGCATCATGATAGATTTCAAGCAAAGCGCGTTCTTCTATATTTTGGTAATCGCGCCAAAGATCTTGAATAATAGGATGTTCGTTTTTTTGAACGGCGGTTATCTGCGTAGGCATAACGCGTTCAATGTCTGTCACATTCAAAACTAACATGGCATGATGAGCAGTTAATGCCCGGCCGGATTCTGTGATAATTAACGGATAAGGCAATTTTTTATCGTCACAAATTTCTTTGAAAATATGCACAATATTATTGGCATACTCTTGCATAGAATAGTTAATTGAGCAGAAATTGCGGGAACGAGTGCCTTCATAATCGACACCCAAGCCACCGCCGACATCAATGCAGGTAAGAGGAACGCCCAGCGCACGTAATTCTGCGTAAAAACGCCCGCCTTCTTGCATACCACGTTGTATATCGCGAATATTCGCCACTTGCGATCCCAGCATAAAATGCACTAAATTTAATGTTTGCAATTGATTGGCATTACGCAGTTGATCTACAACTTGCAGCACTTGCATAGGTGATAATCCAAATTTAGACTTCTCACCACCCGTATTTTGCCATTTACCTTTAGCAATGGACGCTAATCGCACCCGCACGCCTAGCAATGGTTCTATTTTTAATTTCTCAGCCTCCTCTAGCACGAGATTTAACTCAGAAACTTTTTCGAGAATGATATAGATGCGATGGCCTAATTGCCGACCAATTAACGCCAAACGGATATATTCGCGATCCTTATAGCCATTGCATATGATAGTGGATCCTGGCGTAGATAACCCTAATACAGCAAGTAATTCTGGTTTACTGCCTGCTTCTAATCCTATGTTTTTATTGCTATTACGCAATAATTCTTCGACTACGTGTCGTTGTTGATTAACTTTAATCGGATAAACGCAAAGATAACCGCCATCATACTTCTGTGTTTGCATGGCAGTGTGGAATGCATTGCGTAAATTATTGAGACGGTTTCTAAGAATATCAGTAAAGCGAATGAGTAATGGTAGCTTGAGCCCTGTTGCTTGAATGTCTTTAATCAAAGTAGGTAATGAGATCCCTGCTTTTTTTTTATCGCCATCTGGAAAAGTAACGACTTCACCTTGCGCATTAATATCAAAATAGCTCTCACCCCAATGCGGAGTGTTATAAATGTCGCGGGCGCGCTGTATGTTGGCTTCTTTGTTGGATTGGGACACCTCTTTTTTACTCCTAAAATATACAGGGTCTTAAAAATAATGGGGATTAATTTTACAAGCAATGCAGTCTATTGACAATTAGTTTGCTTCGTTTCCAATCATTTTGCTTTACAGGGGACAAAATTTTTTTGCAAAGCCCAGGGCATGGCACGCCATGCCCTACACCTTTATCTTCGAACTTAGGGGCACGGCGTGCCGTGCCCGTGCGATATTGCTAGAATTTTGTCCTCTGCAGAGATCATTTTGCAGGGCGATTTGCATAAAAGCTCAAATAAGCATTTCGATCTAACCTTCAAAAGGTGGGCAAGCTGCGCTTTGCCTGCCATCCGTCCTGATGTGAAAAAAGCGTTCTTTATCGGAAGAGGTATTTGATTTTGTAACAAAAATCAAAGATGATAGCTGTGTTGACTCTATTGTTAACAATCCTAAAAAAGTAGATGGGGTAAGGTATGTTAATGACACGCAAAAATAAAAACCTTTTAAGGCCACTATTCTTAAGTTCTTATTTTCCGAGCGCTGAGATGAAAATGACTCACGACGTACCTGTCTTATGACGGCGCTTTCTCAGCAAAAAATCATTCATATTGATATGGATTGTTTTTATGCGGCAGTTGAGATCCGAGATAATCCAGAATTGGTCGATAAGCCTGTTGCGGTAGGCGGCTCACCGAAACAGCGCGGCGTATTGTGTACCTGTAATTACATTGCGCGTCAATATGGGGTGAGATCCGCTATGCCAACAGCTTATGCTTATCGCTTGTGCAAAGATTTAATTGTTTTGCCGGTCAATATGGAAAAATACCGGGCTGCCGCTAATATTATTCATCAAATTTTTCGCGAATTTACGGATTTGGTTGAACCCTTATCGTTGGATGAAGCTTATTTGGACGTGTCTAATTCTCCCTATTTTAATGGCAGTGCTACACGCATTGCTGAAGAAATTCGCCAACGCATTTTTGCCGCAGTGAATTTAACGGCTTCGGCTGGCGTGGCACCGAATAAATTTTTAGCGAAAATCGCCAGCGGTTGGAAAAAACCCAATGGTTTGTTTGTCATTCCGCCGCAACACGTTGCCGAGTTTGTGAAAAATTTACCGGTTAAAAAATTGTTTGGTGTCGGCAAAGTCACTGCAGAAAAACTCCATAAAGCTGGGTTTATGCTTTGTTCTGATTTATATAGCGTGCCATTGTCGGAGTTAATGCAACAATTTGGCAAATTAGGCAAACAATTATATGAGCAAAGTAGGGGAATAGATCATCGCCTAGTCGAACCTAATCGGATAAGAAAATCGCTCAGTGTTGAACACACATTTAGTCAAGATATTCAAACAGAAGAAGAATGTTGCAAAATCATCCAAAAATTATATGAACAGTTGATGCAACGCTTAAGTCATCTAAATCAGAATCCTCCTATTAAAAATCTTTATCTCAAAATAAAATACAGTAACTTTAAACAAGCTACGATAGAGCGCGCAGGAAATCTACCTATATTGGAACAATATCAGCATTTATTATGTGAAATCAGGCTTAAATCCGCTTTATCAATTCGATTATTAGGAATTGGAGTCCGTTTCCAAGTCAAAAGAGAAGATGCATTGAGCGTACAAAAAAGATTATTATGATGGATCAACAGACCCTATAGAAGGAGAGCTTAACATGGATAAAATCAAACCGCTTTTTACAGTAACTGGCACCGCTTCAGGTGGACGCAACGGACACGCTGAAACAAATGATGGCACGCTAAAAGTGAATCTATCCGTTCCCAAAGAAATGGGAGGACCCGGAAAATCAGATACCGTCACCCCTGAACATTTATTCGCGGCGGGTTATGCAGCTTGTTTTGGCGGCGCCTTGGATTTTGTTGGCAAGCAACATAAAAAAGATGCTTCTAATGCAAAAGTTGAATGCCATGTTTCCATAGGTAAGCGCGAACCCACGGGCTTAGCACTGTCCGTTAAGATGCGCGTGGAAGATAAAAATTTATCGCAACAAGATTTATCAGCGCTCGTTAAAGAAGCACATGAAAAAATATGTCCTTACTCACATGCCACGCGTAATAATATCGACGTTGAATTTGAGATTGTAGGAGCATAGTGAGCAATGCTTATTTAACTAATCACTGCGAAGTTTAAGAGTTCAGATTGCTTGAAGTGGTGCTAATTAGCGCCACTAAACAATACCGAAAATTGACGGCGCTCTAGTGGTTGACTTTTAAAACAGTACTTGTAGGGGCATGGCGTGCCATGCCCGGCGGCTTCAACGAGATAGGCAGCACCTACAAAATATTATAACCTCATTGCATGGATGCAAATGTCTTTAATAATACGGTTATTACTGATCATGGGGCTTATGATTATTGGCACCAATGCTTGGACTCATGGTTATGTGGGAAAACGATTTTTTCCATCCACTATTTCCGTCAACGAACCCTTTATTAGTGATAAAATCGCTTTACCTGTTTATCGCACTGAATCGACAGCAAATGATGGGCAAGCTATCTGGGTCACAAATCCTCAATTACAATATTCCAAGACGATTATGCAAGATTTTCAAGTTTCTGCTACAGCCAGTTATTTGCATATTCAACATCCTAATGAACAAACGCGCAATGGGTTCGATGATTGGGAAGTGGGTATACGATATAATACATTTATCTCAGTACCCACAGAGTCGATATTTTCAGTTGGCTTAAATGCCACATTAGGCGGCACAGGCAGTCACGTGGTCAACGCGGACTCAACCACGATAATTTCACCCGTTGTGTTATTTGCTCAAGGGATGGGAATATTGCCAGATTCGCTAAAATTCCTTAAACCGTTGGGAGTTACTGCAACTTTAGGTCCCAACATAAATACAGGATCGTACGATGTTAGCAGCATCAGTTGGGGGATTTCTGTCGCCTATAGTTTACCTTACCTGAATCAGTTTATTGCACACTCGAATTCACTTATAATGGATCATGTTGTTCCCGTTATTGAATTTCCTTTTACGAAATGCACGCAAGGAGCGTGCAGTGGGCAAATTACAGGAACCATTGATCCCGGTGTCATTATTTATAATAACTATGGACAAGTCGCTATTGAAGCGTTGATTCCAAGTAATAGTAAGACGGGTAGTAAAGTAGGTGGCGTGATTCAGTTGTATTTATATTTAGATACGGTTGCTCCAAACAGCCTTGGTAAACCACTATTCGTAAATAACTAAAGGATTAGTTTATGAAAAATATGACGTACAAAAATTATTTCCTGACCATGCTAGTCACTTTTATCTTTCCTATTACATCCGCATTAGCAATAAATGATTTTGGCCCTGTTGATATGGGGAGCTTTTATTCCTCACTTCCGCAAGTAAATTCTCATGCGCCATTAGGCAGCATTGTGAAGTCTGAAAAAATTACGACAACCATTCCTGATGTTGATGTATGGAAAATTGCTTATATTTCCTCTGACGTGCAGAATCGTAAAACCTTAGTTACCGGCATTATTGCAGCCCCCAAAAGTACGGCCCCCGTTACAGGTCGACCCATTGTTGCCTGGGCTCACGGTACAACAGGGACAGCTCAAACATGCGGACCTTCGCAAGTATTAAATCCAGCGCAACCTTTGAATCAATATTTTATGCCTTTAGGCAATTCATGGACGGATTTCGGATTGCCTGCGATGAAGGCATTTATGAAAGCAGGGTATATCATCGTTGCAACCGATTATCAGGGTTTAGGTGGAGGCGGTAAACACCAATATACAGTTTCTGCCACTCAAGCGCGCGACGTCATCGATTCAATTCGAGCAGCCGCCGCATTTAAACAAGTTCATGCAGGATCAAAAGCGGTTGTTTATGGCTGGTCCCAAGGTGGTGGCGCTACTATTGCTGCAGCAGGATTAATAGATTATCTCAATCAAAAAGGCACAGCTCGTGACGGCGTTCAAATAATAGGATTTGTTGCAATGGCTCCTTATGATGTGGGAGTTACCTTTCCAACCGGAACGCTAACTACAGCTGATGCTACAAAATATTTACAAAATTTGAGTGATGCTTTTAGTCAAAATGTTTTTAATTTTACTCACTATGCTCAGAATGTATGGGGTATGGTAGCGGCTTTTCCTGAATTAAAATTAAATGATATTTTTACTGATCAAGGAGCAAAAATCGCTGATGAAATTTTCTTAAGAAAATGTATGCATGTTGCAAGTGATACATTTGATTATACTTACAGTAAAAATTATAAAACCTTGCTACGCCCACAGATAAAAAATGCGACTGCTTGGATTGAAGCAGATAAAAAAGGGAGCGTAGTACCCATAAAACCCATGGCGCCTGTTATTATCTATTATGGCAACCATGATACAACGGTTCCACCTTTCATGGGCAAACTTTATTATGAACAAATGTGTAAATTGGGTGGAAATGTCACTCGTATCCAGTTACCAGGCGAGCAAGATCATTTTAGTACTCCAGCGAGTGCTGAGCCACTTTATGTAAGTTGGATCGCAGATCGTTTTGCAGATAAGTCAGCTAAAAACGGTTGTTCTTAGGAAGCGGTACAATCGGCCAAAATGTGCGTTAAATAGAGAGGTACTATTCGTCTCAAATTTTCGCACATTTTAACTGGATTTTCTTACTTTTAAACATGCCTCATCCATTATCAACAGACTCTATTGAATATGTCTTTACTATAGGCTGTTAAACCACTTGTCCTGCAGCCCATCCAGATGACCAGGCCCACTGAAAATTAAAGCCACCTAGCCATCCTGTTACATCGAGCGCTTCACCAATAAAATATAATCCTAAGACATTATTGACTTCCATGGTCTTAGAAGAAATAGCATCGCAATCTACTCCACCGAGTGTGACTTCGGCGGTTCGATAACCTTCTGTTCCATTAGGTAAAATAGACCATGCATTCATAAGCTGGGTGATTTCAAGAAAACATTGATGTGAAATTGAAGCCAATTTTTTTTCTAATAACTCTTGTAGGAAAAAAACTTCGATTACTCTTTTAGGTAAGAGGGTAGCTAAAAAAGATTTTAATTGTTTCTGTGGACTTTGCTTCTGCGCTATTTTCAATTCTTGAAATATATCCAATTCGGGGCATAGATTTATAACAATCTTCTCCCCTGCTTGCCAATAAGATGATATTTGCAAAATGGCTGGCCCACTAAGACCACGATGTGTAAATAAAATATGTTCGCGAAAACTTTTTTTGTCATTACTGACGATGCTATCAATACCAATTCCAGACAATACAGCAAACTTTTCTTTTGCTTCAGTATGCAATGTAAAAGGAACTAGGCCCGCCCGTGTGGGCCATATTCTTAGGCCAAATTGTTCAGCTATTTGATAGGCAAAGGGGCTCGCACCCATTGTGGGAATAGACAATCCACCCGAGGCAATCACAACAGATTGAGCATGAAAATTTCCGCGTGTACTCTTTACTATAAAATGTTGATCACTTACTTTTTCTATTTTTTCTATTTTTGTATTGAGTCGAAGGGTAGCATTTGCTTGCTCACATTCTAATAACAGCATATCCAAGATATCTTTAGATTTATTGTCGCAAAATAATTGTCCTAACGTCTTTTCATGGAAGGGGATATGGTGTCGCTTGACTAATTCGATAAAATCCCATTGCGTAAATCGACTCAGCGCAGATTTAGAAAAGTGTAAATTATGAGAAATATAATCTGCAGCATTGATATAGTAATTAGTAAAATTGCAACGTCCGCCCCCGGACATGAGAATTTTTTTGCCCGGCTTATTTGCATGATCCAGTACAACAACTTTACGTTGTCGTTTTCCTGCCTCAATGGCACACATTAAACCGGCAGCGCCAGCGCCAATAATCAAAACGTCTATTTTTTCCATGCCGTAACTATATACAATTTTGGTTCGGGAAGCATTAATTGTCTGACATAAATTGGGGGGATAAAGGTTTTTGCTGGCATATGCTTAGGCTGAGAATAAAAATTTGCGCTAGTATTTCTGAGCCTTAAATTTACATTTAGAAGATCTAAAAAGGGTCCCTAAATTTAAGTCTAGACAATTTGTCTAGACTTGATTGGGCTTCAGGCGTACAAAAAAGCTAATTATGAGGCCAATTATAAAGATTAGATTCAAGTTTTATTTTTTGTTTCGAGAAGCAATAAAGCCAGTAATTAATGCCGTCAGCGCCACAGCACTAAAGGATTTTACTGGATTCTTTTTTACATAATTCATAACTTCTTTTTCGGTAGCATAAACTTTATCTTTTGCAGAGCGCAAGGTTTTAGACGATTGTTTTTGAATATCCTTAATTTTCTTTTTAGCGTTAACTAATAAATTTTGTGCATTTTCTTTTACTTTATCAGTCGTCTTTTTTGCACGGCTAGTGACTTTCTTAACGCCAGCGGCAGCTTTCTTTGAACTATTTGCTCTTCCAAGAGTTTTTTTCATAAAATTTCCTTTTAAATAAAAAATAGATCGTACAAATAAATTATATATTAATAACATAGTCAATGTAAGTGTAATTTCTGGCGTTGTTGCGTAACTCACCATTAAAACGGCACTTGTAGGGGCATGGCGTGCCATGCCCGGCAGCTTCAGCGAACTATACAGCACGGGCATGGTACGCCGTGCCCCCACTATAGGATTGTATTTGTAGACCCAATCAACGAGGAAGCTCGGCTTATGGAAAAGAAGATAGCGTATCGCGTACGTAACTGGACAGTATCTGCTTGCTCAACCTGCGCGATTAACAAAAGATCTTCTGTTGCTATTGTCATGCTTTTTCGATACAGGCGGTAATTTTTTTATTGCTCTACACAACTCTTGTAATGGCGTATGCGACTTTTTCCAGAAGCTTTGACGTTCAGCCAATATAGGAAATTTTCTTTTTACATTTCGAACACATTCCTGAGGGGATGGAGACGACGAAGATTTAAATTCATCATTTAATGCTTCAAGAATTTGACATTGGGTAGTCAAGGTAGCTATTTTTTTCTGTGCTAAAGTTCTTTCATTGATGCTGGCAGGGCTTAATGCCATCGAACTTTTTGATATATTTGTCTCAAGTCCATGCTCATATTGTTTTTTCTGGGTAGATAAATCATTATAAAGCGTTGATGCTTCTTTACGGACTGCTTTAGGTAAATGATCTAGGCTGACATCTTTTAAATCAGCTACCACGAGGTTGTCAGAAGGTTTATTCGCAAGAGGTTGCATTACAACGCAATCTGTTTTATTAAAAAAAGAAAAAGAATCCCCTATATCAGAGAAACAAGTGAGTTGGGGCAACAAATCATGAGGTAATTGCAGTAAAGAATGTGGAGCATTCGTTGGACTGCTATTACTGGGGTTAATTTGCATAATGCCTTCATTACCTAAGTAAACCACTACCCCTGTTTTTAGCCAAGCCATCGTTTTATGATGCTGGTCTTTAGAAAAAACGGCTATCTTGCGTTTTTCAAATACTCCACCATCTTGTGTCATGTTATAAAAAAAGGCAGCACTTTCGGTTTGAATTAAAAATGACTTTTCGTCTGGCGACGCAATAAAATGACAAAACTCTCCGTGCAAAATGCGTTCAGATAAGACAGCAAAATTGGCGTCACAAATAGACAAGTATTTATTTTTAGTATCGGCGGAATCACGAATAATGGCTATTTTATTGCCTATGGAATGGAAAGAACATGAAACACTCGGAGAATTAAATTTCAACGGAATAGATTTCCATGGTTTATTTTGCCCATTAAATAAAAAAATCTCCTTTTCAGTCGTGATAAATAATTTTTCATCACAGAACATCACCTTAGGAGCGCATGATGCAGCGTCTGTTTTATTGGGCAAAGGAAACGCTTCTGTTAAAATTTCATGTGTCGTCGCATCATAAATACGAAGATATTTTTTATGTTTAGCATCCTTCATTATCATGACAAGCTGATTTTGGTTTGGATTGGTAACAACATGCGTGATTTGATATTTATCTTCGATATCAATCCGTTTCGATGCTGTGACGTTTTGAGGATCAACGATACGCATTTCATTAGGCTGATTTTTATCAACCGTATAAAAAATGATACGTTGATTGCAAGTTATAGTTTCATACTGCCTAGAATCGGGTAAACAAAAGTCTAGCGATTTTACATGCATATTTTCAGGTATGGTTCTTTTTCCTAAAAAAAACAGCAAGAAGGAATTATCGCCCGCCATATTTTTAATGAATTTGTGGCCTAATGCTTTTACCAGTTCTTGCTGTCTCGTTGTATCAAGTTCTTTAAAAATAGTGTGCAATGTGTTCGCATCACTAATGACTGATTGATAACAGGGGAAAAGCTCATTAAAAAATTGAGAAAAATGATGACTGGGCAGCATTTTTAAGATGGCCAGAAGTTGCGAAGCATCGCCTATAATGTTGAGCAGTTCTGCTTTATCTCGCGCTATTTCGCGTAACTTACTTAATCTACTTTGCTCTGGATGATTTTCTAAAATATAAGCAACAAGATTCCCGCTGCTTTGCGGGAATTTTTGATTGATATCCAGTGATTTTACCAATGCTTTAAGTTCTGTTTGCAACTTTGCAATAAAGCCTAGAAGTTGCCCTTCTTTAAATAAGGCTCGAAATGTGGGATTTTTTTCAATGAGGAGGAATTTTTTTATCCATTCTTGTTGTGCGCGCTGTGTTTTTATCGCGGCATAATGAGCTGAAAAAGTTTGGATTAATTCGGCTGCTAATACTGGTGAATCAGGGATCGAAAGTTCAAGAGAAGGATCATTCATTAATACCATAAAAAGATAACGACTTAAGGGTCTTGGTTTAGTAGGGAATGACCGAATTTCGAGAGAATGACAAAAATGCCGAGGAATCTGGGGGGGTAAATAAATAGCAAGATCTAAAATAGGAGTTATGTCTATATCGTTACGAAGAGAATGGATATATTGAGAAAAAACAGTCACATCTGTAAGCCACTCATATTCCTCTGCTGTTGGTTGCTCAGTGGCTGCCATATCAAAATAAATAGCTTCTTGCTTCAATAGAATAAATAATTCTTTTATTAACTCCAATTGCTGAGAAGGAGATAGCAGCGATAAAATTTCTTTCTCAAAAGACACATATTGCTTATTCCATAAAAGAGCTGCGCAATATTCAATAAAAGGTACGGTAGATTCTGCAGTAGAATTTTTAACTACATAAGCTAACTTTAAACTTGTTTGAGATGCTTCATTCGGTAAAAACAGTGTTTCATGAGTGGATTGTATGCGTGTCGATGTTAATTCAAAATTAAAATAATTTGCTGTTCTGAATTGTAAAGTATGCCACATATAAAGGACAGTTTCTGGTAGGGATTTTCTTTGTTCTTGTTTTAGATCGAATCCGCTACGCTGCAAAAAATTTGGATCTCTACCATAACTATCCAGTTTAGCTTGTACTTGAGAAAATTCTTCCATGGTTAAGCTATCTGCTAAATTAAGCTGAGAAATAGCATAATTTAATAGAGTTTCTACCGAAAATCGATTGGCAAATTGGTGGCATAAACTAGCAACAATTTTTTTATCACAATGATGAGTATCTTGAATATCAGAGGTGGGTAATCCTAATTGGTGAGCAAAAACAGCCATAACAGCATCGACATAATCACTTTTTTCATAGGAATCAACGTCGACATTTTCTGCCAATAATTCAAAAATCGTTTGTTTGGCAGCATCCTTTTTTAACTGCATAAGATTATTATAAAAGTTTTGGGAAATATCTTTCTGCTTAAGTTGAAAAGCTTGGGTAGTCGCTTTTTGTTGTTTTTCTGTGGTCGATGCTTGTATGGGTGTTTGACGCGTTAGTTTTTTTGCCCATGAAATTATGCGTTCGATAGGTTTTTTCTTAGCGGTTTTATGAGATGGAGATAATGATGTTACCTCTTCAATTACAGTCTCATTAAGATTATACATAGTTAATCGAAGATCTAAATTAAATTTTTGGACATTATTGTGGATAGATTCGTTTTGATCAAAATCAAACCTTATTCGTCTCGTTGGAGAGCTGTTGCTATTTAACATTTTGCGCGGAGTCATAAGATACCTATTTAATTAAGAACGGTATATTTTTTAAAAATTCATTGCATATACTGTGATGGCTATAGAAAAGAGAGCTCACATTTTTCAGCAAGAACACTTAAATTTTTTTGAAGTGCTTAATTATTACAACCGGTAGTGTAGGCTTGAGATTTGACGCGCCATGATTTCTATTAAATGCATCGGAAGGACCCTTGTTTTGTAAGTTTTAAATAATGAATTCTAGTGCTTTTAATAGATCACTAGAGAATTTTTATTTTCACTATACAATGCCAAAGTCAATTTGTAAATTAAGAAATATCAACAGCTTAGCTGCCTCAAGCCATTAAAAACAATTATTGAGCACAAATTAAACAAGCTAGTTCGGTGGCAACCATGTCATTAAAAGCTCATCAGTAAATTGTTTTTTCATTAAGCTATTACAACATTGAAAAATGATGGGCACTTTTGATGTGGGAATTGCGCGTTATAACGGCGAGAGTTAAAAACTGGTAATGCTCCGCCTTCACACTATCATACATTTTTTAAAATCTGGCTTAATTTAAGATGGTCAGCATTTTTTAGTTTCATCGCGATATTTTATTTTATGACGAAGAAGCCTATGCAAGCGCAAATATTTATCGCTTTATTCAAGCCAAATACATATTGTTTCAATAAAAAAGCAAATAATCTCATAAATGTTGCATGAAATGAATTCACTAAGGGGTTTCGATATCAACTTATGGGTTTCCCTAACTTTGATACTTTTAAAAAAATAGATAAATTAAAAATAATAATTTTATAAGGTAAAAATTGTGCAGCTTATTAAATTAAACGTCACAAATGGGCCTAATTATTGGTCAAATTATAGGAAAAAATTAATCATACTTAAATTAGACCTGCAAAAATATAAAAATATTTATACTAACCAAATTTTAAATTTTAACGATTCGTTAAAAAAATTAATGCCAAGCTTACATGAGCATCGATGTTCAATGGAAAAAGCAGGCGGATTTTTTCAAAGGTTAACAGAAGGAACATTATTAGGACATGTAGTAGAACATATTGCATTAGAGTTGCAAACCTTAGCGGGCATGCCTTGTGGTTACGGCAGGACACGAGAAACATGTGAAGAAGGTGTTTTTTTTATTATTTTTTCTTATGAAATTGAGTTGGCTGGTATTTATGCGGCAAAAAGTGCCATCCAGTTAGTTGAAACACTTGTTAACGGAAAGGGAAATCCTTATCAAGATTTATCTAAAAATATAGAAGAATTAAAAAACTTGCATGCTCAATTTCGCTTAGGCCCTAGCACTGAAGCGATTATAAAAGAATCATTATTAAGAAACATTCCAGTACACCAAATTGATACTTCACTTGTTATGCTGGGTTATGGTGCAAATCAAAAAATTATATCATCCACGTTGAGTCCGAATACGAGTTGTATTGGCGACGATATCGTGGCAGATAAAAACTTTACAAAAGAGCTATTAAAAAAAGAATTTGTACCAATGCCATTAGGAAAAATTATAAATTCGATCGAGGAGCTATCTAAAGAAATTGATCAACTTGGTTATCCATTAGTTATTAAGCCGCGCTACGGCAATCATGGCAAAGGGGTTACAACCAATATCACTTCAAAAGAAAAGGCATTAATTGCTTTTTCAAGAGCAAAAGCTGTTTCAAATTCCATTATGGTGGAAAAATTTATAAAAGGTAAAGATTACCGCTTTTTAGTAATTAATTATAAAGTGGCCGCGGTGGCAAAGCGTACTCCTCCCAGCATAATAGGAGATGGAGCGAGAACGGTTAAGCAGCTAATAAACGAAATTAATAATGATCCAAAACGTGGGAAAGGCCATGAAAATTTCTTAACTCAAATAACAATTGATACAAGCACTCATTCCATTTTACATCAGCATAGATTAACGGAAGATTCTATTTTACCGTTAAGACAAAAAATAGTCTTGAAAGATACGGCAAATATTAGTACGGGCGGCACGGCAACTGATGTAACGGATAAAGTACATCCTCATAATATTTTCTTAGCTGAGCGAATAGCTCGGTTAGTAAACCTGGATGTGTGCGGCATCGATGTGATTTCGTCAGATATTACGCAGCCTATTACGTCGGGCAATGGAGCAGTTTTAGAAATCAATGCTGCCCCAGGTTTCCGTATGCATTTGTCCCCTACGACAGGTAAAAAAAGAAATGTTGCGAAACCTTTTATTGATATGCTGTATATGGATCATGATTCTTCTCGTATCCCCATTGTGGCGGTCACAGGAACCAATGGAAAAACAACGGTAGTTCGTTTAATTGCACATCTGGCTGCGCAAGCGAAATATTCAGTGGGAATGGCAACAACGGAAGGAATCTATATTAATAATAATGAAATATTTCACGGTGATTGCAGCGGACCTCAAAGTGCGACGCTTATTTTGCGTGATCCCTTGGTTAATTTTGCCGTATTAGAATGCGCACGTGGCGGAATTTTACGTTCAGGTCTAGCATTTGATAAATGTAATGTCAGTATAGTGACCAACGTTTCCGAAGATCACTTAGGTTCGAGCGATATTTTTACGCTGGAAGAAATGGCGCGTGTAAAGTCTGTGGTTCCCAGGAGCACCACGCCGGATGGCTATGCGATATTAAATGCGCAGGATAATCTAGTTTACGCAATGAAAAACGACTTAGACTGCAATATTGCCTTATTTGGTTTAACTAAGTGCGATCGTATCATTGAGCATATAAAACATGGCGGGTTGTGCTGTTACATAGAAAAAGGGACTATTTTTATTTGCCATAATAAGAAAATTAAAGCGATCGCTAACATTATTGACGTACCACTTAGTCTAAATGGTAATTCAAGCTGCATGAAGCAAAATATTTTACCTGCGCTATTGGCTGGTTGGATTTGTCGATTTGATTTTAAAGATTTGCTCGATGGATTATTAAAATTTCTTCCAAACGATGTGTATTTACCAGGCCGAATGAATTTATTTAAATTTCAAAATTGTGATTTAATATTAGATTATGCACACAATGAAAATGCCTACATTGAATTAAAAAAATATGTAAATGGAATTAAAGCGAATAAAAAAATCGGCATTATTGCCGGAACAGGAGATAGGCGTAACACAGATATTTGGAAAACCGGGTTTTATTCGGCGCAAATTTTTGATGAAATTATTATTCGCTCTGATAAGGATGGAAGGGGGCGCAGCCAGGAAGAAATTACAAATATTATTATTTCTGGAATTCACGCGGTAGATAAAGAAAAGAAAATAAAGATTATCCCGGATGAGTTTGCTGCGGTGCAGCATGCGATCCATGAATCTTATCCTGGCACTTTTATTTGGTATTTCCCAGATAATGTTTTAAAAGCTGTTAATTTTCTTAATCATATATCGATGAATTTTTCTAAGAGCCGCAGCCATGCAACCTAAAGCCACTTTGCTCATCATTGGGGGAGCGGAGGATAAAGCCGAAGAATTCATGGATATGAAAAATAAAAATATTAAGTTTAAACGCTATGAAATCCTAAAAACATTATTGTGTAATTCTAAAAATAAAACAATAGAAATTATTACTACGGGATCTAAACTTCCTGATGAAGCCGAAAAAAGTTATGAATATGCATTCCAAAAGATGGGGAGCACTAATCTAAAATTCATTCATATTCGCCATCCTTATCAAGCAAAGCAAAAGAAGTATTTACAGCGTATCGATGAGGCGGGCGCGGTATTTTTTTCCGGGGGCGATCAATCACGTTTATCTCGAATATTACGTTTTTCTCCCTTTATTGAAGCGATTAAAAAAAAATTTTTTAACGATGTTAATTTTTTGCTGGCAGGCACAAGTGCGGGGGCCATGGCCCTGTCAGACCTCATGATAAAAAGCGGTGATCATTCTGAAGCCATGATCAAATGTAATCTCAAGTTAGGGAATGGATTAAATATTATCTCCAATTTAATCATTGACACGCATTTTATTAAAAGAGGCCGTTTTGGCCGGTTGGCACAAGCTATTACCTATTTCCCAGACCATTTAGGTATAGGATTGGGTGAAGATACGGCATTAATTATAAAAAATAGGAACGCTGAATGCAAAGGATCTGGCATGGTCGTTATTATTGATGGAGGCAACATTACGGCTACCAATAGTAAAGAAGCAAAGAAACATGAGCCTATTTATGTGAAAAATCTGCGCGTCCATTTGCTGATTAAAGGAACATTTTTCAAATTACCTTTAAATATTTATCGAGAAAATGCATGTCCAAAATAGCCTTAATTGTTCATGGCGGTGCAAGTGAAGAAACACCGTTCATAAAAAAGCATCTTGCCGCGGTGGAAAATGGCTTGGCCTATGCTATGAAACAGGGTTATAAAATATTGCAAAAAGGAGGAAGTGCATTAAATGCCGTGGAGAAAGCGGTTAAGAACTTAGAAGATAATGATTTATTTAACGCGGGCCGCGGTTCAGCCTTAAATAATAAAGGAGAAATTGAAATGGATGCTGCCATTATGAATGGCCGTGATTTGAGTGCGGGCGCCGTATCGATGGTACGCACAGTAAAAATCCTATTGTTCTCGCACGTATAGTCATGAAAAAAACTAAGCACGTATTGCTTTCAGGCTATGGGGCGTTAGATTTAGCAGCGCTCAATGAAGTGAATTTCGAACCTGAGTCCTATTTTATTACTGAATATCAATATCAGGAATTTTTGAGAAATTCAAATAAACCATCATCGCGTAAGGCTTTTTTAGGGAAAAAGCTGCATGGTACCGTAGGTGCTGTGGCACTTGATAAGAAAGGTAATCTTGCTTCGGCAACTTCAACCGGCGGAACCAGCAATTGCTTGCCAGGAAGAATTGGCGATAGCTGCATTATTGGAGCGGGTTGCTATGCAGATAATAATTCTTGTGCAGTCTCTGGTACAGGCGAAGGCGAGACGCTCATTCGAGGTGTCATTGCTCATACGATGCGATGTTGGTTGAACTCAAGGGCTATTCTTTACAGCAAGCTTGTGATGAGGTGATTAAAAAACGAAATAAAAATAAAGAAATTGGTGTTATTGCTATTAACAAACAAGGGGATATGGGCATTTCATTTAATACTGAAATCATGAAATGTGCTTGTAAATCTTCCGATAAAAAGGAAGGTCATATTCGAGTATATAAAGATACTTTTATATTTGATATTCTTATAATTTATTCATTTTATCCCGTATAATTAAAATAATATTTATTTTAATTATATTTTATTAATATTGAATATTTCTTATTAAGAATGTGAGGTACTAAATGCATCAGAATTTTATTTGTCATGATGGAATAGACATTAATCCGAACATTAAAACAGCCATCATTTATGCAATTGATCATATCTTTTCTTATATAGTCGAGATTAAAGAAGGTAATACGAGTTATTACATAGAAAATAAAGGAGAGGTCTTACAGTTTGGTAATATGGAAGATGCGAGACAAGCGGCCATTAAAGAAAAGGTACAAGAGGCTTACCTGGCATTGAGTAAAACGTCAGAAGAAACAGACCTAACGACCTGTCATGCCAATCATCAAGACCATTATGATTATAGTCCAATACAGTTAAAAAGTTAATCGCATGCACAAAGATAGCAAGAAAAAAATTATTATTGTTGGTGGGGGCGCCGGAGGCTTAGAATTGGCAGCGAGGCTATGTAATAAATTTAAACGTAGAAAATCAATAGAAATTAGCTTAATTGATAAAAATTTAAAACACGTTTGGAAGCCATTATTTCATGAAATAGCTGCAGGTACATTTGCCAGTTATAATGAAGAAATCGACTATATTAGTTATGCTTATCAGATCGGTTTTAACTTTTTTTTAGGCGAAGTTAAAAAAATCGATCGTGCTCATAAGTCAATAATAATCGCTCCTTATTATGAAAATGGGGAGCTTATACTGCCTGAACGTCAACTAACATATGATATTTTAATACTTGCGATCGGCAGCAAAATTAATGATTTTAATATACCAGGTGTAACTGAACATTGCTTGTTATTAGATAGTTTGGCTGAAGCAGAAAGATGTAACCAAATACTATTGAACTACATTATCCGTTCTACCCAAGATAACATTAAAAAATTTAATATTAGCATCGTAGGCGGTGGCGCAACAGGTGTAGAATTGGCCGCAGAATTAAACTATGTTTTGACTGAAACAAAAAATTATAAAAATAATCCTGTGTATAAAAATATTAATAATTTTCAAGTGACCGTTATCGAAGCAGATGATCGATTATTAAATAACTTGCCAAAACGTATATCCCAATCAGTAAATCATTATTTAAAAATAAATAATATAAATGTACTTACTAATACCTCAATTAGAGCCATTAAAAAAAATGGCTTGGTTGCTGCTTCTGGAAAATTTATTGAAGCTGATATGATGATTTGGGCTGCCGGCATTAAAGGTAATGCGGGATCATTCCATCATGATTTAGAAATAAACAAAATTAACCAGTTCATAGTGACGCAAACATTACAAACAAGCAAAGATGAAAGTATTTTTGCTTTTGGAGATTGTGCTAGCTGTCCCCAAATCCATCGAGATGGAACGCTAACTTTTGTTCCTCCAAGAGCGCAAGCTGCACATCAACAGGCAAATTTATTGGTAAAATCTATTTCTTATTATTTAGATAATAAGAAATTACCCTTATATCATTATCGAGATTATGGGTCATTAATTAGCTTGAGCCATTATGTAGTAGGTAACTTAATGAGTAAGGTTGCTAAAAGCTTATTTATTGAAGGCATATTGGCAAGATTTACTTACTGGATATTATATAAAAAACATTTAATCACCTTAAAAGGCGTTCGATATATTATATTAAATGCTTTTTCTGAGTTATTGATAAAAAAACATAGATCAGAAATTAAGCTGCATTGAGTATATAGTCCTCGCGATTGAAATCGCGGGTTTTAAAATATCATCTTGGTTAGCGATCCACCCGTTTGGACTCCACCTGGGTTTTTAAAAAAGCCTGCCACTCTTATCAGAATAAGACAGGAATGACAGGTAAGAAAATGCTTTTACTTTAAATTTTTAATTATCTATCCTTATTACCACCTCCTTCATTTTCATCTTCACCCTGATCACTGCTTTGTTCTTGACGATTGCTTTGATTGCTATCGCTCTCATGCGAATGCTCACCACCTTTGCGTCCTGCTTCACTTAAGCTGTCATGGCCACGTGTTTCAGCTGCTCTTTTACCACCTTCTACGCGACTCTCATGCGTACGCGCTTCTGCCCCTTTACGGCCCGCTTCGCTTAAACTTTCATGGCCTCGAGTTTCTGCTGCTTTTTTTCCTCCTTCAACTCGATTTTTATCTTGATCTTGTTTGCTACCATCACGGTTGCTTGACATAGTGTGTCTCCTTATGAATTAAAGTGAGCCTTTATACCACACACTCAGCTTTTTTAGTTTTTTAGCATCCCACTTACAAGCCCTTTTCTAACCCAAAAAAGACTTACCCATTAATAATTATGTACATTTCATATTATAATCTGAGCTACATCTGGTGCTAAAAGCTAAAAATAATCAGTGCGCGGTATAAATAATTTTAAGTTAAATAAAAAGAGAAATCAGATAGATATTTACTATATCTGATACGGAAAGTACCATCTCGTTTTTATGGGTTATGTGATAACACTTTTTCACGCTTAGGCGATTGTCAGCTAAGGTATAGTTATTTAGACATTTTTGCCTTAATCTGATTTGCAGATGGAGTGTTAGAAAATATAATTTCCCGATGATGCAGAGTGAAAAAATGGCAAGCTCTTAAAATTGTATTCTACAAGAATGATAAAGCAATTAGGGCGTGTATCATTTGATACTCGCCGCATTTTAGATCGCGGGTTTTAAAATATTAGATTGCAAGATATTGCCCTTCAATTTCAATGAAAAAGCTGAAGAATAGCTCGCTATTTCGAACATTTTTTGTTGAAATTGAATCGCCGCAAGATGATGGTTTAAAGCCTGTGATCTCAGTGCTTAGTTTTCTGCCAAAGGCATTTTTAGAATTTCTTGAATAAAGAATATTTTTTCCCAAGTGCCCTATTTGCTATCCACCTTATCCGTTTATTATTTTCCCTCCATTTACATGCAAAACTTGACCTGTCACATAGCTAGAATCAATCTCACTTGCTAAATAAACATAAGCAGGCGCTACCTCATAAGGTTCTCCTGCTCTTTTCATAGGCGTTTGCATGCCAAATTCAGCGACCTTTTTTGGGTCAAAACTGGCAGGAATAAGTGGGGTCCAGATGGGGCCGGGAGCCACGCCATTTACTCGAATCTTTTTTTCCACAAGTGATTGAGATAAAGCTCGCGTAAAACCAACTCCTGCTGCTTTTGTTGCGCTATAGTCTAGCAATAGAGGATTCCCTTCATAAGCTACAATTGATACGGTATTTATAATGGTGGAGCCTTCGGTCATAAACTTAAGTGCTTCTCTGGTTAAATAAAACATTGAAAAGACATTTACTCTAAATATTCTTTCTAGTTTTTCATCTGTCACGTCTGCTAAATCATTAGTTTGATCTTGCTCTCCTGCATGGTTAATTAGAATATTTATTTTATTAAAATCTGTAATTGTTTTTTCTACTATTTTCTTACAATGAGCGCTGCTACTTATATCACCTTCTTGAAGAACGCATTTCCTGCCAAGTGCCTCTACATGTTGTTTAGTCACAGCTGCATCAGAATGCTCATTTAAATAAGAGCAAACAATATCCGCCCCTTCTTTTGCAAAAAGAATAGCGATAGCGCGACCAATGCCACTATCTGCTCCTGTAATAATAGCCACTTTATCTTTTAATTTTTCACTGCCATGATAATTGGGATTATCAAATTTTGGTGGTGGTGACATTTTAGACTCATATCCTGGAAGTTCTTGTTGCTGCTCTGGTATTTTTGATGGCATGGTTTAATCCTCTTATTAATGTGCAAATAGAATTGAATTTCTTTTTTTATTAAATTTTTTAAGTAAGCGATCCAATGTTTGATCACAAGCTTCTATGTAATTATCTGCAAATTTTTATTTTACATGAACTGCCGAGAAGCCCGAACTTACCTGGTAATTACCAGCACTGACGCACCAACGATTAGTCGCCTATAAATCAAAAAGTTACGCGGCAAGTGAACACTACAAAAATGCTTTTGTAGGGGCGGACCCATGTGCCCGCCCGGATTTTACGGTTTAGGCTGTTGCTTGGACATGGTCCGTCCCTACAATTTAGGTAATTTATAAAGAATTAAATTGCTGAGCTCTACAAAGGGCTATCTCGTAAATAATGCGAGCCTACGTAATGACCGTAGTATGCTGGGTAACTAAGTACTCTATTACTACGAAGTGAGCATAGTTATGATGTGGCCTCTTTAGCAAAAACAATAAATAAGTCCAAAAATAACTTCGCTTACCTGCGGTGTAAATTTTGTTTTTTTGCTGACGGCGCTCAATGGATCGATAGTCTGCACATTGGTATTGTTATAAGAAACATTATCATATTCCATTCTCATAGCGAGTTGTGTGGTTAGCATTCGCTGCAATCCTAATCCCCAACGAAAACCACTTAGATTTTTATTTGTATTGGCAAGTGAAGTATCTGTAGTAGAAACTTTAAAATTACCGTTTGCATAACCGAGACGCCCGTAAAACAACGTATTATCATTATAAAAATAACCCGGAATCAAACTGACTCCAAAACTGTAAGGCATTCGATAGGTTGTCTTGCTGAAACTCTGATGTACAAATTCATCATTGGAATCTTGATGTTCCAGCGAGCTTAAATTAGCATTTAATTCGCCGCCTAAATAGAGATTATTCCATTTGCCAGCATTTGATAATTTTTTACCGTAGCCTGCGAAAAGAGTTCCGAGTAAACCCGTAGCAGATAGTTGATTATCATTTTTAACATCAAATCCATATATGCCCGGCTGAAATACATGTGAGGTGACTGTAATATTGGCGATATTCGGTCCTAAACCTGCGCCTGCATAAAAACCAGTCGTCGCATTAGCAGTAAAGCCTATGGACAACAAAACACTTCCTATCAATAACTTCTTAATCATATAATTCCTCTGTTTATATTTCGATTTTTAAAAGCACTATAAAGACCGATGCGTTAAAATTTAAATAGGTTGGTTAAAGGTGTAATTCAACTCAACAGGCCCTATTTTCTAATCAAATTTATCAACTCTTCCAGGCAATATATAAAGTAAAGTGGGAGTAATTAAAAAGACACAAGCGATTGTTATGTTATGGTGGGCAATAATTAGCGCCGCCATATAAAATATCGGCGCAATAAAAATACGACGAATAACGGCTTGACGAATTGCAGCAGTATAAATATCACGATTTAAATGATAAGCATGGGCACATAAAATAGTTAACAATTGCCCCATGCTAGCGCAAATTAAATTGATGGCATAAAAAGATAAGCTGGCTATATGAGTGGGGTAAGCGGCTAATAAACTCGCTGAAAAGGGTACAATACAAATTAGCATAAGATAAAGTACATTCGACCAAAGATAAGGTCGATTGACTCGCTCCAGTAAGCCTAGCTGAAAATTCATCGCAATCCACAATGTGCCCAAAATAATAAAGCTGCCCATATAAATAATGAGCTTAATTAGAATGGTTGATTGAAGATGTGCAACAAGATTTGTCGTTTTTATATCAGATGGCAAGCGCAAATCTAAAATTAAAATAGTCATGGCAATAGCAAAAATACCATCTGTTAATCCTTCGAGTCTCGACACTTTCAGTATGTGCTTTTGTATCATGATATCCTTATCAAGCTATCTAACTTTTTAATGAGCAATCCACTAAAATAAATGGATTGGGCTAGCTGCGTCCTTGAGCCAGGCTCGTATAATTTTGCAAAACCGACCCCATTTCAAATATGAAAGAAATTAAATATTATGCTTATTAAGATCAGCGGAGCTAACAACTTTGTTTCTCCCCGAGTTTTTTGCAACATAAAGCGCCTTGTCCGCCGTTTCAATTAAAGATTTTGTATCTTTGCCGTCTTTGGGATAAGAGGAAACCCCAATTGAAACAGTAATTTTGCTTAATACATCAGCACCATATTTTATTAGCAACCGCGACACATTAAATCTAATATCTTCAGCTCTTTTATAGGCAGAATCTAAATCTGTATCATAAAAAACAATAATGAATTCTTCTCCCCCAAAACGTGCCGCAATATCGCCTGGCCTTGTGTCATCAATTAATATTTTACTAAATTCTTTTAAAACCATGTCGCCAGCATCATGGCCATGTACATCATTAATTCGTTTAAAATGATCCAAATCCATCATTAAAATAGAGATGGATTCATTATTTCTTTCTGATTGTGCAATTTGCTTATTTAAAAATTCTTCCAAATATCGTCTATTATATAATGTAGTTAAGGGGTCACGAATCGACTGATATCTTAAATTTTCACGTAATGTTACATTCGCTAGCGCTAATGCGGTAACTTCAGCAAATGCACCTACGATTAATTTATCGTTGCTGTCTAAGTTTGATTCTGAGACAGAATCGTCATATTCAATATAAAGTAATCCAAAAATATCATTTTGTGCACGAAGAGGTACGCACATATGAAAAACATCTTCATTACTATGAGCACAAACCACATCCGTCTTTTTCATACGGCTATGTATTTTACCGAGTCGGAGTGCCCAGCATTCACTAGGTGAAAATTGTCTGATTGATACTTTAGGCGAGCCCCAGCTACTATCGGACTCCAGTAAATTTTTTGAAGGATGCATAATATAAAGATGGCCGTTAGAAAAATCCAGGATTTGTTTGGCATATTTGGCGGCAATCATGGATAGTTCCGTTAAAGAATTGGCTGCTAACATTACATCGCTCATTTCTAACAAAATAGTAATTTTTTTATTTTTATTTGTTAATTCTTTCATGGTATTTTGTAATTTTAAATTTGCTCTTTTCAATTCTTCTTGAGCCTTTACACGTTCAGTAATGTTTCTAAGAATATGTACGGCTCCTAATAAATTTTCATTATTAAAAAGTTTGCTACTGTTTATTTCATATGATAAAACTTCTCCACCACGATTAATTTCAATGCTTTTTGAATAAGGTTCGGTTGCTGAGAAAGATTCTTTCCAAAGATCTAATATTTTTTCTTTGATGCCATCAGACTGTGGTAATGAGTTTTCAATAGGATCACCAATTTCAGGCTCATGCTGAAATAAATTAGAAAATTCTTTTTTGAAAGCTGTATTAAAATTTAAAAATCTCAATTTGGTATCAGCTACTACAATAATATCTTTTGCCCCGTCGATAATACCCCGCAATTGCTTTTCTTTCTCATTCATCTCTTTTCTGCTTTTATTTAAGAAAATAAAAGCCAGTATGAGAAAAAATAAGCTGATAATATGAGCCAAGACAAGCAGAATACTATTAAATTTAGTTTCTCTTTTTACAATTTTATTTCTATCTTTTAAAAAATCGTTTTCTTTATCAATAAATAAATTAGTAGATTGACGAATTTTTTCAGCAAGGAGCTTGCTTGTATTTAGGAGCTTAGCGGTTTCAAAAGAATTAGCCGAATTTTTTATTTTTACGGCATCAATTTGATTCATCAGTTGTAATCTTTTTTCGACTAATAAACGTATTTCTAAAAGATGATCAAGTTGCTCTGGATTATCTGATACCATTTGATAAAGGCGAATAAATGTCATGTTTAATGTTGAGATCATTTTTTCGTATTCTATCTTATAATTTTCATCGCCGAATAAGAGATAACCTCTGCGTAAAAATTCAATATAAGTTATATTTTCTAACGTTTTTTCTGCGTTTATTACCACTTTGTAAGTATGGTCAACCCAATCAGCTGCTTTTAATAGTTTTTTGAATTGAATGATTGATAAAACTGAAACAAAAATTAAAATAGATATAGACATGCTAAAGAAAAATGCAAAGGCCCATTTTGAGAATTTTTCTTTAACTTTTTTTTCTAACATAGTCCTTCCTACATTAAATAAACCAGTTAAACAAGCCTAATGTTATATCAATGCCAAAAATGAAAACAGCTTATCAATATTTATCTTATTATATTATAAAGCAAAAGCGTGATATTTTGTATAAAAATAACCCGATTATTATCTTTCATTAAAGATAGAATCTAATAGTATTTTAGATTTTATTGAATCCAGCGGTTTTCCCAAATAGTTGCCTTGTAATTCATCGATGGTTTTATTTTTTAAAAAAATCACTTGCTCTTCATTTTCCACTCCCTCAGCTACAACCGATAACTTTAACTTATGTCCTATAGAAATAATAAGAGAAATTAACTCTTCGTCTACATCACTTTTTCCAATTTGATCTATAAAAGTTTGTGGAATTTTAATTTTGTCAACCGGTAAACGTCTTAAATAAGAAAGACTCGAATATTCCATGCCAAAATCATCTAATATTAATTTAAATCCAGCACTTTTTAATTGATTGAGTTGATCTAAAATAATATCATTTGATCCGATAAATATATTTTCTGTAAGCTCAAATTGTAAAGTTCTCGGATCTAGCTGGGTTTCTTGTAAGATAGGAAAAATAACACTAATCACGTTTTTTTTGTTAATTTGCAAACCTGAAATATTAATTGCAATAGGAACAATTGCTAAATTTTCTGAAATCCAATCTTTAATTTGATAGCAAACCGTTTTTAAAACAAAAGTAGTTAAAGGCAAAATTAAACCTGATTTCTCGGCCAAAGTAATAAAAGATTTCGCTTCTTCGATGCCTTTATCAGGATTATTCCAGCGCAAAAGCGCTTCGAAGCTAACAATTTTATTATTTTTTGCGGAAAAAATAGGTTGATAATAAACACAAAATTCTTTGGCCTCAAATGCTCGCCACAACGCGTGCTCCTGATCACTTAGACTTTTGACTTGTAAATTTAAATGGGAAGAATAAAACTGGTAACTTCCTTTATTTTGTGCCTTTACTCGATAAAGTGCTGTGTCCGCTTTTTTTAATAAATCAATGATGTTATCGCCATCAATTGGAAAAAGGCTAATTCCGATGCTTAATTTTAAATGTATACTATTGCCATGAATGTCTACAGGATTTTTAAAGCGCTGTAAAAAACGGTCTGAAAATTCATTTACCTCATTTATTTCAATTTCATTTAACATAACAACAAATTCATCACCACCTAATCTGACTCCAAGATCGACAGGGCGAAGAGATGATTTTAATTGCTCAGAAAAATAGAGTAAAACTTTGTCGCCAATCGCATGACCAAGGCTATCATTAATAGGTTTAAAGTTATCTAGATCAAAAAACAAGATAGCAATTGTTCTTTTTGTGTTTTTAATTATGACTGATTCAAATGTTTGGTAAAGTAAATTGCGATTAGCCAGTCCAGTTAGAGGATCATGTGTGGCAAGATAATATAACCTAGCATTTTCTAATGAAATGGCAGCTTGCGATGAAAGAATTTGTAAGGTATGAATTTTTTCTGCTGTGAAAACATTGTTTAAAGTTTTATTTTCTAAATATAATATACTTTGAAGTTTACCCTTGTGATGAATTGGAATGACTAGAATTGATTTAACATTTGCATTATTTAAATAAGCATCTTTATTCCGCAAAATTGAAAAATCATCTTTTGATTGAATTACCCGGGCTTTTTCTGTGCGCAGTACATATCGCATCAAGGAAAGAGGTAAATCAATTCTATCATCTAAGTTGCTCGAACGTGAAAGAAGTATTTTTTGTGTTGAAACATTCCCTTCTGCTTTGATGTACCATGAGCTATCTTCCTTTTCTATAAACACCCCACGATCCGCCCCGGCATTTTGTAGCAAAATAATTAATAATTTTGTTAATAATTTTTCCAGTTTTATTTCGCTTGAAATGGCACGGGTTGCTTTTATGATTGATAAGATATCAAGCGAATAATTGCTGTTTTCTTGGCTCAAATCCTGATTTGAGAGAGGAGTTAGAGTAATAGGATTCATTTTATTGAGCAATTCTGGATAACTTTTTTCTAACGATAATATTTTTATTTTTATTTCTAACTTATTGTATAGAGAATGTGCTTCAACTAAATTGAGCATGGCAGCATTGTCAGCATTTAATTCGAAATATAGCTCGCCTAAACGCTCATGTGAGATGGCGGCTATATTAAATGCGTTTCTTTTTTTTGCTAACTCAATAGATTTGTTATATAATTTAATCGCTAAAATTTCGCTCTTTTTAAACCGATTTATCTCTGCTAAAAGTAGTAGTTTATAGTGCTCAAAATTTTCAGGACACCACTTTGCTATTTTTTTAAAATAAATGGTTGTTCTAAATAATTCAAAATAAAATTTTGCAGTTTTTTTATTATTATAGTAAGCTGTAATTGATAGTACATAATAGAAAAAGCCTTCCATGTAATTTAATGCACCTGAAGTATATTCAGCATATTTTTTAAATTTCTTTCCAAATTCAATTGCCTCATGAAAATTACTTAGTAAATAACAGGTTTTTATGGCTTGCGTATAAAAAATGCTAATTTCAGAATAATTTTTTGTATTTAATACGCTTTTTTCCAGCAATTTAACTTCATCAAAATTTAAAATTGGCTTTTCTAACGCGTCATAAAAATAATTTGAGAAGATTGTTAATTGACGAAAGTCATTGGCATTTGAGCGATTAATAAAGCTGTTCCTGATTTTCAAATATTGTCTAATTTCACTCACGGGTTTGCCCATCATCGAAGCTGTCATAATAATTAAAAGACTAGCATAATTGCCATAGACATAATCACCAAATTCACGACATTGTTGATAACAATCAAGCGCCATGCTGAAGCTTTTTTCTATGGGAAGTCGCCAAGGGTTAATAAAGCACGCTAAAATGAAACCATTTTTTCCCTCAAAAGGACTGTCCGTATACTGTAGTGCTAATTTATTTGCTAATTCTGTGAAGTCTAATGCGGTTTGATACCATCCTAAGCCATGCATAATAGCAAAAGCATAGACATAAAAAGCAAAGCTGGTACTTTCAGTTCGGCCATAATTCAAGCTCAATCGTACATTAATGCACGCCAATAAAATAAATAAATTTTGATTCGTGATAAAAGAGCTATTAAAAATCTGGCTGATTAAATCAGTAGCTGATTGAAAATCTTTATTTGACATGGGTACCAATTCAATTGCCCGTATATTTTGATCACGAATTTTAAAATGTATTCTCGCCACTTCTTGCATTATTGTCAGTATGGAGGGGTGACCAGGAACACGTATATTAACTTCTTCCAATGACTTTAATCCTAAACTGATCGCTTCTTCATGCTTATTTAAAGTTGCCAACATTTCACACTGTAATTTATTAATTTCCAAGGATAAGAATAAGCTCGAAGCTTTTTCGAATAGAGCCTTGAATTCTTGATCAGCAAGAAAAAAATTACTTGTTAGATAGTGAGTTATGGCAAGTTCTTTATGTATATCAAAATAATAGTTTTCTTGTATTGATGAGTTAAGTTGATCGAGGAGCGTTGCACTCGTTTGAAAGTATTCTTTAGCTTGTTGAAAAGCGGTCGATGCCTTTGCCTTTTTTCCTGCAATTAAATTTAATTTCATTAATGACAAAATTTCATTAGGATCGGTTACCAAAGATATACTATAGTTGAAATGATTTAAAATGTTAAAAATATTTTTACTATGATGAATAGACTTATCTGTTTTTAATAGTAAACTTCCAATTTGTAAATGTACCTTTTTTTTCTCTTCTTTGGGGATAAGCTGATACGCAGCCTGTTGAATACGGTCATGGACAAAACAAAAATTAAATTTTACATTTGTTTTTGATGCGCTCTCATTTGAAATACTTTCAAACAAATAAAAATTATCCGTTATTATAGTAATAAGACCGTATTCAAGCGCACTCATGAGGCCTTTAGTAGTCTCAGCAAGTGATGCGTTACTAACTATTGCTAACGTGGTTAAGTCAAATCGATGTCCAATGCAGGCCGCAAATTTTAAGGAATTTTGGCCTGCATAAGGTAATTCACAAATTCGTTTAACTAAGAGGTCAACAACATTGTCAGATACCGATATTTTCTGGATTTTTTGTATATCCCATTGCCAATGGTTTAATTGATAAGAGTAGGTCAATAATTTTTCATGATAAATTTTTTTCAATGATTCATTGATAAAAAATGGATTTCCATGTGTTTGATTCCATAGAAAGTGAGCCAATGGGACCATACGCTCACGAATATCATTTAAGCTGTCGGATAATAGATCTTGTATATCTGTTTCATTTAATGGATTAAGCTTTAGTTGGTTAATTTTGATGCCTGCTTTTTCTAATTCTTGCATAATCAACGCTAAGGGATGATCAAATGTAATTTCATTATCTCTATATGCCCCAATGATTAAAAAATAACGTGTTTCATCATTAGATATTAATGAATGCATTAATTTTAAGGAAGCGTTATCGATCCATTGTAAATCATCAAAAAATATAACGAGTGGATGTTCACTTTTTGCAATTACTTTAATTAATTCTTGGAATAAAAATTGAAATCGGTTAAATGATTCTTTAGTGGGAAGAGTTTTTGCTGGGGATTGTGGGCCAATAATAAGCTCCATGTTAGGAATAAGATCAATAATAATTTGGCCATTTTCTCCTAATATTTGTAAAAATTCTTTGCGTAAACTTATTAGTTTTTTTTCAGGTTCATCTAAAAGCCGTTCTATGAGCTCTTTAAATGCTTCAATAAAACCACTATAAGGGATAGAGCGCTGTAATTGATCATATTTGCCGCTTACAAAGTAACCTTTTTTTTTCGTAATAGGCTTATAAATTTCTTTGATCAACGAGGTTTTACCAATACCTGAATAACCTGAAATGAGCAATAATTGGCTTTTTCCTTCCGTGACTTCTTCAAAAATTTGCTTTAATTGAGCAATTTCTTTTTCACGACCATATAATTTTTGTGAAATGATGAGATGATCTTGAATGTCTTCTTTAGCTAAGGGAAAAGAATCAATAGCATGTTCTTTCTCCCATATCATTTGGCATTTAATGAGGTCTGATTTAAGCCCAGCTGCACTAACATAACGTTCTTCAGGTAGCTTGGAAAGCAACTTTTCTATCATAATAGCTAAAATTCCAGGAACATTTTGATTCACTGTGTTTACAGCAACTGCTTTTTTGACAAGATGAGAATGGATTAAGTCTAAAATATCATCGGTTTGAAAAGGTAATGTTGCGGTTAGCATTTCGTATAAAGTGATTCCCAGCGAATAAAAATCTGTTCGATAATCAACAGAGTGATTCATCCGGCCTGTTTGCTCAGGTGAAAGATAAGCTAGATTCCCTTCAAGCTTATTTAGTGCAGTATTACTTTGAACTTTTTGAATAAACTGAGATGCAATACTTAAGTCTATTAAAGTTAATTTTTTAGTTTTTGGATTGATAACAATGTTATATGGATTAATATTTTTATGAATAATATTTTTTAAATGTAATTCATTAATCGCATCAACAATTTGAATACTTAAATTGAAAAATTCATCAATTGATAGAGGTTTATTTGCTAAATATTCCTTTAGAAGCACCCCTTCTAAATCTTCTAACTCTAAAATTAGATGGTTAGAGTGAATATCTTTTTGTATCCCATAAGTATGAATCACATTTGATAAATTTAAAATACTTAATAAATGATATTCATGTTCTAGTTCAGCTAAATGAATAGGAGATGGAGGATTTTGATTGCATATCTTTAAGATGACTGGTTTCTTCTCATTTCTTTTGATGGCTCGAAATAAGGTAAAATGTGGAGTTTTTAAAAAAACTCCAGTGATTTTATAACCCTCAATCGATATCACATTTGCTCCTCAACATCGGGAATTTTTTCCATCGGAAAATATGATTTGATTCCGTCCATTTTCTTTTGCTTGATAAAGTGCATTATCAGCAGCTATGAGTAATTGATCTAAATCTTTTGCATGGGTGGGAAAAAAGGCAATACCCGCTGAAATCGTTAAAATACCAAGATCATTTTCTTTATATTTCAATTGAATTTGTTCGACAGCTTGACGAATTTTTTCTGCCCTCATTGAGATGTCGCTGATCTTTGTTTCATGCAAGACAAGTAAAAATTCTTCTCCACCTAGCCGACATACTACTTCTCGTTCATCAACATGATTTTTTAATAATTCGGCCAATGTAGTTAAAACTAAATCCCCCGCATCATGACCATGTGTGTCATTAAATTTTTTAAAATGATCGATATCAATCAACATAGCAGCTAGCTTAGTTTTATTCAAATTTGCGTAGACTATTTCGCGTTTAAAAGCGCTGGCTAAATAACGTCTGTTATATAAGCCCGTCAATGGATCACAAGTCGATTGATGACGTAGTGTTTGCCGTAATTTAATGTTGGCTAGACATAATGCGATTTGCTCAGCCATTCTAACGGCATACAATAATTGCGTTTCAGACGCATTTATTGCGCTGATATTTTCTAAACATAATAAGCCGATTGTTTCACTTTGAGCATTGAGAGGTAAGCAAATGTGAGTGGCACCTTTTAAACTATTCTTTTTAAAATGAGGGCAGGTCACATCCACCATTGGATTATCTGTTACATAATACTGCCCACGACGCAGCGCCCAACAGTCTTCAGGTAGAAAATAACCTATTTCCGAAGAAGGGTCTTTCCAAGAAAGGACATGTTCCAATTGCTCGCGGGAAGCTGAAAGTAAATAAAGTGTGCCAGCGGATTCTGAAAAAATTTTTTGACAAAAACTTTTAATGATTGAATAGGCTTCTTCATAAGTTACGCAGGATTGTAGCATTCCATTCATTTTGCTGAATAATGTAAGCGTGTTATTATTTTGCTTTTGCTCATTTAATTTTTCTTCTAATTTGTCGTTGGCATTCTGAATACGCTCTGTGGCTTGTGCACGCGCTGTCAAATCGACCGACACCGTTCTTTTTAATTCTAATAATGTCATGACTACCTTAGATAAGGTAGACAGCATTTTCTTTTGTTCTTCTGTGAGGGCTTTAGGTTCTTTATCAATTACGCAAAGTGAACCTATTCTAAATCCTTCCGGCGTAGTTAAAGGCGATCCAGCATAGAAGCGAATTTCTGGCACTCCGGTTACAAAAGGATTGTCTAAAAATCGTTGATCTTGCGTTGCATCTTTGACTTCCATAATATCGGAACCTAAGATAACATGCGCACAAAATGAAATATCTCGAGGAACTTCTTTAGTAGTAAGCCCATAGTTAGATTTTGTGAATTGTCTATTTTTATCTATCAGGCTAATTAATGATATGGGTGTTTGACAAATAGAAGCGGCCAAGTGCGTAATATCTTCAAAAATCTCTTCGCAAGGTGTATCTAAGATCTTATATTGTCTCAAGGCGGACAAACGCTCATCTTCGTTTTCAGGAATAGGAGCTGGTTGCATAGAGGAATCCTCTCGTGCCTTTCATTATTGTAGTTTACCTCAAAAATGGAAGAAGAGAGGGGGAGTATTTATTTATAAAAAGAATCATATATGAGAATAAGGTCATATTTTGATCTTATTTTGCTGGCAGCCTTAGAATCAAGGGCTAATTGCCAATATAAATTAAGCCCCTGGTAATTCTGCACTAAATAATTTTCCCTGCATGATGATACAACCAAAGCTTTCTAATAGCTGCTTTTGATATTGACTTTCAACACCTTCGGCAACAATATTGATTTGCATTTCTGCGGCCAAACTCACTAATGTTTGTAAAATAGGTTCATATTCGTTTAAATCTTGTTTTTCTTTAATTAAGTGCGCATCAATTTTTAAATAGGTAACAGGTAATTTGGTTATTTTATGAATAGCTAATCGACCTAAAGCAAAAAGACTCAATCCAATTTGAATATTGATTCCAGCTAATAGAACGAATGATTTTTCAATAGAATCGCTATTTTTTGATAAGTTTCTTTCTACCACTTCAAATATGATTTCCTTAGGATCTAATTTAAATTCTTGCAATATTTGGGTGATGCGAAAAATAAATTGCGGATCTTGAATTTGATTGTAAGTCACGTCAATAATTAAATTTTTTAAATTCAATTCATCATTACGCCATTGTTGAAATTGCGTAGCGGCATTGCGTATTAACCATTCCCAAATGTCGATGGCTTTTTTACAATTTTCGGCGATTCTTGCAAAATCTACAAAAGCAATATCACCATGTTCTGGTATATGCAGAACCGGACTTGCTTGGATAGCCACGACTTCGCCGGTTGCGGTGTTAATTTGCGGTTGGTAATTAATGGTTAAATAATTTAAAAAATCGTCTGCGGAAAATACGGCATGAATGCTTAATTCACGCTGACCTAATGCATGCATTTCTTCACGATAAAATTTGTAATTACCTTTACCTAATTTTTTTGCTTGACTCAGTGCATCATTAGCATTTTTTAATAGAGTTTGCGCATCATGACCGTCATCGGGATAAATGGCTACGCCTACGCTGCCTGTCAGCATGATTTGTTTGTCTTCAATAACAAAAGGAGTTAAAACGCAATCGAGTGTACGCTGTGCCACATAGGCTGCTGTTTCTGGTGAGACCAATTGTGGCAGTAAGATAATAAATTTTTGGCCAGCAAATCGTGTCAGTGTGTCAATTTGACGAATAACTTTCTGTAATCGCTTACTAACTTCAATAATGACTTTATCTCCGGTTTCATAGCCGTATTTATCATTAATTGTTTTAAAATCATCTATATCAAATAACATAATGGCAAAGGTTCTATCAGAGCGTCCGCTTTGATGAATTGCTTGGGTTAACCGATCTTCAAATGCTTCTCGTGCTGGAAGATTGGTTAAGGAATCCAACAGAATTTTCCCTGTAAAATCGTTATTGATACCGCCTGTTTCCAAAGAAAATTCGTCTTTGCTATTTGATCTTTTAGCGTCTCGGGAAGCGTACTTATAAATATGTTTAATTTCGGCTTTCAGTTTCACTATCCATAAGCTCAAGCACGCTATCACGATTAAAAATATAAGTTCCAATAGCACAGTCTACCTCCTCTTAAAAACCACTTTGTTTAACCCAGAGTGTTTTAAATTCATAAAAAAAGCGCGATGCATAAGATGTTGGTTTTGTCTCAATAACAAAAGTTCCTCTTTCAATTTGCTCAATTGGAACAGGTTGTTTTGCTTTTAGTAATACGCGATAAACTGAGTTGACCGGTATATGTTCATTTTTATCGGAAACAACGGCAGGAATATCACCGCCGACTTCAGTGCTGTTAAAGCAAGGTGTTTCAACAACCAAACTTTCTTCTTTATCAATTTTGACTTCAGATGAATAAGGGCACGTTAGAGCATTTTGATTGGTGACCTCAATAGACGTAATCTTAACAGAAATTTTAGGTTCGCTGAGATCATGAGGGTAAAAATAACCGGTTAAGCCTGTTTTTAGCGAGTTAATTTCCATTTGAGAAACGTAACCTTCACCTAATAATTGGTTTGGATTAATCACATCGCCTATCCATTGATCTTTCATTAATATAGCGCCTGGATGTAAATCATAATCCATTTCCATGACTATTCCATCAAATGGCACGGATAACATTAATCGATTGTGTAAGCTTAATAGTTTTTTATATTCTACGCTTTGTTTGCTGATGTCGGATAATAAAATGCCTCTGTTAACGCTATACTCGGGATTAATCGTTGAGCGTCTATACTCTTCCATTTTTTTTGTGTAATTTAAAATCGACTCTTTTAGCAAATCGTCTAATTCAGTTGAGCGCAGTTTTACGATAGTCTGATCGGCTTTAAAGGGCGTTCCTTTTGCGGGTAATGTTGAAATAAGAATGCTATCGGTTGGAACGATTAAAAACTGATGTGCATAACTCATGGTACCCGGTAATTTAATGCTTTCGCTCATTGGAACGACGAAAATAAGCAGCAGCATGCAAGTAGCGGCAAGAGTGATTTTTGTGCGTAAATTTAAAGAAAACTTATCTTTGAAATGGACCCAGGTTTGAATTTCAGAATAAATCGGTCCTAATATAAAATAAAATAATTCAACGACAAATAATACAATCCCAACCGCCTTAATGAAGAAATGATATACCATTAACGCGATACCAAAATAAACTCCTAGACGATAAATCCAGGTGAAGAGCGAATAAGCAACTAAAAAATAGTGCATTTTTTTAGTAAAAACCTCTGGCGGAGGATCCGCCCAGTGAAATAGCCAGCGACGAATTTGCCAGCGTGTTAGCGCGAAAGCCCGCGGCTGTAAATTAGGCATTTTTAAAAAATCAGCCAGTACATAATAGCCATCGAAGCGCATGAATGGGCTGACATTAATCAATAAACTTGCTACCCAGTTTATTGCGACTGTCATATAGGCGATGGATTTGATCGTTGTATCGTTGGTGCTGCACCAGATGAGAAGGGCGATGATAGTGACATATGTCTCAACCCACATGCCAGCCAGCGCAATTTGCATCCTTTTTTTGCTGTTTAAAGACCAACTCAATGTGGTGTCTGTATAGAGAACAGGCCAAAAAACTAAGAAAGCAACCCCTAGAGAGGGAACCGGCACACCAAATCGTTTACACATATAGGCATGACCCAATTCGTGACATAACTTACAAATTGAGTAGGCAATGAAATAAAAGAATAATCCTTGCCAAGTAAATAAAGTGGCAAACGTATGAGTGAATTTTTCCCAGTGAATGCTGAGTTGATAAAGTCCAATTATTAATAGAACACTCATAATAATGCCGAGTGTTTTGCTAAACAAAAAGTCTCCAATTTTTCTTGTCCGATCTAGAAATTTGTCAGGGTGCAGTAAAGGGACTCTAAAAAATAAGTAATAACTAATTAACCAACTAAATGCATTGTCATTCTTAAATATTTTTTGCTCTTTGGCCGTCTTATAAATTTGGTAGCCACTTTGTTGAATCAAATAATTACTTGTCAAAAATCGTAGAAAATTTTCTACATCATTTTTATCCACAGCGAGGGTAGTGCCTTGATTAACAGCTGAAACTAACTCATCTGCATCCCCGATGGACCAGCGCTCTAGAAGTTCATACTCTATCCAGCCAATAATAAAAAATTTATTACGGGCTGTATCTTGAATAAGCCATTCGGGTTTTCCTTCTGCATTATATTCATTAAAACGAAACGTAATACCCGGCCGCAGAGGAGGGAGTTTGAGGGGCTTATTTTCTGTTGTTGAAAGCGTCATGCTTTTCCCCTGCTTAAATCCCAATGGATTGTCGAATAGCTTGAATGGGACGTCGTAAAATATAATAAATGAGAGGCACGCGATCACTATAAATTTTAACCGTGCCTTGCGCCCCTAACTGCGGGACATCTTTTTTATTTTTATCATCAAAATTCCCGATCAATTGGTAAGCGAGAACGCGTGTAGGTAACATTTTTGCGTTGTAACCTAATGCGTGAACGCGAAAAGGTAACGGATTTAGTTGTCCATATAAGAAAAATTCTCCTTTATCGCCCACAACGAGTTTGATTGAATTTGTCACGGGGATACTAATCTTCAATTGGACTTTTTCGGGGTTAGCAATCGTCATTATTTTTTCACCCGTGCGCACGGGTTGTCCTACCCAATCTTCTTTACTTTCAAAAACAATCACGCCTGCTGTAGGTGCATAAATATCCGCTTTTGCGAGCATTGCTACTGCATAATCCATGCGCGCTTGATCAATTTCAAGTTGTGCCTTAATGATAGGTACATCCGATTGATTATTTTTTTTATCGAATCCTTCACTGACAGCGGTGCGAAACCTAGCTTGTGTCAATAAAAAATCTTTTTTACTCACTTCCGCTGCGGCTTGTAAATCCGTTTTATCAAGTTTAACTAACAATTGACCCGCTTTTACGATTTCACCAGGACTCACAGCAAATGATTTAATCACGCCCTGCATCGGTGCATTAATCAACGTAGGAGATTGGGCGCTTACAATGCCATCTCCAAAAACAGAAATGGGTACAGGAAAAAATAGCACGCCTAAAATGATCACTGTGGCTGCAATAATATAAGGCTTTTTTCGCAGAGGTTCTAAGAAAGTTAATTTACTGGGTTGCACCAAATGAAGCCAAGTGTACTGAAAACTGTTGATTAACCAATTCAACATTTTCACTTCGGCTTCTGAAAAAGATTGCTCCCGAAAAAAAATTAAGCCACCTGTTAAATTGGTTGACTTATTTAATAAAGGACACCATAAAAGATAGTCAGGTAGGTCTTCTGGCCAATTATCCTCTGATTTTATAGCTGTATTATCGGAGGATTTTTTCTCTTCCGCATGATCTATTTGATGAATTTTTTTGGCGAGTTCGCTATTCCGTATTTTATTTATTTTGTGAATAATCCATTGATTCGTTGGCGAATGAATATCTACTTCTGCCGTGCCCGATTGCGCAAGAATATACGGCCCAATTAACTCCTTTTGCTGCCACAAATAAGCCGTATGATAAGGAACTAAACGATGAGTTTCATTCGTACTAAAAAAGCCGAATTCTCGAATGGAATTTAATTTACGAATTTCGTCATTGAGAACGAGTAAAGTCGCTAATCCTTCTATTTGACCTTGTTTGCTATCCGTTACCGTCATAATATTTTTTCACCTTGAGAACAATAGTGCGTCAAGATTTCTGGAAATTTAGCCTGACCACTCATACCCGGTAACAGCTTGGGATCAGGAGGCGTGATAGTTGCAATCAATCGAACGGATTGGCTGATGGGTTCAATTTGAGGATTAATTTCCGTGATTTTTGCAGAAATGACTTGCCCCGTTTCATTGATACTGACGCTAAATTCACTTCCCACCTGCAATCCTTTGAGCCAACAAGATGGCACTAATAATTCAAATTGCAAATTCTCAAGATTCACGATCTTTAATAAGGCATCGCCTTGTTTTACGCTTTCATGGGCATGTACCATGAGCTCTGCCACGGAGCCATTAAAAGGGGCTTTGATTGTGCATTTTTCAACAATGGTTGATAATTTAGCCACCTCTGCATTTGCAACTTTGGCTTCTGAGGAAGCTTTAATCAATTCATAATCACTAATTGACCCATATGTTTTTAATTTTTTTGCAGCATCATAAGCTTGTTTTACAGCCATTTGCTGAGCTAAGGCTTTTTCTAATTCAGCTTGCTGTAAACGGCAATCGAGTTCTAACAGGGTTTGACCTGTGGTAAAGCGACTGCCTTCTTTAACGTATAAGTTCGCCACATTCGTTGTAATTTCACTGGAGAAAGTTGCTTGATCACTTGCATGTATCACTACATATTCGGGCGTTTTACTTGCAGAAGGTGTATTTGCATTTTTTTCATTGGGGACAGGCAACGTGTTAGGAAAGGTTGTTTTAGCATTTGTGAGAGGTTCAGCTAGTGTCTTTGCCGTTTTTAAAATTCCAAGACAAGCAAAAAAACACAAACTGATTAAAAATATTTTTTTTACTTTTTTTGGAGAGGATCGCATTAGGACTCCTATTTAGTCGCCCCTTATTAAGAGCAACACGCTTTCATCCATAGTTTTTAAACTCTCTCGTTTTTTATTAAGTTTAATGTTTTTTTTGTGTTTTTAACAGTAGTGAAAGACTGCGTTGGTAAAGGTAAGGATTCTGTTCTATTAAAAAGATTAGCGTACGTTTTATTAATATATTGGCTAAAATCCCATATATCGACGGCGACTAGATGATGGTGAATAATTTGTGTTGCAACAGACAAGGGCTTTTCACCCACATCCAGCGGAATGGCATCTGATCCCACGGATAAATATAACTCACCTAAAGCAGTGGATAAGTCGGATAACAGTAAATTTTCATCCATTTTGCTAGTAAGAGCTCGCAATTTAGCAGTAATGACTTGCTGATCGCTGGCTAATGACGCTAATTTACGATTTTTATTCAATTCATACAATGCTTGTGCATTGAGTGCTTGTAAATGGGCTACTTCATACTCTTTGCGCAGAGATTCATAATGGGAAAAAGCATACCGTGTTTCCGTGAGGACAGCCAACGTCAATGCCATGAGCTTGAGTTGTTCGTATTGAGCTTGCATTTTTGCAGACTTATAGGCCGTAGGAAGTGAGGCAAGGTTTAACAAATTCCATGCTGCATCAAATGACTTATCGACCCATTTTTGGTTCAATAAAAATGAATTGCTATTGTAATTCCAACCGCCATTGAGTGTGATACCGGGCAATGCCTGTAAAATTGCTGTTTTTAGTCCCAATTGTGCAATACGTTCTTGATAATTTTGCCCGCGTAATTCAGGGCGACTAACCAGCGTAATCGCATCCACTTTTTCAAAGTTCAATTGACTTAAATCGTACGCTTGTGCAAAAGCAAGCGGCGGTGCTTCGAGTATGAGGGAGGTGCTGGGCGGTAAGTTTAATAAATGTTTTAAATCGAGCATGGCCTTGTCGTATTTATATTGCAACTGAATAATGCGTCTATTGCCTTCTAATAGGGCGGCTTCATAATTTAAAATATTTTCTTTGGGTACAGCTGAATCATTCAAAGCATGGTTTAATTTATTTTTTGAATGCTCTAATAGTAATTGGAAATCTTTGGTACTTGCCATGAGTTGCTGGGCGCTGTAAGCATCCCAATAAGCGATCAAAACATCTTGTGAAAGTTTTTGCATTTGCTTGCGGGTTTCTTCTTCTGCAATATGAATGCGATCACCTTGTTGGCGTGCTTTCACATAGCCTAACCCAAAATCAAGCACGCTCCAGCTTAAACCCATGCGCGCAGAACGGATGGTATTGGGTGTGGTGCTTAAACTATCGGTTGATGTTCCGGTATCCGTTACGTTTTGGGTGGCATAAATATTATTACGATTATAAATGGAGTAACTGGCGTTGAATGTTGGAAACATGGTGAATTTAGCCAGTTCTAATTGACCTGCTTGTAAAGCAGTATTAACCAACTTAATACGATAATCTAAATTGTATTTAATGCCACGAGCGAGTGCCTGGTAAAAATTTATTTTTTTTGCCGCGGGTTCTTGATGAGTGAAAAGTTCTGCTAAATTTTTTTGTGCTTCTTGATAACGCTCATCAATAGTAAGGGGCTTGGGCGTAACTGTACAGGCCGTCAATAGAAAAACGCAGCATAAAATGAGTCCTTTTTTAAGCATCGCAATTCCTTTTTGCTAGCCGAGCTTATTCTTGTTACGAAACGTAGTAGGATCAATTTGTTATTTATTACAGTACCATTCTTTTGCTTAATTCTCAATATCTTATAATAAGTAAACTTATAACATACCCCTTGATTAATAGGGTTTTTCTGGTATTTAAAAATAATCAAAATACCCAACTTTTTTAAATTATATTGATTATAATTATAAGTAATGAGCAGTTCGTAAACGGGTAAGGGGATGGAGTAAGGCCGACAGACAGGCATATGAGATAGCAAATAGGCGAGATGACATATGGCTATCGAAAATAGCAATGGGTCGAACAAAAAGAAGCGTCGCCAAAAATATACCACGTCCAAGCACACGCTTGAACCACGGTTATTATTTGATGCGAGTTTAGTTTCTCCGCCTGTTGATACAGGCCCGGCGCATACGGATACACCCGAAGCTGCTAGCCAACAGCAAGACATCACACAGCAAACAGATTCTCCGCAATCACCCCAGGATATCCCGAGTCAAAATACACAAACCGAAGAAAAAGCGAAAGCCACGGCCCATGCCGCAGATGTCAAAACACAAGATGTTTCCAAAACAGCAACCGATATACGTTCCGGTGATACTGAGCATGCAACCGCCCCTACACAAGCCTTAGCTGAAGCGCCTACTCCGCCTGTTGAATTGGTTTTCATTGATGCACGTTTGGATGCAGCGTCAATATTAAAAGATATGCCACCGGATGCTGAAGTTTATTTCATCAACCCAGGCCAAAATGGAATTGATCAAATTAATAATATTGTGCAACAAAAAGGACAAATATCAGACATTCGTATTTACTCTCACGAAAATCACGGTGAAGCGGCATTAGGAAAAGCGAGTTTAAGTGAAAAAAATTTACAAGACCGTTATGCAGCTGAAATTCAATCCTGGAATAGTCATCTGACATCCGATGCACAAGTCATGTTGTATGACCATAGCGGTGTAAGCGATTCGTTAATGGATCTTATTCCCGATGGTACGGGAGCACCTTTGCCTAATGAATTACAAGAATTGGTTTTTATTGATTCGAGCATCACCGATAAATCTACTTTTCTACAAGGGCTGCCAGAAAATGCCGTTGTTTATTATTTAGATTCTTCGGTGGATGGCATGAGTCAGATTAACCAAATTATGGCAACAAAAGGAAATAACATTAGTGGCATTGAGATTTTTTCAGCAAACCACGAGGGTGGCGTGGACTTAGGCTCAACCCATATTCCTGCTAATAATGTATCGAGTGAATATGCAGCCATGATTGCAGATTGGAAAACGCATTTAAGTGATAATGGCTCTATTTCACTTTTAAGTACGCATTCTACAACAGATGGCATGAATGAAATTTCTGACACGCATTTAAGTGATTTTATCGGCGCATCTGATAGTAACATGCACAGCCGTGAAATTGTTTTTGTTGATCCTACTGTGCAAAATTACGTAGGTCTTTTAGAAGGCGTTAATCCGAATGCCCGCATTATTATTTTAAATCCTGACAAAAATGGCATAGATCAAATCAGTAATTTTTTGGATGCAGAAAATAATCTTGATGCCATTCATATCATCAGTCATGGTAGCGGTGGTACGTTAATTTTAAATGGATATTCGTATACAGCCGAAACACTCGCCTCACAGTACAGTATGGATTTAGCGCGCATCGGCCGCGCATTATCGGCAGACGGCGATATTTTATTATATGGTTGTAATATAGGCGAGGGCAGCGCAGGGCAAGAGTTTATTGAAAAAGTAGCCGCCATGACCGGGGCTGATATTGCAGCTTCGATTGACAAAACAGGAGCCACGGATCTTGGCGGAAATTGGCTGCTTGAAGTCAATTCCGGTGTCATTAATACACAGACCGTTATTTCTGCTTTACATCAACAATGGGATTTTTTACTGACCTCGCCTGCGATTAATATTGGCGGCACAACATTAAATTTCAGTGGTGCCAATAGAACACTTGTTTCGGGCACTGACATGCAAACAGGCGCAGTTTATAAATATGCGAATATTGCAACCATCAGCGGCACACAAATTGATGCTTATATCACGATTACCGATATTAAGAATGCAACGATTGGCACCATTGATGATGACAATCCTTCCGGATACACGCCACCCGTTAATTCAGCCACAGGTACACAAACAACCGCCGCCAATCCTTTTGCGCCGACCATTGCAGTGACAGCGGCAGGAGGGCATGTTGATTTTAAATTTGAGTTTAAAGATTCGCTCGGCAATACCGTCATATTAAATAATTTTGTGGCAAACGCATTGGATATTGATGGAAGTACCAGTAGCCCTGTTTATCAAGAATTTAATGAATTTGGTGGATTCAAATCTTATACCGTCGCCAGCAATACGCAACTGGCTATTTCCCAAGCCCAAAGTGATCAAATGCGTTTTCAAGGTACGAGTGCTTACAATGGATTAATTGTAAATGATGTTGGCCGCGTACAAGCTAACTTTGATGGTGTGACCACCTTAACCATGACTTTGGGTGCGAGTGCCTCTACGGATGGCAATGCCCGACAATATGCCACCTTATTTTCATCGATTTCCTTTACAAATCCGGTGACGGTAACAGCGCCAACAGTGAATGCGTTAACGACAATGGATAATACGCCGACATTAACCGGCACGTTAGGTGGAAGTACATCACTCGCTGCTGGTGAAAATTTTAAAGTGACTTTTCAAGGAACGGATTACACAACTGCAAATGGATTAGTGATTAATGCCAATGGCACCTGGTCTTTAGACATTGCGACTCCCTTACCAGCCGGTAGTTATGAAGTTAAAGCGGTGCGTACGCTTGCAAATGGTTTAGCGGTCCCTGATCAAACGAGTTCTGAATTAGTTATTAACCATTCGCCAGTACTCAATGATACGCCTTTGATTATGACAGTCACTGAAGACAGCGGAGTCCCTGTAGGTACGGTGGGTGCATTACTCTCTACTTTTACGGGCGGTATTAGCGATCAAGATAGTGGAGCAGGTAAAGGCATTGCCATTACAGGCTCGGATGAAACACAAGGGGTGTGGTATTACAGTTTAAACGGCGGTACGACTTGGCAAGCACTGAATGCAACAAATGGAACAGTTAGCACGACGAATGCATTATTATTAGAAGATAATGCCAATACGCGTTTGTATTATAAACCGAATAGCAATAATACAACGACTGTGAATGCAGGCTTAACCTTTGTTGCTTGGGATCAAATGCGAGGAACAGAAGGAACAAAAGTTAATACAACGGTTGATCCCAATACAAACTCAGGTTATTTCGCGGGGACGTCTCCTTTTTCATCTACCACTGATGTGATTACTGTAAATGTGTTGCCCATTAATGATATCCCTCAATTATTACCAGCCTCAGATTTCCCTGCTAATTTGACGGTCAATGAAAACGCGAGCTTAACGAGTCTGGGATTAAATGCTGTCACCTATGGCCCAGGAGGGGACGGTTTTGAAAGTTCACAAACTTTAACGTATACCGTAACCCTACTTCCTGATTCCGCGTTAGGTACGATTTATCTTGCTGATGGTGTCACTGAGGTGACAGCTAATACAACTTATACGTTGACAGAAATTCAAGGTATGAAATTTTTAGCTGCCACGAATAGCAATGGCACTGGCATGTTTAGTTTTAACGTTCAAGATAATGGTGGGACTGCAAACAACGGTGTCGACACGTTAACCCAATCTCTGATTATTAGTGTTACTGCCATCAATCAAGCACCAACCATCACCACTTCAAGCGGTACAGCCACTTTTATCGAAGGGAGCAATACTGCCTCAACACCAGTAGCCATCGATCAAGGCATTATATTAAACGATGTGGATACTCCAAAACTTCTCAGTGCTTCTGTTTCAATCGGTACCGGTTTTGTTTCCGCGCAAGATGTCTTAGCCTTCACGAACGATGGTGTCACGATGGGTAATATTACCGGCAGTTATAATTCATCTACCGGAAAATTAACATTAACGTCTAGTGGTCAAACAGCAACGCTTGCTCAATGGCAATCCGCTTTAGCCTCGGTGACGTACAACAATACCGCTGAAATCACCAGCAATTCAACACGTGTGATTAATTTTCAAGTGAATGATGGCTCATTAAATTCAACAATTGCAACGCGTACAGTAGCGTTAAATATGGTTGCTGATCCTCCTGTTGAAACATTCCCAGGGCCGCAATCGGTTTTAAAAAGTACGGCACTTTCATTTAATGCGCTAAATAGCGCGCTATTAACAGTTTCTGATCCGGATACAACTACTTTAACCGTGACGTTGAGCTTAGCGAATGGGACAAATGCGAACAAGGGAACACTCTCTATATCGTCGCCAACAGGATTAACATTCGTGGCTGGCGCAAATAATTCTGCCTCGATGACGTTCACGGGCACTCAAACTAATATTAATAATGCGCTGACAGGATTGAGTTATACTGCACCCTCTACCACAGGAACGAATGCGTTAACGTTTACGACTAGCGATGGCACGTCTTCTACGGTTAACACAGTTAATTTAACAGTGACTAATTCTGCGCCGCCCGTGCTTGATTTAAATACATCAACGACCGGAAAAAATACCACGGTTACTTATACAGAAAACGGATCGCTTGTCACACAAAGCTTAGGTACAAATTCAGCTACATTGTCCGGCGGCGCGTCAAATATGACTAGTGTTTCTTTTAAAGTTGATAATTATGTTAGTGGGGATCGGATATTTGTAGATGGTACTAGCATTACTTTAACAAATGGGGTGAGTGGAACAACGACGACGAATTCGATGAGTTATACCATCACGGTCAATGGTGACGTAGCTACGTTGACCCTCACAAAAACGCTTTCTCGAGCTAACTATCAAACACTGATTAGAAATGCCGGTTTTGCTTCTCTTTCACATGATCCGACTGCGGGTGGTGAAAATACTACGCGCAATATTGATATTACAGTGACAGATTCTTCTAGTAGTCCGATTACCGCAAGAAGTGTCGTGACCGTTAATGCAGTCAATGATGCACCGACGCTGACGGCGACAGTTGGAGGTACCTATACAGAAAATGGGACGCCAATTGCGCTACTGTCCAGTATCACTTACGCTGACCCAGATTCTGCCAATACACCGAATTTTAATTTTAAGGGCGGATTAATTACAGCTGGGTTGGCGGCCTATCAAACGGGTGATGTATTAGCTATTACGAACCAAGGAACGGCTAGCGGGCAAATTGGTACCAGTGGTTCACTAATTACGTATGGCGGGATTGTCATTGGTGATTTTTCCGGAGGAAATGGCGCTGATTTGGCTATCAGTTTGAATGAAAGTGCAACACCGGCAGCTGTGCAAGCATTGCTTGGAAAATTAAATTACAGTAATACAACAGAAAATCCAGCGGGAACATCGAGCACGCGTGCCGTAACAGTCAAAGTGTATGATGGGGGAAATACAGGCAGTGGGGGTTCGCTCAGCGTCACCAACACGGGCAATATTACAGTTTTAGGGGTGAATGATGCGCCAGTTCTGACATCTAATGCAGTTAATCCTACTTTTACAGAAGCAACAGGATTAGGTACACAAGCTCCCGCCGTGACTATTTTTAGCGGGACAGCGATTAATACCATTGAAAGCGGGCAAACAATTAGTAGTCTCACATTTACCGTAAGTGGTCTTGCTGATGGGGCGAATGAACGCATTACTGTCGATGGCAAAACTATCACCTTAGGGGCGAATAGTTCGGGTACCACGACGACAAATAGCATGGGATATACAGTCAGTCTTTCGGGAAATACTGCAACCATTGTATTAACTGGCAATGTATCATCTAGCGCAGCAAATAATCTTATTAACGGCATAACTTATCAAGATACCAAAACCGACAATCCCACAGCCGGAGATCGCACGTTTACTTTAAAACAAATCAAAGATAGCGGTGGAACAGCGAATAGTGGCGTTGATACCACTTCATTAAATATTGCTTCTACCGTCAACGTGGTTGCTATCAATGATGCGCCTGTTTTTACGGGGGGAGTGGGTGGTGGTTCTTATATAGAAAATGCGACGCCATTATTTTTGGTTTCTTCTACAGCTACATTTAGCGATGTAGATGCAACGGATCTGGATGGCGGATCCATTGTAGTTCAATTTTCGCAGTATCAGACTGGCGATATGTTTGCCATTAATAATCAAGGGACCGCGGCGGGTCAAATTGGTGTGAATGGCACGAATGTTACGTATGGCGGCGTGATTATTGGGACATTTTCAGGCGGCAATGCATCCAATTTTACGATTAGTTTAAATCAAAATGCGTCACCCGCTGCGGTGCAAGCTTTAACTAGACAATTAACTTATTACAGTACATCAACTGATCCTGATGCGGGCGGCAATGTGCCTATTCGTTATGTTACTGTCACGGTCAATGATGGAGGAAACAATGGATCAGGCGGTTCGTTAGCGGCAAGCCAGTCGGGTGTCATTACGATTGTTTCAGTCAATGATCCTCCGAGTTTGGTGGCTGGTACGGTGGCTAATTTAACCGTCAATGAAGATTCGGGCACCACCAGTCTTGGATTAAGTGGTGTGACCTATGCTGCGGGTGAAACAGGTCAGACATTGACATATAAAGTGACGACTATCCCTGCCACCAGTCTTGGTACGTTGTATTTAGCCGACGGAGTCACAGCTGTCACAGCAAATACCAATTACACGCTGGCTCAAATTCAAGGAATAAAATTTGTGACTGCTGCCAATGCAAATGGTAGCGGAACGTTTGCTTTTACCGTGCAAGATAGTGGTGGTAGTGCAAATGGCGGTACTGATACGTTAACACAATCACTCAGTATTACAGTCAATCCCGTGAATGATCAACCTGTACAAGTGGGTGGCTCCATTAATAATTTGACGGTGTTGGAAGATTCTTCGTTTACTTCTTTAGGTTTATCAGGATTAGCTTATAACCCGGGTGGCGGCGCTAATGAAGCAGGTCAAACGTTAACTTATAAAGTGTTGACTGTTCCTGTTGCTGCATTAGGAAATATTTATTTGGCAGATGGCACAACCGTCGTTGCTGCCAATACAACTTATACATTGACACAGTTGCAAGGCATGCAATTTAAACCAACGGCTAATGCAAACACAACATCCGCTGTTACTTTTAGTTGGAGTGTGCAAGATAGTGGGGGAACTAGTAACGGGGGCATTGATACGTTAACTCAATCGCTTACTATTTCTGTGACACCCGTCAATGATGCGCCTGTGTTAAATGGAACAAGTACAATTTCATATACTGAAAATGCAGCAGCAACCATAATTAATAGCGCAATCACGGTTGCAGATATTGATAACAGTACTCTTTCTAGCGCAACTGTTTCTATTGGGGCGGGTTTTGCAAGCACAGAAGATAATTTATTATTTAATAATAATGCCGCAACCATGGGTAATATTAGCGGCAATTATAATGCCACAACCGGTGTTTTAACATTAACATCCACTGGCGGCACCGCAACACTGGCTCAATGGCAAGCAGCATTGCGATCGGTTCAATACAGCAATAGCAGTGATAATCCATCAACGAGTGCAC
>CAZTDR010000008.1:0-54196 GCA_964612855.1 uncultured Coxiellaceae bacterium
TCAGGGCGGACACATGGGTCCGCCCCTACAAAAAACATTTTTGTCGTGTACGGAGGAAAACTCCTCATCTTCACAGAAATTTTAATAATGCCTTAATAATTGATTGTCAAAATAACCCCATTATTACTATTTAAGGTGTGCGACAGTCATGGCCAATTCCCGAAATGGAAATCCTCTTTCAGTTACTTTTCAAGGTACTTCAGCCGTTTTTGGATTATTCAGCGCCACTACGAGTGGAGTTGCAATTGGCAGTACAGGCGGAACCAAAGCAAGCAGTCATGCAGTGAATAGCGACCGTATTTCTCAGAGAGATTCATTATTAGCCACGATTCAGCAATTATCAAATGAACTAGGCAAAATTAATGCGCCTGATAATCTTAATTTTAATCTCCTGCCCTTGTTAGACGACTCTTCAAAAAAAACCTTACAATCCACTGCTGAAGAAATCGTGTTGAGTGTAGCCACCGCGACAGCTTTCCCCACCAGCGCCGCCACACACATTTCCCAATTACCACTTGATTTAACTGCTGCCATTAAAGGGCTCCGCGTTTCGCTTGAAAATCAACAGGGTTTAATCTTTTCTGCTGCTTCGACTTTAGATCAGCAACGTGATGCCGAAGCATTCTCATTTCATTGTAAATTACTGACCCAAGAAATACACAACATATCCGCTAAGACAACAAATAAAATTAATGACGAAATTAAAGATCGTCATTTTACTGGAGCGTCACATAATCATGCTGCGATATCGAGCGCCGTTACCTTGGGTGCAGTACCCTTAACAATAGCAGCGGTTATCTCAGCCAGTTTAGATAGTATTGTCTCAACATTGCGAGAAAGCAGTGGTGTGACGCAATTTTTGAAAAATGAATCCTTGCTCAGTCGAGAAGAAAAAAATGTTTATCATGCTTTAAGTGAAGCGACTAAAAGCAAAAACAGCGCAGAATCGCTCGCAGCATTGAAAAAATTGGAAGAAGCTTTATCCAACTTTAATCCTGCTCATGACATGAGCGTTGCTCACAGTGTTACCAGTCCGTTTAGCGCCGTGATATTGAGACAACTTACTTCTTCACCCTTTACAACTGCACTACGCGCAATTACATCTTCTAGCATTGCGGGAAAATTGGTAACTCAACTGGTTTCAAAAGAAAAAGATGACCCAGCCAGTATTATGTCAACAGCAACTGCTGCGAGAGCAAGCACGATTTTATTAAATGCCGATCATCATTTTGCTAATTTATCGACTCTAACTAAGCGTTTTCAAAAATTGTTAGGCAAGATAGATGTTGAACTAGAAAATTTTCCTGATAAAAACAGGATCTCAGCCAGCGCTCAAAGTACAGCGGTTCTTTCTGGTCTCGTTTCGGCAATCCCACTGTTGATGACAGATTTAGTGGGTGTTTTTTCACGCGAAATGAGTGGTGCGATTCATTCTCTAATTAAAGACCAAGGTACACATGAACAGAGCACACATGTTTTAAAAACCGACAAAGCCAATACGGGCGCCAATCTCGATGCTCTTTTAAAACAAGCTTCTCAAATGCAAGAAAGACTAGGAAAATGTCAAGCGCTTGGCGTAACAGCACCTGTTACCCTAGGCGCCACCCACGCTCTCAGTTCAGGCGGATTAACAGCAACGCTCAACTCCATGGCTGGCATCTATTCTGTTATCAAAGAATTACAAACACTGAGTATGGAGCCGAGCAAGCCAACTCAACTGGATGCAAAAGAAGTCGAAGATGCGAAACAAGATAAAAATTCTTTGATTAAATCAAATCAAAATAGCGCACAATCAACAGGCAGTGCTTCGGTTTCAGACGAAGTTTCTTTACATAACAAGTTACAAAGCATCATGGAGAAAGTCGTTCTAACCCATCGTTCAGGCAAAAATTTTCTCGATGCAAAACAACCTGGCAATGAAAGAGCTGATATCAATAGCAGTGCAAAATCCACTCTCGCCTTTTCACAAGGTAATAGCACCGGTTTTTTATCCGGCGCATTAGGTATCCTTGCACTCGTTTCACTGCAGTCTGGTATCAGCGTAGAAACTTTTTTCCGCGGCTTAAGGATTGCTATTGAAAAAAGTGTTGGGGCAGCCAGTGTGGGACCTGATATGTCAAACATTGCAGGTTTTAAATTCAATTTAAGTTCCGCCTCTAATACCACCCGACTCGCAGCCGAGCTTAAGACTTCAGCACTCCAAACCACGTTAAGTGCGACCTATCATACTGCGGAATTGATTTCTTTACGATCTTTGACAGTTGCACTATGTCAATCAGGCATTTTTCGCGAAGCACTTTCCGATTTGAGCGCTCAAAATAAACGAGATGAAGGACAAGCAGAAGATCGCTTAGGATTTATGGACAACGATTTATTGAATAAATTAGCTGACAATATCGTTGTTGCACTCAATAAAGCAGCAGAGCCTAATGGTTTTGTAAATGGCCTTAATCAAGACATGGCGAGCCAATTGAGCTCTGCCACTAAATCAAGCATTGCCACTGCATTATCTACGCATAGCGTATTTATCTTGCCCTGTTTACAAAGCATTGCTGCAGCCAGAGCCGCGAGTAAAAATAGCAAAGAACATCAGAAACAAGACGTTATTGCCAGTAGTTCGGTTGCTCAAACAATCAGTACTGGATCGAATATTTTGCAAAATTTCACCTTAAATTGTATAGAACAATTAAAGAAGCAAGCAGTGAGTACTGCGGAGGAAAAAGAACTCCATCCTCTCAATCAAACGCATGAAAGCTCCAAAACCGTGAATGCAAGCACGATGGTTGCAACCTGCTGTCTATCATTATTATGCGATGAATTATTAGAGTTAAGTTTGGTGAGTCGTTCAGTCACTTTATTACAACACAATGAAGTCTCCGACGGCTTAGTAAAATCTAACGAAGTTGCCGTTAAAACTGAACAAGAATCCGTGGCAGAAATCACCGCCGATAGTCAGTTAGGTGACGTACGCAGTACAACGCAGATTCCTTCCGCTTTGCGTTTAACTCTTTCGCACATTGGTAATTCTTTAAAGAATTTTGCGAGCGAATTGCAAAAGGAATGTGAAAAAATAAAAATGTTAGAAGAAAAAGGCGACTTGCATAGTGGACAGCGTTCATTAATGCAATCACTTGGTTCTTCACTGAGTCAGTGTGCATCGGGCGTGACGGCCGTCGTCGGTATGTTATCCATGATGCCCGCATCTTCTGCTGGTGTGATTGACGATATTAGACGCTGCATTCATCACTTGGATGCACATTTACAAATTGATCCATTAGGGAGTGGAAGCGCGGTGGCTTCTACCGTGGCATCGGAAAGCGAGTCCTATGTTTTGACCGGTATCACCACGGATTCAGCTGTCAATCTTCTCGTTACTGTTACAAAGTTATTATTACAATCCGTGTTATTAGGTGCAGAAGGCACATTATCGATTGCTAAAGTCTTAGAAATTTTAAGTTTACATCCACGACCTGACCAAGCGTTAACACTAGAAACAGCAGGTTTAAGTCAACCTAATGATCTAACACAAAACGTGAGAAGCCTGGTGACACGCGTTTTAGTGTCAACGAATGTGACTACTGCGACTGCATCACAAGAAATGAAAGTTCCAAGTTTAGATAGCACGGATCGATTTATTGAAAATAGACAAAAAGAAGTGGATGAACGCATTGATCAATTAAAAATGCTTAATGATAGTGAGGAAGGTAATAGTTTAGGGTTGAAGGAGTTTTATCAAACCATAATCGAAGTGCTCGTTGAGAAAGACCCTGAGCTTCGTGAAATTAAGCCAGACGAAAAGAAAATTTATATCGACAATTTAATAGCACGATTTGATCAAGGCGGAATAACGTTATCCAGCTGTCACTCGACCTATGATGGTATTCCTAAACCTGCACAACTGAAAAAAGAAAAGACTAAAAATGAGAATCCGCTCCTGTCAAAAAATAAATTTCTCAACTGTGATGATGCGAGTGAATTAATGCAATCTTTTATTGATACAGCAGCGAGAACAAATAATGTTTTACTTGATACTCTGCATCTTGCGCTGCAAAACCGACTTAAACACTTAAGTCCATCGGCTAACACACATTGGAACTTTCTTCTTGATTCTATTGAAAGCAAGAAAATTGCTAAAGGGATGCAAAATCGTGTGCTTCATCCTAAGCAGGCTATGCAAAAATTTGATAAAAATAAATATCGTTTTGATCTAGCAAATCGCCCTTGCTTAAGATGAAATAAATTTATAAATAAATTGGTGGATTACGGCAAAAAGCGCCTAATCCACCCTACGTTTTATTGATAAGCATAAAGAATGTAGGGTGGATTAGATGCGCGCTTTTCGCATCGTAATCCACCAAATCAAATAAACGGCGATAATAATTTGGTGGATTCCTTTAAGAGGATAACTTAATGCAGCGACTATCGCTTTCTTTAATGGAACAAGATGACTACATTAAATTACAACAATGTCTCCCTCAACTTGGGAACCTGGCATTTAAAATAACGGATGAAACTACACTCATTCAAATCTATCCTCTGCTCGCCCTATTAAGCCAAGATCGCGATATTATTAAAAAGATTCTTCATTCGTTTAAAATAACTCCGCCAATCAAACAACCTTCTCTAGAAGACCTTACTCACCTTTGTCATCAATTAAAAGAACACCCTTTAAATCGCGCCACACCCATCCCATATCGCTTACCGACTGTTATCGGTGAATTTCCCATTCATACTTATTCCATTAACCAAGCGATCAAGCAATTCAATGCCATGATTGAAAATCATTACCACCAAACTATTCCGTACGACCCAGAAAAATTAGAAACTTATTATCGAGAAATACTCACAGCCATTCAAGAACATGGTGCGCAATGTGATCCAGATTCTGTCTGGCAATTGATGAGTATGCTAACCGGGTGGTCAACCAAGTTATCGCTCGAGTTGTTTGCTGCTCATCCTTTTCTGCTTTATCCTCCATCAATGTGTATCAGTCAAGCAGCAAAGCAAGTAGCGAAAGTACAACCCGTAAAAGCCACCAGACCCATCATTAGTGAATCTCGCGAACCTAACAAGGTAACAACCACTCCTCCTTTCGTGCCTGACTATAATTACAACTTCAATAGCGCAGGTCTCTTAACCGGCGAAACCAATATTTCCTTACATAAATTTGGCATGAAATTGGGCGGTCATTTAGATGCGCAGGTGAAACATCTTCCCCAGTTTATTCCTTTTGAACAATTACATGCGATTATTTATAGACAACTTTCTCATCGCATGGCTATACCCAATGATGAAAATTTTAATGGGTGGATACAAAAATCCCTGGCCGATCTAGGTGTAAAATATATTGCCCAAAGTGAAGATTCTATATTGGCCAATCCCTTTCTTGTAGAGCCCATCCTGTCATTAAATCCGGAAAAAATACGTGAAATTTTAGAGAGAAATTTAAAAGAGGTTGCAAAAAGCGACAGTCTACAAAACAGTTACCAAATTGATATTGTCAGTCAATACTTATTCGAACTATTACAGGGATTTCAAATAAATTCCGCACAAGCATTAGGTATCGGCGCAAATTTTGATGGCACGATCAGTTCATCAAATGCAGCAGGTACCGCTCCCTTTAAATTTCTAGAAACTGAAGCTGATTGGGCGAGCCGCTTTAAAGAATTATGTTTACATCGACAAGGTCCCTCTGAAGCTTATATGAATGCGGGTAGAGGTGTTCAATATGAATTAGAAGCATTGGTGACCGGTTTTGATTATATGACGCAATTAAAACCATCAGAATATCATGAGCTGCTTTACAGCGCGCTCGTGGATAACATTGTTGCCGAACTCTTTCCCCACCCGGGTTACTTTGAAAATACGGAAAAAAGAAAATTTCGTCATCAACATGTTGTCCAGTCCACGCCTAACGGTGAAATGGAAATTGTGAGTTATTATGTTCCCAGTGAGACAGGAACCTTTTTTGAATTTAAACCCGGCGCGTTCAAGCAAACGCCACTGCACCGACAAGCTGGCACACTGGAAGTGATGGCATTCCCCCGTGATGTAAATTGCAGCGAAGATTCACGGGCATGTTATGCAGGCGATCCACTTGGGCCTTTGCAATTACAATATGCTCAAGCCATGCATCGAAGCGCGCGAGGACATGTCGTTTATAACCCGACAGGACCCGATCAATTTCTACCTGATTTTTTTAATGGACAAGTTGTTCAAAGTGAAAATGGAAATTGTGTTCCTTATATCGGTGTCATGCCTAAAAACTTCGATAAACAATTTAAATTACCACAAGAATTATGTGCTTCGTTTGTGATTCGGATGCTACAGTCAGCGCGTATCATGGAATATTGCCCGACTTTCCGCAGCACGGTCGCGGCCATTCAATGCTATTTTTTACCTGCTGAAGATAAACTCATACCAGCCTTGCCTGAAAGTTATGCTGCTACCGCTTACTTAGTAAAAAAGCATCGCTATTTAGCTGAGGCACTGGCCAATAAAGAGAGAAACTTTTCGGATTGTCGCAAAAAGTTTTTTTCATTATTTAAACGTTTAATAGAGGATTTGTACCAAGCAGGAGCAGGAGATGAATATTTTGAAAGCATGTATTCTCAGCTATGCACCACAAGTAATCCTTTTGAGTCTATTAGCCGAGCCAATTGCGAAAAAATAATTCGCCATTTTATCATCAATAAGCCTATTCAAGTTTTCACATCAGAAAATTCAAGCAAAGTTTATGATGAAAAAGTTGATTATTTACGGACTTTAACCACGTATTTTTACCCTACTCCCACAGAGGAATTAGCTAGCTCAATTGCAAAGCTTGCTAAAAGTCATGCAACTGCACTTTTGCAAACCGATTCAGTGAATCAGTATTTTTCAGACATGAAAAAATGGCAACAGATTAATTTATCTCGCAAACAGACACCGGGTATGGCTTATGCAGTCTTCAAACATGGCGGCCCTTCAAAAACCATCCTGCATGATTACAGCGAAATGCACACGGTCGGATTCAAATCGGGCTATCGCGACTCCGAAGGAAACCAAATCAGTAAACCCCAACGTTATGAGCGGGCACTGGATTGGTCTATCAAAAAAGTCGGTGCTTTATTACAATTCATGCATCGCTATCATTTATTTGCCATTGCACATCGTCCATTTACACAAGCTTATGTCCAAGCGAAAGAACTGAGTCACAAGCATGCTCGTCATAAAAAATTATGGAAAGCAGCGGGTGTAATAAAAGGTTTTTTTTGGAATGGTATTTTAGGTGGGATAATTAAAACAACGACAACTCCGCTTTTCATGTTATACGATGCTGGCCATTGGCTGATGACCATGCCATCAAAATCAAGCACGAAAGAAAATCCACTCGCCATCTCTTCAGCGCCTGCTAACGAACCTAATTTAAAAGTTAAAACCCTCATGGCTTCACGTGATCACATTTTAAATTTACTTGATAAAAATCCTACTTTTTCTTTAAAAAAAATAGAACAGGGCATGTTAAGTCAAATTAATCGTTTGATTGGATTTTTATATCCAACCTTTACGCCTGAGCAAGCCCGTAGGGTAGCTACTCAATTTAGCATTTCATTTCCTCACTTTGATTCCGACCAATGGAAGCAAGTCACGCACCCATTCGCTACGTTACCACCACCTTCTGGAGATATGTTACAAAAATATTACTCGGAAATTAATGAAGATTTCGTTCGCTCCGTGTTTAGATGCCTCACTGATCCTGGCCATGCTAAAAATCCTGAGCAAGTAATCAAAAAGAATAAATCCATTTGCAAATTAAATAAAAAGCAAGAACAAGCACTCAATGAACTTGTTTCTTACTATAATCATTTAAAATCGCCTAATGATAAAAAATTATTCTTAGAATTTTTCCAATTTGGTGGCAAAATTCAGCGTGCCTTACGATCGAAAGATAAGCAATTACAGAGGATTCAAAATTGGTTCGCTGTTATTTTTGATGAACACGATGTATTAGATATTTTATTTTTAACACAAATAGACCGCCTCATCGTGACGCCCACATCTTTACAATCACTCGTTCTGCAATTATCAGACAGTAAAAAAGAACGTCTTTTAAATTTATTGAAAACCCATGAAAATGAGCAATCTTTTGCAGAAAATAAGCCGTCTATTCTTGATCAATATGTATTTGCTGAAGACAATGCTAAAGAAAAAATGTTTTTACAGAAATGCAAAATAGTTTTCGATAAGATCGACAATCAACAGCTAAAAACTGAAATCCTTCAATGTTGTGAGCCGGTCAAAAAGAAGAATGATGCCTTATTAAGTGTCAAAGATAAAGAACAAAACAAATGGGCCGCTTTTTCAGAAAGGGAATTTAAGCATGAACTCTTATCCAGAAATGAGGTTGATAAGATTTTTTCTTTTATGGCGTCTGAATTAAAAAAATCATCTAGATTACTCAATGATAAAAAAGAAATCATCCATGACAATTATGGCAAATTACTTTTTTGCGTCAAGGATGATTTAGCGCTCGAAATCTTTTTCAATACAACGAGGCAAGTACTGCTGTCGATTAGAGATTTGATAAAATCGGGACAAACAATTTACCGAGAAGCAGAAGCTTTATTAGAAAATTTTATTAACATCACCATGAATGCCGTGATCAATTCTCGATTAGATCAAGAAAATATTTTTTCGCTTGATGCAGAAAATAGATGCAATCCTTTATCGGGTTCTCCCGCAATACAAAATTGGTTAGTCAATTTATCAAAAAATAATCGTGATTTAAAAGTCTTCATTAATCAACAAGTGCAACAATCTCCATCTCTAGATCATGCCTTGCATCGTAATGATTGTATTTTTGCCGTGCTGGAAAAATTTAATGGAGGCAGACGAATTCAACATACAGGCATTCAATCCATCGTCCGAATGAGACAAGTGCATAAAGAAAATACGACAAAAACAGGGAAGCGATTTTTTGATACCCCCTCGGTTCTGAGTACGCCCAAATCGCTGGAACCTAGCTTACTCTGTCATTCAGAAACGATGCGTTATGCGATGGAGCGTGTTGCTAAAAAAGTATAACTCTTTATCTGAGGCACAAGGTGGACACGCTGCGCTTTGTCCACCCTACCATGCGAAATTCTATCCCAACATTTCGCTATATAAATACTCAGGTATGACGCACGGCCATTTATATCTCGCCTCAATTTTTTCTTTCAAGGACAGCGCCGCGTCGGGTTCGCCGTGGGTAATAAATACTTTGCGTGGAGGATGATTAAAATGATTCAACCATTGCAAAATTTCCTCATAATCCGCATGGGCTGACATATTATTTAATACTTGAACTTCGGCACGCACAGGCACATCTTCACCGAACACTTTAATCGATTCTTTACCATTAATAATATCCGCGCCACGAGTGCCTGCTGCTTGGTAACCTGCAAACACAATGGTATTTCTCGCATCCGGTGCAAACATTTTAACATGATGTAAAACACGACCACCCTCCAACATGCCACTCGCTGAAATAATAATTTTGGATGCAGTCACTTGATCTAATGCTTGTGACTCTTCTTTGGTCGTAATGTATTTGGCAATTTGGCTGACTTGTTCGGATAATTTTGCATCCAAGCGATGTAATTCTGCATATTTGCGAAAAATATCAGTGGCACTTTTTGCCATCGGACTATCTAAATAAATGGGTAACTCGGGAATGCGCTTTGATTTTTTTAATTGATACATGAAATAAAGCAAATGCTGAGCACGTCCCACAGCAAAAGCAGGAATGATCACGGTACCACCACGTTTTGCAGTTCGGTTAATGATCTCACACAATTCATCCATGGGATTGACTTTAGTATGTAGCCGATTACCATACGTGGATTCCAGCACTAAATAATCTGCAGCTTGCATGACAGCGGGCGGATACATAATGGGATCATCCGGACGTCCTAAATCGCCTGAAAATAAAACCGTGGTGCCATAATGTTTTACTTGAATAAAAGTGGCCCCTAAAATATGACCGGCAGGAATCAACGAAATATGTGTCTCTTCACCGAGTTTATAATTTTTACGAAATTCTAAAGGTCGGAATTGATTGAGCGTTTGTTCCGCTTCAGCACGTGTGTAGAGTGGCACTGCAGGTTTATGTTTGCTGTATCCGTATTTATTCGCAAATTTGGCTTCTTCTTCTTGTAAATAGCCACTATCGGGTAACAATACAGCACATAAATCACGCGTGGCAGGTGAACAATAAATTTTTCCCTTAAAACCATTCTTCACCAAGACGGGCAAATAGCCACTATGATCAATATGGGCATGCGTTAAAATAACGGCATCAATTAAACGCGGCTCAACGGGAAATTTGGTCCAATTTCGTTGACGTAATTCTTTGAGTCCTTGAAATAAACCACAATCGATTAAAAATTTTTTATCTTCTACACTCAGTAAAAATTTGGAACCGGTTACCGTATTTGTTGCGCCTAAAAATGTTAATCGCATTTTTTTTCCTTATGTTTTCTTGCTTGCTATGTTGGGCATCGTTCCTTAGCGGCGATTGTTTAAAGTCTCGGGCACGGCGCGCCGTGCCCCTACAGGTTGGAGTGGGTCAATTCTTCTTGTAATTCGGGTAAAAGCTTAAATAAATCGCCAACTAATCCGTAATCTGCGATTTCAAAAATGGGGGCGTCAGGATCGTTATTAATCGCTACAATTACCTTGCTATCTTTCATGCCGGCTATATGCTGAATAGCACCTGAAATACCAATGGCAATGTAAAGATCAGGCGCAACGACTTTTCCTGTTTGACCGACTTGATAATCATTGGGGGCAAAGCCTGCATCGACCGCAGCACGCGAAGCACCAATTGCAGCCCCTATGCTATCGGCTAAATTTTCCAACTGTTTAAAGTTTTCCGCGCTTTTTAATCCCCGTCCCCCGGATACGACAATCCGCGCAGCCGTTAATTCTGGACGCGTTGAAACGGTTAATTCTTGACTGACAAATTCAGATAGTGTGTTAGGAATACGTTCAGAAATAGCCATGACCTCTACTGTTGCGGGCGTTTTTGATGTGTGCGCAAAGGCGGTGGCACGAACCGTCAGTAATTTTATTTTGTCGCGGCTTTTGACCGTGGCTAACGCATTACCTGCATAAATAGGCCGAACAAAGGTGTCCGACGAAATAATTTTTGTCACATCGGCAATCATGCCTATATTCAATAACGCCGCGACGCGCGGTAAAATATTTTTACCAAACGTAGTGGCGGGTACAAGCACACTGTCATATGACTTAGCCAATTCTGCAATCAACGGAGCCATATTTTCTGCTAATTGATGTTGATAATCGGGTGCATCTGCCACATATACGCGTGACACATCCAAGATTTTTTTGACTTGCTCGACCACGGCATGGCAATCATGGCCAACAATCAAGGCTTCTACTGTTTTATCTAATTGCAAGGCAGCGGTAAGAATAGACAAATTTACCGGTTTTAAAAGCGTATTATCATGTTCTATTATCATTAAAACAGTCATTAGATCACCCGCGCTTCGTTGCGTAATTTTTCAATCAGTTCTTTCACGCTATTTACTTTTACCCCCGCTTGACGTTTTTCTGGCGCCGTCACTTTGATAATATCAATGTGCGGCATGGTATCGACATTTAACTCCGCAAGCGGCAAGACAGTCAGGGATTTTCGTTTGGCTTGCACAATATTAGGTAAAGAAAGATAACGAGGTTCATTTAAGCGTAAGTCCGTCGTAATCACAGCCGGTAATTTTAATTTTAAGGTTTCCAAACCACCATCAATTTCGCGTGTCACTTCAACTATTTCAGGGTGCATTGTTATTTTAGAGGCAAACGTGCCTTGCGGCCAATTTAATAACCCCGCCAGCATTTGGCCGACTTGGTTATTATCACTATCAATGGCTTGCTTACCCAAGATAACCAGTTGCGGTGTTTCACGTTCAACGAGAACTCGCAATAGATGGGCTGCCGCCAATGGCTGAATCACTTGATCTGTTTCCACTAAAATGGCACGATCCGCACCCATCGCCAGAGCTGCGCGTAAGGTTTCTTGATTTTGACTCGCCCCAATTGAGACAACAATGATTTCTGATGCAACACCTTGTTCTTTTAATCGCACCGCTTCTTCTACAGCAATTTCATCAAATGGATTCATGGACATTTTTACATTAGCTGTTTCAACACCGGTTTCATCCGATTTAATACGAATATGCGCGGCATAATCGATGACTCTTTTAACCGCGACTAGAATTTTCATGCGGGCTCCTTGATTTTTCGGATAATACTCTGGAAAGTATCAGGCTTTATTCAACAGGATTCAACCTATGGACATAAAAAATTGCGCGGTACTGATTAGTGGCGGTGCGTCAGGGATGGGAGCAGCCACAGCCAAATTATTTAGTGAAGCCGGTGCGAAGGTCACTCTGCTCGATAGAAACCAAGAAGCACTGATGAAAGTGGCGAATACAATAAATGCGTTGGGTATCGCCTGCGATATTACCAATCCAACAGAGGTAGAAGCGGCTGTGCAACATGCGCAAAATGAGCAAGGTGTTGCGCGTGTTTGTATCAATTGCGCGGGCATCGTGCAAAGTAAACGTATGATAGGGCGAGATGGTCCGTTACCATTGTCCGATTTTGAACAAGTCATCCAAGTGAATTTAGTTGGAACATTTAATCTAATGCGCATTGCAGCGAACAGTATGATCACCGCGCCTATTTTAAATGCATCGGGCGAACGAGGTGTCATCATAAACACCGCCTCCGTCGCCGCATTTGAAGGACAGATTGGTCAAACAGCTTATAGTGCATCGAAAGGCGGCGTGGTTGCGCTTACCTTACCTGCCGCACGCGAATTAGCCCAATTTGGCGTGCGGGTAATGACCATTGCACCGGGACTAGTCGACACACCTATGTTTGATAAAATTCCAGCGGAAGCCCGCGCCGCTTTGGCCGAAACAGTCCCTTTTCCGAAGCGCTTAGCGGATCCCAGGGAATATGCAAAATTGGCGTTGCACATTGTTGAGAATGAAATGTTGAATGGTGAAGTAATTCGATTGGATGGGGCGCTGAGAATGCAGGCAAAATAATGTGAATAGCTTTTTGCGCTGTAATCCACCTACGGACATTAAGTCGGTAGATTACAGCGCAAAAAGCGCACTACTTTTTATATTTCCTTTTCGTTATACTTCTTTTCTTGTTTTCCGGATACGACCGAACCTTATGTCCATCGTCTCAAAATTAAAACACTATATTATTGGCGACCCTCTTAATCCATTTCACCCCAATATCTTACGTCACGTTTCGCTGGTGGCATTTCTTGCGTGGATTGGCCTGGGTGCAGACGGCTTGTCTTCTTCTTGTTATGGTCCTGAAGAAGCCTTCATCGCGTTAGGTGCGCATCCTCATCTTGCGCTTTATATCGCATTGGCAACAGCGATTACCGTCTTTATCATTTCATTAGGCTATAACCAAGTCATCGAATTATTCCCAAGCGGCGGTGGTGGTTATAAAGTTGCGTCTCAATTATTAGGTTCCCATATTGGATTAATCTCCGGCGCCGCGCTCATTATTGACTATGTCTTGACTATTGCTGTCTCTATTGCAAGCGGGACGGATGCTTTTTTTAGTATGTTGCCCAAAACATTTTTGCCTTATAAGTTGTTCGCTGAAGCCATGGTTTTAATTTTGCTGATGATTGTCAATTTCCGCGGCATGAAAGAATCCATTAAATTGCTAACGCCTATTTTTCTTGGTTTTGTGATTATCCATTTTAGTTTGATTGTGTACGGCATTGCAGCGCACAGCAAAGGGCTGTTGGGCATTATTCCGGACACACTTGAAGAGACCCGTTCTTTAGCTGCTACCCTAGGTTGGTTACCTTTATTAGCCATTATGTTGCATGCGTACTCACTCGGTAGCGGTACCTACACGGGTTTGGAAGCGGTATCCAATAATGTGAACACATTAAGCGAGCCGCGTGTGCGTACCGGTAAGTGGACTATGCTTTATATGGCGGTTTCACTCAGTTTTACGGCAGCGGGAATTATGTTGTTATATCTCTTATGGAATGCAAAGCCTGTTGCTGGTCAAACACTGAATGCTGTTGTCTTTCACGCGATTTTAGGAAATTCGACATTAGGGAAAAGCCTGCTCATCGTCACGCTTGCCTTAGAAGCCGGTTTATTACTCGTCGCTGCAAATACGGGATTTTTAGCAGGGCCGCGCGTGTTAGCCAACATGGCCGTAGACAGTTGGGTGCCCAATCGATTTCGTCATTTATCCACGCGGCTAGTGATCCAAAATGGACTCATTCTGTTTGGAGTTTCCGCATTGTTGCTGTTAATTTGGAGCCAAGGCCGCGTTTCTTTATTGGTTATTTTATATAGTATTAATGTGTTTATCACTTTCTCATTATCGCTATTAGGCTTGAGTGTCTACTGGGCCAAACACCGAAGTGAAGCTTCACCGCAATGGAAAGCTCGACTCGCTTTTTCTCTTTTTGCTTTTTTGATTACCTCGGCGATTTTGTGCGTAACTCTTTCCACCAAATTCGAATCAGGGGGTTGGGTCACTGTTTTGATTACCTGCGCCGTCATCGGCTTCTGTTTGTTAATCAAAAAACATTACATTTCTATTAATAAAAAATTGGCTGAATTAGATACACAATTAAAGCAGCCGATCACAGAGCAAGCGCTCATACCGCTGGCCCCCGACCCCCAACTGCCCACTGCGGTGATCTGTGTTGGCAAAAGTTTTGGGGTTGGAATGCATACATTATTGTCCGTTATCCGAATTTTCCCTCGCTATTTTAAAAACTTTGTTTTCATCAGCGTGGGTATTGTCGATGTTGAAAGTTTTACTGCAGAAACCGCCTTAGAAAAAATGCGTGAAGAAGTTAATAATACACTCGATTATTTTGTTAATTATTGTCAACAATACCATATTGCTGCAGAAAGCTATGCTGCTTTTGGGACCGATACTGTAGAAGAATTGACGTTGCTCGCTGAAAAAGTAGGAGAGAAATATCATAATTGTATTTTCTTTGCGAGCAAACTTATTTTCGAGCATGATAATTGGATTACGCGTATTTTACACAATGAAACACCCACCACCTTGCAACGACAATTGCATTTGCAAGGCAAAGAGTTGATGATTTTGCCGATGAAGATTTAATCGGAAATCTTCGCACTACTGCCAGCTAATTCGCCTTCCTAGCAGGGGAAGGCTATTTAAGCAGCTTTTCCTGCAAAAAATTGTCCGCTTGTTCAGCTCTTGCGAATATCTGCTAAAATTCCCAAGCATGACACCAAGCCTGCTAAAAATGGTAAGGCTAAACTGATAAAAATATTATTGGGTTTAAAGCCAAATATTTTGAAAACAAATGTCTGCACCAATAGGGTCACTATGCTAATTAATATCATAAAAAGAATGCACGCCAACCAGTAGGTAATTTCTGGCAAATACTGCCGACATAAAATCGGACTACGTAACGTTTTTACACAATCTTTCACCAACCAAACCACCGATGCTTGGCGTAACCGGGGACGATCAAAAATATCAACTAACACATAATATCCATCTAATTCTTGCAACGGATTTAACATCCTAAATGCGCTGACATAGGTGAATAAAGAAAATAACCAAAGAAATGCTTGGATATAAGCATTAGGTACAAGATAAATACCTAAGGCCGATATTCCGCCCACCAAAATATCAGTATAAATACCCGCAAGATTGACAAAAACGCGCGCGCTGCGTTGAGAGCTTAACCACATGTCCGATGTGTCGGTAAATGCGATAGGAGTTAGCCAATACCAACCAATACCCATGTAATGCACTTCGCGTCCATAGGATTTTGTTGCTAATGCATGACCCAATTCATGTAGCGCAACAGAAAGCAACGTAAATGGAATCAAGAGTAAAATTAACATCCAACTCTCACGCAGCGTCTGAAAAATAGTGATCACGTGCGATGTTGCGAAACCAAACGCAAAAAATCCTGCGACAATAATCAATGCCAACAATAATTTGGTTAAAGGATAAAATAAGATAAACGCTATTTTTTGATAAAACTGGGTTAACCAAGGATCTGCATCACCGAATGCTATTCTTGCCTCTAACAATCGTCTGGTTTTTAACACACTACGTAGCCATAAAGGTTGTTTGAGCAACATCTTTTCGTTATCAACCGTTACCTCGGTGACAAATTCGGCATGGGCTAATTTAGAAATCAATCCAGCTACCACGTCGGGGGCAAAAACATTATATTCGTCCGACAATTGCATCGTGATTTCTTGCATGGTATGCCGCCCATCCATTAACTGCCAAATAAACCAACCTTCTTCGGATAATTTAAAATAATTTCCGTTATCGGGATTTTTTAAAATAACAACGGTTTGTTCATCCGCTGTGACACGTTGATGAGATGTCACATGGGGATTTTGTAATGGCCGACTACGATCAACCATCAATGTCATCAATGTATTTGCCACATTATTTTCTGATTCGATTAATTCAGATAAATACTCATGTTTTAACTCCAACAAATCGCATTCATTGACTGCACGCGCGGTCGCATTACGGGATGCTTGTGTCATTAAGGTTGCTTCACCAAATAAAGTAGGCGCTTTTAAAATAGCGAGCTGATGCTCTGAACCATCTTCGTGATGCGTTAAAATTTCAACTTGTCCTCGACGAATTAAATAACAACGATCCCCTTTTTCACCTTCATGAAATAAGATCTTGCCCGCAGGAAGCGTGACTTCTTCAACACGATTGGCTAACCATATTAAACGCGCTTGTGACAAACGATTGAAAGGTAAACATTGTTTGATAAATTGTGTTCGTAACATTTGCTCAGACGCTGCATACATTTTTGCTTGTAGTTCAGGATAGCTTGCTAAAAAATTGTGTAATTTCTTTAAATCAATCTGCAATAATGTTGCTGGAGATAAAGCAATGACAGTGGCCGTTCGTTCACCCGTTACGGAAAAAAATCCCGTGGCATTTAAACCAATCGTTTCGCCTGTGTGCAAAATAGCGACTGGCACCTTGCGTATAGGAGAAAGCGTTTTGGAAAATTTAATTTTATGGGGTTTCTTTTTTATAAGATGACTGACTTCAACCAGCCCTGTCGCAATAATAAAAACACTGTCGACAAGCGTATTTTCTTCTACAATTTTTTCGCCTACTGAATAATGTACTTCCGTCATTAAGGTCGCGAGCTCTTTTTGTTGCGACACGGATAGCATAGCAAAACACGGTAACAAACTGATAAAAATCAGTCGTTGATCAGGGTTCACTGTCAATCCTTTTGACACAGGGCTTTTCCTTGATTATTGTTCTTTATCATTATACCCATTACACCTTAAGATGCGAAGTTTAACAATTTAGATTGCAAGAAATTGAAGTGATTTAAAACTGAAAAACCGGAGCAATACTTGTAGTATGGTGAGGATTTTTCTGTTTTAAATCACTGCAAGTTCGCCGCAAGATAGGTTGTTAAATTTCGCATCTTAAGGTGTAATGGGTATATACCCAATAAACAGGAACAAAAGCATGAATGAATTACGGGAGGTTTTTGATCTCTGGATAGCCGATCCGGAATTCAAAAAGAATCTTAAACTCAATCCACAAAAAGCCTTAAAACTGGCCGGGCTGGAATTGAGTGAAGATGATTTGAAAAAAGTATTGGCAAGAATTAATCGGCAAGAAGAATTGGAGAAGAAAATTAATAAGTGACATAGGGGGGGCGTTTTCGCCCCCCTATGGCACCCGCGAACGCTCTTATTAAGGATTCAGGCTTGGAAAGTTTGCACTAAAACTGACACCAGGCAAAGTTAATGAGGCTCCTGCAACAGCAGTGGTGAGTGCAAAAAAACAAACAGTACTTACTGAAGAAATCCACACGCCGCCTCAAATAAAAACCTTACTCTAGCACCTTAATTGTCCACATAGAGAGTTTGTTTCCTAACCTCATCTTTTTCTGTTGTTACGCTATTTTCAAAATTTGTGAACAGAGGGCAAGTACTAACATATAACATTTATCTCATACAACATAATTCAAAAGTCGTTCATTTCAAAGAATAAGACGACCCAAGCGCTAGCGATAATTTAGCCACAATTTTTGCACGGGGCCTGCTTGACTCAACAAATCAGCAGTCGCTCCGTCTGCAATAATTTTACCATGATCCAACATAATGATCCTATCAAATTTAGGTAAAAGATGTAATCGATGCAATGATACAATCAGTGTAGCGTTAGGAAATGCGTGAATCACATTGGATAAAATTTCTTTTTCAGTTGGCAAATCCACACTTGATGTCGGTTCATCCATCAAAATCAATGAACTAAAGCGAGCTGCAAAAAGGCCTCGTGCAAGAGCTAAACGTTGTTTTTGACCTACGGAAAGATTAAGGCCTTTTTCACGGATGTCTGTATCAAGACCTGATGGTAACGTATCAAGTACTTTTGAAAAGCATGCAAGATTGATAGTGGTATGAATGACGTCTACTTTTTCTTCAACGTCCATAGTGATATTAAATGCAATCGTATTTTCAAAAATTTCTGGATCTTGCGGTATCAGGGTAGTGATAGCTTGTAGCGGTTCCAATGAATTAAATGAAACATCATCGATGATCAGATGCGCGTGGTTTGGAGTATAAAGTCCGCGAATAATGTTGAGCAGTGTACTTTTTCCGCCACCACTCGATCCAATAAGAGCAATTTTTTCTCCACGTTTAAGTGTTAAGTTGATATGGTCAAATATCTTTTTACTTTTTGCATCGTTAACATGATAAAAATCAAGATCGATGATTTTGATTGTATGCCACTGCTTGGCGATGATAGCACCTTGCGGTGTGTGTGCTAAGCGCTCAATGTCTTTTAGAATGGGCTGCAACCCTTTGACATCGGTGTCCATACGAACAAGTTCACTGTAATTTGCGCTGAAAGCATAGAACACTTCACTTAAATCTGATTGATAACGATAAATCATCACAACGAGACCAATTAAAACAGCACCTGTCACATGTAAAGAATAAACGATATATCCAATTAAGATGATAGATTGAAGTGTCGTTAACACAACGCCCATCACAAACCATTTTATTTCATTTAATACCATGTCTTTTTTGTAAAAAGGCCAGATGCTCATAAGGCGCTGAAAAAGATTACTTCGGGTCAGTTCTCCCAATCGCAGTGTAAGAATGGTAGTCATATTGCTGATATAATCGAACAGGACTGCACCCACATGATTATCAACTTCGTTTTCTTTATTGTAGAGTGGGATTAATTTTCGATCGAACAACAGCACTATCATAATTGAAATGGCGCAACTTAAGAGGCTTAAAAGACCAACAGGAAAGGATATCCATAGCAAGAAAAGAGAAGAGGTTAAAAACTTAATGATAGTTTCAATATAAATAAATTGTTCGCCTGCGAACCGAAATAATGCAGATGATGCACGATTGATGCGAGAAATGATATTGCCTGAGTGATGATCTTGGTGCCACTTAAGGGGCAATTGCGTTAACTGTTCATAGATTCGAGTGCGAAAAGCTTGCTGAATATTCATCGCAACTTCTCGCTCTTTAACACGCGCAGGGCCGTGAAATATCCAAAAAATTAATAATACAGCAACGCTTGCACTGAGCCATAAAATGACTTCCGTCAGCCTATTTGGCGTAAAATGTTGTAATATGTTTATCGTCTTACCGAAAGCGTAAGGACCTAGGCTTAAAAAAGCTTGCGCGATAATATATGCGCAATAATAAACAATAATCGTACGCCGCCATGGTTGTCCATTACGCCAAACTGTGCGAATCAAATCAAAATAGGGATTGTGCATAGAATTTTGTTACCTAGGCTGTGTTTTTCAAAAATCGACATACGCTATTATCAAATTCCTTTGCTATATTTATTGAAAATTAACTCTTGTTGATCAACATGAAATGATACATTGAATTTAAAATGATTTAATAGATTCATTACCCATCGACAATCTTCCATATTTGCGCGTTGCAATCTAAAATTTTTAATTTGCATAGGAACAAGTATAAGTTTGTCAAGTTCACGAGAAGATTTATACTCAGCAAAGTACATTATTGACAGATCGCTACGATATTCTCCATACCCTGATATCCCTTCATAATCATTTATAAAATCACCGCAGCCATACAGAATAAGTTTATTGTGATAAATTTCGATTGGTCGAAAATGATGAGAAGAATGTCCAAAAACAAGATCTATATTGGCTTTATCAATTAGCGCATGTGCAAAAGTCTGAAATTCGTTTGGCACAGCATAACCCCAATTACTTCCCCAATGTATGCTGAAAATAGTCAGATCATTTGGTTGCTTATATTGAGCAATGTTTCTTGCAATTGAGTGAACTGACTTTATACTTAATTCATCTAAATAGTACACTCCGGGTTTTTTATTATTTGCAAGCCATGCTGAAGGAATTCCACTTGAAGCTGTTCCTGCTGAAAAAACCAGGATACGCTGATCGGTATTTAAGTTTATAACCGCTGGCTGAATAGCTGCAGAGAGTGTTTCCCCAGCACCTGAAACATGAATACCTGCTTTTTTTAAGGTAGCAATTGTTTCTCTCAAGCCTTCATAACCCCAATCCAGAACATGATTATTAGCAACTGTGCAAATATCGATGCCAGCGGTTTTCAAAACATCAATATTGCCTGGATGCAGGCGATAATGAATTTTTTTACTAGGCCAGTAATCATTACATTGCGTGATGGAGGTTTCTAGATTAATGATTTTGGCATCTGGCTTTTTCTGTTGCCAAATGGAAAAAGCATCGCCCCATATATAATCTATGCTCACTGGATAATTAATTTTTGAATTTTTCTCTTCAGCCAACAAAACATAATCATGTGCATCAGTGACATAAGATTCATACAATATTGGATTGCACGAAAAAGGCAGTATTTGATCAATGCCTCGGCCTAACATGACATCACCGCACAGAAATAATAAGAAGTTTTTCTCTTGATTTTTCATGTCTTATTATATCGCACTCCAATATAAATAGTGGCTTCTGAAATATTTATTACGCATGACAGTATTACTTAATCTTCAAGTGACTCACTCCTCATACCTTGCGGCTTACCGGAGCATATTGGCATACTGAGCAGATTCGTGCAGAAAGGCAACTACATTTAGTAGGCATTTTTTAACGCGAGATGTCGTTAAAATTTTTTACCCTTTTACACAAGCCAATGGTTTTAATAATGCAACACGCCGTGCTAATCCTGCGAGTTCAGTTGCTTCTACCACTTGATGAACATTTTTATAAGAGTCCGGTGCTTCTTCGGCCAGACCACGCATTGAGCGAGTGCGAATATAAATTTTATTTTGTGTTAATTCTTCTATGAGCTTTTCACCTTGCCACTGTTTTAATGCCTTGCGTCGGCTCATTTGACGGCCTGCACCATGGCATGCAGAAGCGAAGGCATGATTAACGTCAGGTGAGTTTCCAGCTAATATGTAGGATGCTGTACCCATACTGCCGCCAATACACACAGGTTGACCCACTAATTTATATCTATTGGGTAATGCAGGGTGATTCGGCCCAAAAGCGCGTGTTGCTCCTTTACGATGAATATAAATATCACGCCACTTGCCATTAATTTGATGTTGTTCGCGCTTGCATGTGTTGTGCGAAACATCAAATAACGTCTCGAGTTGTATTTGAGGAAAAATAGGTTCAATAGCCCGTCTTGTTAATTCTGTAATAATCTGGCGATTTGCAAGCGCACAATTAATTCCACAATACATGGCTCCAATGTATTGTTGCCCTTCCTCGGATAATATAGGGGCACAGGCCAACTCGCGATCAGGTAGTTTTAATTTTAGCTTATGCGCAACTTTGGCCAGTGCAACAAGATAGTCACTACCAATTTGATGGCCTAAGCCGCGTGAACCACAATGAATAGAAATAATAATTTTATTTTCTGCTAGACCAAAAGCTTCAGCTGCTTGTTGATCAAATATTTGTTTTACTACTTGAACCTCCAAATAATGATTGCCTGAGCCTAATGTTCCCATCTCACTTAACTGGCGTTGTTTAGCCTGATTTGATACATTTTCTGGTGCTGCACCTATTATACAGCCATTTTCTTCTATATATCCTAAATCATCCTTTGTGCCGTAACTTTTTACAATTGCCCATTTTGCGCCTTTTAACAGCACATCATCTAATTCGCTTATTGTTAAATGTAATTTTCCCTGTACGCCCACTCCCGCTGGTATCTCATTAAATAAAACATCTGCCAATTTTTTGATGTGCGGTAATACATCAGTTAAATATAAATTGCTACGCAAACAGCGAATTCCGCATGATATATCGAAGCCAACACCGCCTGCTGAAATAATTCCTCCTTCGTGAGGATCAAATGCAGCCACGCCACCGATAGGGAAACCATACCCCCAATGTGCATCTGGCATGGTCATTGCACTGCCAACCAATCCAGGCAATTTTGTAACATTGCTAATTTGTTCACGTACTTTTTCATCCATAACTTGCAGCAAGTCTTTGCTGCCATAAAATATGACTGGTAAATCAACGTCCTTGGTTGTCCAACAAAATTCATCAATCTGTTGAAGTCTTGTCATATCCATGTTTGATTACCCTATTGTTCAAAAACCTTATACATCAACAATGCAACGCGCTTCCCAATGATTTTGTGTTTTTTTAACAGAAAGCATCGTTAAAGTTGCGCCTTTTATATCTACTCCATGTTCCATATTAAGTCTCCATAGCTCCCCCGATGCCTCGCCTAACCAAGCATCGTTTTTTCTTGAGAGTTTAAATTGGGAAAAAATAATATTTTTTGCATTGGCGTAACCTAATAAAGAATTCAGCCAGATAACCAATGCCAATTCAATATCAGGCTCATTGAATGAGAAATAATAATTTTCCTTCGGGAAAATTTTTGACAAATCACTCATCAAAGAAAACATTGTATAAGCTGCATTAATAAAACTTTCTTCTATAGTCTTGCCACGACCAATAATGCCGATATCAGCATCATGATCAAAATAACTTTCTTCTAGCAAAGTTTTTTTATGCAAGGCATGTAAGTCCTATGTTTTAACGCTGCTTGTATTTAGTGTCCATTGGATTAAATAATTTTTTTGTGTGATTGATTTAATATTCAATTTTATAAAATCGTATAAATAAGGTAAGCAAGGGTTTTTTCCAATAAAACTAGGGTAAAATTTAGGTGGTTCATAATTTTTATGAAAATATAATTTAAATGATCAAAAGGTTTAAAATAAGTAGGGATAAATATGGCAATCTGTAATTCATGCGGAAATGAGTATTCAAACACCTTTAAAATATCATTAAATGACCAAACATATGATTTTGATTGTTTTGAATGTGCAATTAATAAATTAGCACCTATTTGTCAACAATGCGGCTGTAAGATTATCGGGCACGGGATTGAATCTGATAATTTTTATTATTGTTGTTCACATTGCGCACGTCACTCTGCAACTAATTCCAATGCCAAAATGACTGGTCCTCTGATTTGTTAATTTAAAATATTTTGAGGATAAAGTTTTTATGCCCTATTTTTTATCTATAGTTCTTCAGATAATTATTTTGGATTTTAACATGACAGATTACTGTCAGATCAAGGTGTTTTGATTGAACAAAAACGCAGGAATAGCAGAGCTATTTCAAGTTTTTGTGATTGAAAAACACCTTGAGATGGCGGTAAGATAGCGTGTTAAAATCCAAAATAATTATCTGAAGGACTATAGTACTGAGCATCCTGTTATGATCACGCTGACGATTTTTAACGAATGGCCTCAATCATCGCCGAGAAATATTTCGGGGGCTCGGGGCGCCCATACCATGCTAACGCCATTTTATTTTCATAGATTTTTTTTGAATTTAGCACGATCAACTCATGTTTTTTTAAATATGACTGACTAAACTCTAATGCCAAAACACCATAACCGAAACCGGCAGCCAGCATCATGGCCATCATATCGGTACGATTCACAAAATGACGTTCGTGCTGTGCTAAATCCCATAAATTAAAATGACGTAAATAATGCATTGTCATTTGATCGGTTGGATCATAATCAATAATACGTTCGGTTTTAATAATGTCGGTGAGCGTTCTATGTTCCCAAGCACTCGTACAAACCAGAACATAATGCTCAGGCTGCAATAATTTATGCTCCATCTCTGGCATCACATCTTCACGTTGAATGACAGCTAATTGACTTTCCCCCGAACGCAAAGAACGAATCCGATTTTCTTGGTCATTGATATCAAATTGCATAAGCAAATTAGGAAATTGCCGCATAATCGGAAAACACTGGGTCACAATGCGAGAATGCATAATACTGGTCGGACCCGTAATACAAAAACGAATGGCTGTTTCTTTAGCAGCCCCTTGAATAATGGCTAACGCCTCGCCTTCTAATTCACTGGTCGCTTGGCAGTAACGTAATAAGGCTTCCCCTTCCGTCGTTAACATCATGCCGCGTCGTGTACGAATAAATAAAGTCGTACCCAACCGACTTTCCAGCATGCGGATACGTTGGGTTACTGCGGTTTGGGTCATGTGTAATTCTCTCGCGGCACTGTGAACAGTCTTATGCCGCGCGATGGTCATGAAAGCTTCTAATTGAGGGCTAAGTAAACTCATTTTTTTTGATCATTTAATCAAATTAATTAATTATTATCAGTATAGCAAATGTCCTATACTATGACCTCAATAAGTTACGAGGATTAAAAATTGAAAAATAAAACTAATGGAATCAGTGTCTTTGCATTGGTTATGCTAATTAGCGGCGCTGTTGATAGTATTCGAAATTTACCGGCAACCGCGTTGTTTGGGACGGCATTAGTCTTTTTTTTCTTGCTATCGGCCTTCCTTTTTCTTGCGCCTGCAGCCCTCGTTTCGGCTGAGTTAGCCTCATCTTCTTCAGAAAAAAGTGGGATTTTTCATTGGACATCATCTGCATTTGGCGAAAAAGTCGGGTTTTTTGCGGTATGGCTACAATGGATCAGCAATTTGGTCTGGTTCCCAACAATTTTATCGTTTATCGCGGGAAGTGCGACCTTCCTTATTTCCCCTGCACTTGCACAAAATAAGTTATATTTAATTACCGTTATCTTAGGCACATTTTGGTTCCTGACATTAATCAATCTCAGAGGCTTAAAAGTATCCGCCAAATTTACCAGTTTTTGTGCAGTGACTGGACTCGTGATTCCGATGAGCATATTGATTTTATTTGCGGCTACTTGGATATGGCACGGCCATCCATTGCAAATTCATTTTACTCTCGATAATTTGATTCCTAAATTGCACGATTCACAAAATTGGATTTCACTGACTGCTATCATGACTGCTTTTTTAGGAATTGAATTATCTGCAGTACATGTGCAAGATGTGGCAGATCCTCAAAAATCCTATCCCAAGGCATTGCTTTTATCTTCTATTTTGATTTTAGGAACCATGATTTTTGGCTCACTTGCTCTTGCTATCATTTTGCCAAAAGATCAAATCAATTTAGTTAATGGTGTTTTGCAAGCCTTTGCTCAATTTTCCGCAACCTATCATCTTACCTGGATCATGCCCATCATGATCATTCTCATTATTGCCGGTACAGCAGGCGGCACAATTAGCTGGGTCATTTCACCCGCACGTGGTTTGTTACAAGCCGCACAGCATGACTTCTTACCCGATTTCCTTAAAAAAGAAAACAAACAAGGTGTGGCAAGTCGTCTCTTGATTATGCAGGCCATCCTAGTTAGTTTAATTTGTCTCGCTTTTTTATTGATGCCCAGTGTAAATGGTTCCTATTGGCTATTAACTGCATTAAGTACGCAATTATATATTTTGATGTACATGATAATGTTCGTCGTGGGCTTAGTGACACGCTACAAATATCCTCACTTAAAACGGACGTTCAAGATTCCGGGTGGGAAAGCAGGTTTATGGTTTGTCTGCTTGTTAGGTTTAATAGGTTGCACTATCACGGAAATTGTCGGATTCATTCCACCCGATGGCATTGACGTCGGTGGTCTGTTTCATTATGAAATGCTGTTTATTACCGGCATGGTATTGATGGTGTTGCCCGTGTTGGGGTGTTATATGCATAAAAAATCAAAGTCCGTTACAAAAAGAAAAATGGCAAAAAATGCCAGGATGGAACCTTGCTCGAAAGGGTGTTTTTGAAAACGCGTCATCCCCGCACGCCTTTAGCGGGGATCTCCTCATCGTAAACAGATCCCCGCTAAAGGCGTGCGGGGATGACGGGGGATCTCACATACCCATTTTCAAACACACTGAATTGTTTTTCTAACTCCCATTGTAACTGCGCTTTTTCACTCTTACCCAATAACGTTTTGCACGCATTTGAAACCGCTTTGGCATTCAAGCTATCGCGCGCGCAGGCTGCATTCATTCGTTTATAATCCCGATCTTGCCATAAACTTTCTCCGGGCAAAAAACTATAAGTCATACTATTTCGTACCAAATTTTTCACTGACATATAATCCAACTGATAAGTCAAAATAGCGCGTTGATATTGTTCAGTTAAATTAGTACGTAAGATACCTTCATCATCTGTCGAAATAGCCAAAGGTACGTGATATTGCCTATATAATTCGAAGGGATGATTATTTCCTTCTATACCTAAAATGGCTGCATTGCTGGAAAGATTAATTTCAACCATGACATTTTTTTCAGCCATCGTTCGCAATAATCGATCTGCATTATCTTCATAAGCAACATCAACACCATGACCAATACGATCCGCCTGTGCTACAGTCACTGCATCATGGATATGAAAGCGCAACCCATCAGGTGATACTAAACTACTGATTAACTCACCTGCATGTAGTGAAACATGGACATTAGGATAAAGTTTTCGTAAGAAACCAACCATCTGCATCTGTAATTTATAATCACGCATGGACAGATAACCATCTTCTGGCTGAACCAGGTTAATTCCTACAAACTGTTTGTTATGATCCCGACTCACTGTTTCAAACGCCGTCAATAATTGTGCGAATACTTCCACCGGTTGTTTTTCGCGTAAGACTTGAAACAAATAGCGCACTTTAACTTGACATCCTTTTGATGCTGACGCGGTGTCACATGCTAAAATTTGGCGTGCTTTGGCTTCATACATTTGCATGCCTTCCATTGACTTCTCTGCAAGATTAACGATGCCTGCTGCCAATAATTTTTTACGAAGTCGGGCAAAATCATTATCCCAGCCCACACTATTTCCTAAATCGGCCGCAAGCTGCGGTGTTGTCATTAATTCGAGATAAGATTCATTTTGCTGACCCGCACGATCCACCACTTCTGCTAACATGTCTGCAAAATGCATGGATGAAATAGCGGAATATTTGCCAAATGCATTGAAAAAATGATCATGACTACTGTCTTTCATCGACGTCCAATTTCGCATAGACCATGCATCAATGATGCCGTTGTACAACTCAGCACTCTTTGCTGAATTATCCAATAAATTGTCAGACGTGCATTGCGCATTTTGACTGACTGTAAATGTCTGACGATCCACACATAATCCATCCCCTTTTGCATAACGTATACTATTTTCGGCCATGCTAGCCCCACTGACATGATTATGCAAATCACCACCTTTTGGCATGTTTTGTAAAAAAACTTGCAAGGACTGAGGTTGCTCTTTAATTTTTTGCAAGTAAGCTGCGGTTGCTTGCTCGGAAGAGGTTTGCGCTGCCAGTGTAGTGCTAGCGAGAACCAAACATAGTAAGGGAAATCCTTTTATGCTCATCGTTTTCTCCTGTTTTATTTTGGCATTAAAAACAATAGACTAGTCTGTTTTTTTATAAAAAAAGAATTATATCCTAAAACATAATTAGTGTATAGTTTATGGACAAACTTAATGTGTTGCATTTCTGAAAAAATTTAGGAAAGACCGATTTTGTTACAAATAAACGCTGGCCCCAGCGACTCTAAACAATATGCGCCCAGCACATAATAAGATGTGCTAAAATTTCCCCACAAAGGAGTTAACCAACGTGTCTATTGATCCTATTATTGTCGCCAGTATTGCTCGCACACCCCAAGGTAATTTACTCGGCGTTTTAAAAGATGTTTCTGCTCCAGAACTTGGCAGTACCGCCATTAAAGCCGCTATTGAACGTGCAATGCTAACGCCTGATGCAATTGAAGAAGTTATTATGGGATGCGTTTTACCTGCCGGTTTAGGGCAAGCACCAGCGCGCCAAGCTGCGCTTGCAGCTGGAATTTCAATACACACCCCTTGCACAACCATTAACAAAATGTGCGGCTCTGGTATGAAAGCGGTTATGTTAGCGCATGATTCCTTACTAGCGGGTAGTTATTCTATTTATGTAGCAGGCGGGATGGAAAGTATGACGAATGCGCCTTATCTTATTCCTAAAGCAAGGCAAGGATATCGTCTGGGGCATGCCGAAATTCTAGATCACATGATGTATGATGGCCTCGAAGATGCGTATGAAAAAGGTCAACCCATGGGATTATTTGCTGAAAAATGCGCAGCGGAGTATCAATTTTCTCGAATAAAACAAGATGAATTTGCTAAAGAATCTTTATTACGCGCACAGCACGCGCAGCAAGAAAACTATTTTGCTAATGAAATTGCACCTGTCACTCTCTTAACTCGACTAGGCACACAAGTCATCGATACTGATGAGCGTCCCTTAGCAGTGAAAGTTGAAAAAATCCCGCAATTATCCCCTGTTTTTTTAAAAGAGGGTACCATCACCGCAGCGAACGCTTCTTCTATTGCTGATGGCGCAGCTGCTCTCGTATTAATGCGCTTAAGTGAAGCTGAAAAACGTGGGGTTAAACCGTTAGCCAAAATCATCGCACATAGTACTTACGCAAAAGCGCCGAGTGAATTTACAACCGCACCGATCGAAGCTATTCGGCGTTTGTTAAAAAAAATAAATTGGACCGTTTCAGAAGTGGATTTATTTGAGATCAATGAAGCATTCGCTGTGGTAGCGATGGCCGCGATGCATGATTTGGCTATTTCACATGAAAAATTAAATGTGCATGGTGGTGGCTGTGCGCTCGGTCATCCGATTGGCGCAACAGGCGCCCGAATTTTAGTGACGCTAATTGCGGCATTGCAGCAAAAAAATTTGAAAAAAGGTATCGCCTCATTATGTATTGGTGGTGGAGAAGCGACAGCCATTGCGGTTGAAATGTTTTAATAGGATCTGTTGACAGTGAGCCTGTCATCCTGATAAGGAGAATCTCATGCGAGAATCAATGGAATTTGATGTTGTCATCGTCGGCGCAGGCCCTGCTGGATTATCGGCTGCGATACGTTTAGCACAATTAAGTCAGCAGCATAACAAGCCCCTCACTATTTGCATCATTGAAAAAGGTGAAGAAGTCGGTTCCCATCTTTTATCGGGTGCAGTGCTTGAACTACATGCATTAAATGAATTAATTCCAGATTGGCAAACTAAAAATGCACCGCTTCATACGCCAGCCACACGCGATAAATTTTTATTTCTTACTGAAAAAAAATCGTATCGTTTGCCCACCCCGCCTCAAATGCGTAATCACGGCAATTATATTATTAGCTTAGATAAATTTTGTCGCTGGCTTGCCACGCAAGCTGAAAGTTTAGGTGTCAATATTTTTCCTGGTTTTGCTGCCACGGATATTCTCTATGAAGGTAGCCGAATTTGTGGAATCGTCACGGGTGATAAAGGCGTCGATAAGCAGGGCAATCCGACAGCGCGCTTTCAACCAGGGATGGAATTACGCGCAAAACACACTTTATTTGCAGAAGGGTGCCGCGGTTCTTTAACTCAAACATTAGTGGAACGTTTTGATTTGCAAAAAAATAGTGACCCACAAACGTATGGTTTGGGTATTAAAGAATTATGGGAAGTTCCCACCGCATTACATCAATCAGGCTCAGTCATGCATTCGGTGGGTTGGCCACTCGATCAAAAAACCTACGGCGGCTCTTTCATTTATCAATTCGAAAAAAACTTAGTGGCTATCGGTTTCGTAGTCGGTCTGGATTATCAAAATCCTTATTTGAATCCTTACGAAGAATTTCAACGTTTTAAAACTCATCCTGCTATTGCACCGCTTTTAGAAAATGGAAAACGCATTGAATACGGCGCACGCGCACTGAATGAAGGCGGTTTGCAGTCCATCCCGCAACTTGCGCTGCCAGGCGGATTATTGATTGGTTGTGCAGCAGGTTTTTTGAATGTACCCAAAATTAAAGGCATTCATAACGCCATGAAATCAGGCATGATTGCAGCAGAGAGTATTTTCCCCGCTGTGGAACAATATAAGTGTCACTCTTATGCGGAAAACATTAAAAAATCGTGGGTATGGGAAGAATTATATCGGGTGCGTAATATTCGCCCGTCAATGACCTGGGGATTACCGCTGGGATTACTGTATTCTGCCATCGACACGTATGTTTTTCGCGGCAAAGCGCCTTGGACATTTCACAATCATGCAGATTACAATCAATTAAAACATATGGATAAATGCGAAAAAATTATTTATCCAAAACATGATAACAAATTAACGTTTGATCTTTTATCGTCGGTTTATCTCACTCATTCAAAATACGATGAAAACCAACCTTGCCATTTGAAATTAAAAGACCCTTCTATCCCCATTCAAGTAAATTTAAAGTATTACGCGGCACCCGAGCAGCGCTATTGTCCAGCGGGTGTTTATGAAATTGTAAATGCAGAAAAAAGAGCGCCCTATTTGCAAATTAATGCAGCCAATTGCATTCATTGCAAAGCGTGTGATATTAAAGATCCGACACAAAATATTATATGGACACCGCCAGAAGGAGGGAGTGGACCGCAGTATACATTGATGTAACTTTCGAGAATCGATCATCCTTGTTATATCTGTCATCCCCGAATGCTTTCATCGGGGATCTCCTGACTAAAAATAAAGGGGATGTTAGGTATAAGATGACAAGCAAAAAATTAAAACTCTAAAACCCTCTGCACATCTAATACTTCCGTAATTTTGCTGCCATTCCATATATATTTCAAATGCGAAATTTGCTTTGGAATAGAAATTGCAGGTGGTCTAAAACAAGCAATACAAGTACCAGTAGAATGTCTAACACTATGATAAACAATACCCCAAGATTGTTGGTCTCTTAATTTACGACCAAACTCTTGCGATTCCACATAACGTTTAGGATGATGCAATAATTCGTATTTCTTTTCTCTGATATCATGTAACGGTTTTACAACTGCACTTTCATAAAGCCGCATTGTTAACTCCAATGCAGGTTCATCTGTTGCTCGTAAAAATTCCTCTCGATGAAAGACCGTTTCTCGAATAGCCGTTTCTTTCGAAAAACCCGCATAATAAACGCCGTAACTGCCATCGGAAAATCGAGTAGGTTTGGATAAATGGGTAAAGGAAGCCATGATGACCGAAGAACCTGGACCGCTGACACGATCTTGAGGCGCAACTAAAAACAAGTCACCCGCTTCTTGTCGCAACCGTTCATTAGTAAGACTTTCAATGTCCCATAACGCTTCCATTTCAACAGGATCAACTAAGTCTTCAAAAAAATTAATGGGTGGGTAAATAGAAGGAATAATCCTAAAATGTTTTTGACCAGCAAAATGGGCGAGAATAGGAAGTTTCACCATGTCACCATCCGCGTTCCGCATCGAGATAGCGACGTACATCCGCTAAATCAATGACTCTTCCTATCAGTAACTTATCTAATGCACTTTTTCCACCAAATAGCGGGGCTTTATTTGCTTTTTTAATCCACTGATTGGCCGCCTCTTCGGAAGGAAGTAATATGCGCAGTGCCTTATAAATTCCCAAAATATAAGAAATTCTTTCTAATGTATCGAGGGTTAAAGACCCCTCTTTATTTTTTTTCCAGCGATAAAACGTGGCAGGAGAAGCGCCAAGTAATATTCTTTCTTGGTCAGACGTCAACGCCCATTTGTGTGTAATGCCAAAAAAAGCTTTTAAGGCAACCGCGTTTTTATTGACGTGCGATAGGCTAGAAGAGGATTGGGATGAAGGATACATAGAAGTTCCTTATATTTATTTTAATATCACTATAATCCTATTATATCTCATTTGAGAATTTTTTGGAACATTTTATTATTTGATATTTAATAGGGAAATGGGGTGCTTATCATGCTATTACTCACAAAAACGCAGGTTATTTAAAGTTAACAGGAGGCTATTAGCATTTGCGACAGAACCCGCTTAAGCATGACAGGCGTAAGGCTTATACGGAATTCGCGTTTGAAATTCATCATCTTGATGGGCACGCTGCGCTTTGCCCACCAGTTATTAAACAAAAAACCCCTTAACAACACGCCTCAGCAGCAACACATTCTTTCTCAACCGCAGTCCCCACTTGCGTCACAATCCCTAACCGATTTAATAATGCTCTATCATGCATCGCATCCGGATTCGCGGTAATCAATAATTTTTCACCGTAAAAAATCGAATTAGCGCCGGCAAGAAAACACAATGCCTGCATTTCATCTGACATAGAGGTCCGACCTGCCGATAGTCTGACACGCGCTTCTGGCATCAAAATTCGTGCGACCGCGATTGTGCGAACAAATTCGAAAGGATCAAGTGGATCTTGATTAGCTAAAGGTGTCCCCGGAATAGGTACCAAGTTATTAATGGGCACGCTTTCCGGCGCAGGCTCCATATTCGCAAGCGTCATCAACATTCCCGCACGATCTTCACGAGTCTCGCCCATGCCTACAATGCCCCCACAACACACTTTAATGCCAGCTTGTCTAACCCGCTCTAGCGTTTGCAAACGGTCATCATAAGTCCGTGTCGTGATGATTTCTTGATAAAATTCCGGTGAACTATCGATGTTATGATTGTAATAGTCTAAGCCCGCATCTTTTAATTCCGCCGCTTGCGTTTCTGTCATCATACCCAATGTCACACAGGATTCCATGCCGAGCGCTTTGACTTCTTGAATCAATTGTTTGATCGCGGGAACATCACGGTCTTTTAATTCACGCCACGCAGCGCCCATACAAAAACGTGTCGCACCGGCCGCTTTCGCTGCTTCTGCTTGTTTTTTAACATTCTCCACACTCATTAATTTTTTTGCTGCCACACCAGTATGATAACGGGCCGCTTGCGGACAATAATGACAATCTTCCGGACAACCCCCATCTTTAATATTTAATAAGGTGCTGAGTTGCATGTCACCTGCTGGAAAAAATTGTTTATGTGTCGTCTGTGCTTGATAAATCAACTCAGGAAACGGTAAAGCAAATAATTCCAATACTTTTTCGTGGGTCCACTGTGTTTTTAACATACTGTTACTCCTTTAATTTCTTCCGCTACAATGTCGTAGGTACGTTTTAAATCGGATTCGGTAATGCAGTAAGGCGGCATAAAATAAATTACGTTACCCAGAGGACGAATTAATAAACCTTTTTTAATAAATTGTTCACGTAATTCTAAACTCATCAAAGAACCATAATCAGCCGATAGGTTGACTGAAAACGCAGCGACGGTGCCGGTATAGCGCGCCATCGTGATGGGTATTTCTTGCAATAACCGTGTTAATTCGTGTTGGTGCACACGCTCAATCATGCGCTGTTGTTCGATCGTTTCTTGACGTTTTAAAATCTCAAGAGACATTAAAGCAGCAGCACATCCCAACGGACTTCCGGTAAAACTATGTCCGTGGGCCAACGCTTTACTAAAAGTATCACCTAAAAAAGCCGCATAAATTTTTTCAGTGCATGCCGTCACCGCAAAAGGCAAAAATCCGCCGGTGATTCCTTTGGCCAAACAAATGATATCAGGTGAAGTATGGGCTTTATGGCAAGCAAACACCGCGCCGGTACGTCCGAAGCCTGTCATGACTTCATCATAAATCACCAAAATACCGTGTGCTTGCGTCATTTTTTCTAATTGTTGCAAAAATTCGGGACGACACATATTCATGCCACTTGAACCTTGAATCAGAGGCTCGATAATCAGTGCAGCGGTTTCATGACCGTATTGTTTTAAATGCGCATCGAGTGAAGCTAACACCGCTTTTTCTTTTTGTTGAACCGCTTCATCACCCAACCAAGTGGCTGGATAAGGTATAAAATCCACGTGAAAAAGTAAATCTTCGTAAGCTGAAAAAAATCCGCTTTTTTTACCGAGCGCCATCGCGCCAAATGTGTCGCCATGATAAGCGTTTTCAAAAGCGATAAAGCGTTTACGTTGTTTTTCATTGTTGTTATGCCAAAATTGACACGCCATTTTTAAGGCGATTTCTATTGCTGTAGACCCATTATCCGAATAAAAAACTTTACTGAAATTATTTGACAGCAAATCGAGTAATTGTTCTGCGAATTGGACAGCCGGTGTATGCGTAAAACTAGAAAAAATGACATGTTCCAACTTCATTGCTTGTTGATAAATCGCTTGCGCAATTTCAGGATGAGCATGACCATGAATATTGACCCACCAAGAAGAAATTAAATCCAAGAGACGATTGCCTGCTTGATCAAAAAGATAAGCGCCCTCACCCCGTTCAATCGCAATTGGTAACGGCGCCATTTTATGTTGGGTATAAGGATGCCAAAGAGTGTGATTATCGCGTTCCGCGAGCGTCATTTTAAGAGTTCCGTTAAAATAGTCTCTTTTTGTGTGGATATCCAATCTTGTAAGGCCGATTTTTTTAATTCCGTAAAAAAGGGCACATGAAAGAGTGTGCGCACCCCGCCCCATTGTTCTATGGTTTTTTGATTGGCTCGATACAACTCACCATTAAACACAATACCGTGAATGGGAATATTGTATTGACGTAATGCATGTATGGTTAATAACGTATGATTAATCGTTCCCAGGGTGCCCCGTGTCACGATGATAACGGGAAAATTAAAATGCTTCATTAAATCGAGCATGCTCGCACGTGCATTAACGGGAACAAATACACCACCCGCACCTTCAACAATCAGTGCGCGCTCAAAAGGTGGGGATTGGCATTGCTGAATATCAATATCAACTGCTTCTAATTCAGCCGCGTGATGTGGAGATAAACTCGCCTGCAATTCATACACGGACGAAAAAAAATGTGGCTGAGGTAAATTTGTTAAACTTTGTACTGTGATGCGATCAGGTGCTTCATTGGCAATACCAGATTGAATGGGTTTCCAATAACACCCTTCCAATACTTGTGTCACAATCGCTGACACTATCGTTTTGCCTACGTTGGTATCCGTTCCTGTGATAAAAAATTGCTTCATAAAACGCTATAATCTCCGTAAATCACTTCATATGTTACCGTAATAGGCGTATTAAAATGGCGAATTAAGCGACGCATTTCTTTCACACTTAAGGAAGCATAACCATTGCGTGTTGCCGTTGCCCCTAATGACTTTAACGTTGCTAAAAAAGTATAAGTATTCGGATAGGTTTCGTGTATCACATCTACCTGAAAATTAGCATCAGGAAATTGCTCACGCAAATAAGACACAGAAGGAAAATAGGGTGTTGCAATTGGATAATGAAAGAATTCGCACATTGCTCGCCACTCACTGAATGAGTTAGCGCCTAATAGGGTAAATACTAAACGCCCGCGCTTCGTTAACTTTTGCTGAATACGAGATAAACTCAATGCAAAATCGTTAAACCAATGCATCGTCATGCTTGAGGTAATTAAGTCAAAATTGGGTAATGCATCGAGATGTTCGCCATCAACACAAAGTAATTTTGCGTTCGGAAATGCTTTAAAGCGCGCATGACATTGCTTAAGCATGGAGGGTGAAATATCCGTCAATAAAAAATTGGCTTTTGGAAATTGGTTAAAAAGATGTTGAGTCAATAATCCCGTACCACAGCCAATTTCCAAAATTTTTTCGGCAGAAATGCCTACTAACTTTTCTGCTAGTGCTCCAGCTACACGAGCTTGTAAATGGGCCACGTCGGTATACGTTTCAGCCCCGCGATTAAAACCCGCTATGACATGGTTTTTGCTTATCATTTTTTATGTTTTATGCTTGTTGATGGAAGCGGGATAGTAACATAGGGGAATTGCTGCCGCTACGATAAGCCGCTTTTACAGAGTAAAGAAACGTAGGGTGGGTTAGGCGTTTTTTGCCGTAATCCACCAAAATCTAAACGCCTTTTATTTTAATCTGGTGGGAAAAACGCATCTAATCCACCCTACAGTTTATCTTCAAAAGCGTTTAAAGTTGTGCCTTCACTTTTTTAATCCCCTGAAATAATCTCTCCAAATCCGCATCCGTATGGCTCGCTGACAGACAAAAACGAATTCGACTCTTACCCACGGGCACAGACGGCGGTTGAATCCCTACTGCAAAAATACCTTCTTGCTCAAGGAGTTGGCTTGCGCGTAAGGTTTTTTCAGCATCGCCAATAATCCATGGCACGATGTGAGTTGAAGAAATACCATAATCCAATTGCTCTTCTTGTAAAAATGCCCGTAATTGCATCGACATTGCAGTTAATCGTTGCCGCTCTGCCTGCAACGTGGGTACCAATTCGATAGCCGCACTAATCGCGCCTAATACCGTGGGTGGCAACCCGGTGGAATAAATGAGGCCGCGGCATTGATTAATTAAATATTCTTTGAGCGTTTCTGAGCAACCAACAAATCCTCCAAAACCACCGAGTGCTTTGCTAAATGTTCCCATGGTGATCGCTATATGATCTGCATATTCGGGCGTCATTCCCCAACCATCGACACCATAAACACCAAAAGCATGCGCATCATCCACATATAAAAAAGCCTGATTTTCCGCGGCAATTTGGCTTAAAAGAGCTAAATTAGCCTGATCGCCCTCCATACTATAAATCGATTCAGCCATAATAAATTTGGGACATGGAGAATCCTTATACTTTTCGAGTAGCCTTTGTAAGTGATCAAAATCATTATGTCGAAAACGCTGAAAATGCGGCGATGTACGAATGCCTGTTAACATACTGACATGACACAATTTATCGCAAAATACGAGGGGTTTTGCAGGCAATACACTTGAATGCAATAAGGCTTCGAGTACGGACTGATTGGTTTGAAAGCCCGTCCCTAAAATCAATGCTGCAGGTTGTTTAAGTGCACGCGCTAATTGTGTTTCAAGTTCAGCATAACAAGGCAAATTGCCACTGACTAGACGAGAGGCGGCTGCCCCCGTCCCATAAGAGTTAGCAAATGCGTGTGCACGCTCAATTAAAAGCGGATGATTAGCCAATCCTAAATAATCGCTGGATGAAAAGTTAATGATCTTTTTATCTTTATTTTTAAGATAAAGAGTCGAAAAGCCTTGAATGACTTCAAGGCTTTTCAATGATCGAGGATAAGGATTCTTTGTTAAAAATTGTTGATAGTAGACTTCATGCTTCATGGTAGATTATTATTTTTTACTCGCGTAATTCGATGCGCCTGCATGCCTTCGCTTTGCGGGACGCCCACAAACTGTACTATATCACCGAGCTCAAGTTGTGCAAAGCTAGGATTGGCCACATTGGTTGGACTGAAATAATACTCACTCCCCTCAGGCCCTTGAATAAACCCATAGCCTTGATCATCAAATAATTTTTTTACAAAACCTTGCATCAATAATTCGTGTGTTTTAACATCGCCTCGCCGTTTGCAAATATAAGTTTCTAATTGTCTTTGCACAGCCTGGAAAGCATCACGAATTGCGATATACACATCTTCATCCAATTTGCGATTCACCACTAACTCCTTTCCGGGTACCGATAAATCAATGCTCACACTAAATAATTTTCCTTGATGCTTATGTTTTTGAGGAATATGAATGACAATTTTGCAGCTATTGATACGATCGTAATATTGATTGAGCTTATTCGCTTTTTTACGTAGATGATCTTCTAACGCGGGAGAACTTGGCATATCTCGAACAGTAATTTGAACTGGCAGCATAGATATCACCTCGCATTTTTATAATAACTATACTAAAACGACTTACCTGCCCTTTTAATGACCTGCACTGCCTAGCACCTCCTCGCTAAATGAAACGATCTATTATTAAATTATAGACAATTTTTAACTTATTATATTTAATTTTAACATGACAAATTCTTTACACGTAGACGTTATTGGAAAAGGCTATCCACTCATCATGTTGCATGGCTGGGGATGGAATTCGACTATTTGGGAACCGCTTATTCCACAGCTGTCTGAAAAATTTCAACTTTTTTTGATTGATTTACCAGGTTTTGGAAAAAGTTCTTTTTTATCAACTGACTATGATATGCCTCACTTAAAAGAAAGGCTCTTAGAGGTGACCCCCGATAAAGGGTATTGGTTAGGTTGGTCTTTAGGTGGAATGATTGCCTGGTATGTGGCACTTTCGCATCCGGAACGGGTCACACGACTCATGACGGTTGCTTCTTCGCCCAAATTTGTTGCGGGGGATAACTGGCCAGGTGTGTCACTCCCTACGCTGGAAAAATTCTCGTGCATGCTGCAAGAAAACTATCAAAAAACGCTGTTGGAATTTTTAGAGTTGCAATTACGCGGTGCGCCTAGAAATAAGGAATTATTTGTGGAGTTAAAATCTCAAATTCTTCTCACGCCGCATACACTCGCTGCATTAACCAGCGGTTTAACTTTGCTGCAGGATCTTGATCTGCGCACTACGTTGGCGAAACAACAATGCAAAAGCCTGCACCTTTTCGGCAGTCATGATACCTTGGTTCCAGTGAGAGTCACGGAAAAAATTCAAGCGTTGTCATCACAAGCAGACTGTTTGGTAATTCCAAAATCAGGACATATGCCATTTTTATCGCAGCAGAGTGTTTTTGTCGAGGCGGTAGAGCGGTTTTTTCTTTGAGAGAACGGGATGGGCATGCTGCGCTTTGCCCACCAGACAACCTAGCTCAATTCCACCTCCACCGGCTCAAAATATTTTCCTACCATCGCCTGTGTCACACCGGCTAATTTTGCTGGCTGCCAACGGGGAGATTGATCTTTATCAATCAAAATTGCACGCACCCCTTCAAAAAAATCAGGCTGTTCTAAAAAATGGCTAGTTAAACGAAATTCAACTTGAATGGCTTCGTTAAAATCTAATTCCTGCGCTTCTTGTAACGCGCGTAGAGTGACCTTCAAACTGGTAGGCGATTTTGTTTTAATAAGAGCTGCAATTTCGTGACACCAGGTATCTGAATTTTTTTCAAGCGTCGTGAGAATTTTCTCGACTGTATTTTTACCAAAACATTCTTCAATCAAATCACGTCGTTCCCACAACACCGATTCCTCAGTTGGCACAGCCATTTTTTTTATGATCTGTGTCACCGTCGCGCGCGCATCATCTGCAAATCGTTCATCTGCTAATGCATAAATCAATTCCGGAAATTGGGCGGGATTCACTGCATAATCCACTAATCCAATCGCTATACAATCATTTAAGGTAAGGCGCGCGCCGGTTAATCCTAAAAAATAACCTATTTTATTGGGTAAACGTGACAACGTATGGGTAGTGCCCACATCGGGATAAAAACCAATGCTTGTTTCTGGCATCGCAAATAGCAACTGTGAAGTACCTACTCGATGCGACCCATGAACCGAAATCCCCACACCACCACCCATTGTGATGCCATCCATTAAAGCAATATAAGGCTTTAAATAATTGTGAATGCGACGATTCATTGTATATTCATCGCGAAAAAAATCGCTAATGCGCGGATCGTTTTTTAATTTACGTTCATAAACAGAACGCACATCACCACCCGCACAAAACGCTCTGCCTTCTGTTGCACGAATGACAACGGCTTTAATATGGTTTGCGCCTTCCCATTCTGTCAATTGCTGATTCAGTGCATTAATCATGGATTGGCTTAACGCATTTAATACGCCGGGACGCGCTAAGGTAATTAATCCTAAGTTACCATCACGACCCGAAATTTCTTCGAATTCTATATCGGAGCTATTTCCCATATTATTCTCCCTCGAATACACCCGCGCGTTTTTCAATAAATGCATTAACGCCTTCTATTTTATCACGTGTCGCGCAACACAAACCAAAATGAGTTGCTTCCAATTCCAACGCATCCTCTAACGATAAGTTATAACCATAATCAATTGCACTCATGACGCCGCGCAACGCAAGGGGAGGAAGTTGAATTAAGTTAGATAAAATAGCTTGTGCACGCTCAATTAATTCTCCTAAAGGTACTACTTCATTAATTAATCCCCAGGCACAAGCTTCTTCTGCTTTGATCGTTCGCCCAGTTAAACATAAATCTAATGCACGCCCTTTACCAATCAGGCGGGCCAATCGTTGTGTGCCACCAAAACCTGGAATCACCCCTAATTTCACTTCCGGTTGACCAACGATTGCATTGGCTGAAGCAATGCGCAACGTGGCCGCCATCGCTAACTCACAACCTCCACCCAATGCAAACCCATTAATTGCGGCAAGAGAAGGTTTGCCTAATTGTTCGAGCAAGCGGAAAACATGTTGTCCGCGCTTTGCGAACTCTAAACCCGTTTGCCCAGTTAATTGGGCCAATTGTTTGATATCAGCGCCCGCGCAAAATGCTTTTCCTTGCCCGGTAATTAATAGTGCTTTAACCATAGGGTCGGTCTTGGCTGATAAAAAATGATGATGAAACTGCTCTAATAAATCCGCATTTAATGCATTTAAGGCATCAGGGCGATTCATGGTGAGTTGTAAGATACCCGAGTCATGACGAACAACAGTTAAGCTAGTATGTGCATTATTCATATTGATCCTAGTATGATTTGTTCAATTGCGTAAGTTGTGTATATTTATTGAACTTTATTAAATCCATTTTTTAGCCTATCTTTTATAATAACTCAATGAAATAAAATTAAAATATTTTTTAAATGTTCACTTTTCACCCACGCGGTAGTTTTCGATCTATACTGGGAAATAAGGCTACTAAAAAAACAAGATGCCGTTGTCCCGCTGGAATGGGGAACATTCTAAACAGAAAACGAGGAATATTCTTAGCAAGGATTGCGCTCCAGGACGAACGAATTGGAGGGCAATATGATCACTGTGATCAAGTCCAGTTTCATAATTTTTTTATTGCTTCTTGGCAATATCACTTTTGCATCCTCTATCAGCTCTTCACTCTGCAAAGATACGACTCGCTTTACTTGTTATACGGCTAAACGCGGTGATAGTTGGAAAAAATTATTTCCCGACGATACGCAACGCGACTTAGTCATGCGTATCAACCGCACGAATCAGTCATTAGAACGCGGGAAAAAAATTGTTATCCCAACTAATTTAGAGACGGCAACGAAACTAGAATATGCGCCATTACCTCAAACGATTTCGGCTCCCGGTGAAAAAGTGATTCATGTTTCACTGGATCCTAGCGTATTAGCCTGGGGTGCTTATGATGCACAAGGTGTCTTACAATCTTGGGGGCCTGTTTCCGGTGGAAAGAGTTGGTGTCCTGACCTAGGGCGCGCTTGTCGCACGGCGGTAGGTAAATTCGCCATTTACGAAAAACGAGGTGCAGGCTGTGTCTCAACCAAATTTCCTATCGGTCGCGGCGGTGCTCCCATGCCGTATTGCATGTTTTTTCACGGCGGATTTGCTTTGCATGGATCTCATGACGTTCCTGGTTATAATGCAAGCCATGGCTGTGTAAGATTGCTTGTACCTGATGCCAAATGGTTAAACCAAGATTTTGTTATGGGTGAAAAGGTGGCTGTTATTATCAGTCGATAATTTAAATTCTTCTAGCAAGTTTGATTTGCGTGTTTTCACTGCCAGATATAAAACAATGCTACTAAATACGCCAATTACCAAAAAATCCCAGCCAAACGGAATGCTATTTTTGCCGCCGCCAAAAGAACCGAGATAGGAAATTAGTATTAAGCCACCCAAATAAGGTCCCACCCATAAAATTGACTTTAATCCAGCTGAATGACGCGTGATTTTTTTTCTAAAATAAGCAATTGCAAAAAAGACGCCGCCAATCAAAATAGCGATTCCTAATTTGGAGAGAGTATCCCAACCTGTCCAATAACTGATTAAATTACAAAAATAAAACGCCAGCAAACAAAAAAATCGGGCGCAGGGCAAACGAAATAGCCGTTTTTCTTGGGGCAATTCCAAACGCAAACACAATAAGGCAATAGGCCCCATTGCATAGGAAATCACCATGCCCGATACTAAAAAACTGACCATGGCTTGCCAACCAGGAAAAGGCAAAAATAAAACCATCCCTATCACAAAATTAACAAAAATAGCCATGACCGGAAAATGTTGTTTATTGACCGACGAAAGCCAGGCTGGCATATAACCGAGTTGACTCATTGCATATAAAATACGGGCTGTCGATGTGACATAAATCAAACCTGCTCCCGACGGTGAAACAGCTGCGTCAATGTAAAGCAATTTCAATAGCCATAGGATACCAAGCCCTGCAACCAACCCTGCAAAAGGACCTGCATCGCCACTAAAACTTAAACTCTGCCATCCCTCCGCCAGCAAGCTAGGATCTAATGCGCCAATAAAAGCAATTTGCAAACCCACATAAAGCAATAAACAACAAACGACCGAACCTACAATCGCTAATGGAATAGCTATAGCTAATTTTTTGGCTTCACCCGCCAATTCCACGCCATGTTTAAAACCAGTAAATGCAAAAGCAATACCGCCTGTTGCCACTGCAGTTAAAATAGCATGCCATCCACTCGTCTTCGACTCATGAAACATACCTGTAAAATTAACCGCATGAAAACTGACATACATCAACGTCATAATCGTTAACAAAATCACCGCGACTTTAAAAATAAATAAGGCAGAATTAAAACGTACTAAGGCATTGAAGCTAGTGACATTGATAATACAAAAACTCAGCATCAAGATAGTTGCCCAAATAAAACCAATGCCCGTTAAAACCGGCACGCCGTTGACTGTGTGCATTAAGGAAGTGAAATACGTGGAGGCATATTGCAATACGGCTTGGACTTCGATAGGAGCCATCGTTAAAGCAGATAACCAAGCGACCCAACTTAAGGTAAAACTGGTAAAAGAGCCGTGACTTAATTGAGGAATTTGAGCAGAGCCCCCTGCAATGGGCAATAAAACCGAGAGTTCAGCGAACGTCAATGCGATAAAAGCAGTTGCAGCGCCACCAATTAACCAAGCAATAATAGCGGCAGAGCCTGCAATTTTGGCCGCATATAAGGGAGCAAATAACCAAGCAGAGCCCACCATCCCATTCACACTTAACATCAGCAAATTGAGGGGTGTAAAGCGTCGCGTCAGTTCCATACCGACTCCTGTTGAAGGGGTGGCATGCGGCAATGGCTCACCCTGACTATTTTCTATTGCATCATTTTACCAAAGCATCATCTGTTGTAGCGGCGATAGAATTGGATGACTGTTTTTTTTGAAGTTTCGATTTACGGCATTCAGCTGAATAATTGGCTTCTTCTGCAGTCACCGCTGTCACTGGGTTTCCTTCTAAATCAAGTCGCATAGCACCTGCCACCATACTTTTATGATACGCAATAGAATTAACATAATAAGCAAGGCTGTTGACCATACAGGCTTTGTCACTAATGACGATATCTTCTCGGCTACTTAAATGCTTCACTAGATCTTGTTTAATTCCAATTTTAAGCGGTTGGATTTCTTTCAGCTCTTTGAAACAATGAGGAAAATGTGCCTTTAATAATTCAACACCATACTGGGCTTGTTCGAGCCAGACGGGTTTTGGCTTGCTTTTTTCACTACCTTGGGGTGCTTGGGGTGAGCGATGTATTTTCTTTTTATCTTTTTTAGCGTGTTGCTGTTCACTTGAAGAAGAGCTTCCGAGTGATAAAGCTTGTAATTGATCTTTTAAACTCAAATTACTCATCTAATAATTCCTCACAGCAGTTTGGATTGGGTCTGTTTGATTGTTTGAAAATGTGTTGGTTGTATTCATGCTTGATTCGTGATGGATTAGCTCTGTTTGAAAATATGAATGCCTGGTTAAAATAATACTCAGGGCCTACTTTAATTATTTCTCAAAACGAAATCAACCCTATCTGCATTTAACTTCGTATTTTGAGGGACGATGGCTAAAAGCTCACCCTACAGATCACAGTAGACTTCCCCCAGAAAAGAATGTTAGATTTTATACTCTTACCATTTCTCAATAGAAAAGGATTGTTCTTATGCGACAAAAGAAAACCACCGCAAAGCGCCAAACACAAAATAGCATCCTCCTGCTCGCTGAAAAAGTAGAAAAGGAATTTCGTCAATTACCTACCCGACTCGCAAAACTCTATCGTCAAGAGGTAACTGCCCAAAAAGCACAAGAAGCAAAATTGAAAAAGCAACTACAAACTATTCAAGCCGACCGAGCGATTGCTTTAAAAAAAGAAGCAAAGTTGCAGAAAACAGGAACAAAGTCGAGCAAGAAACAACTCGCTAATTTGAAAAAAACGCTGCAAAAAAATCAGAAAACCACAAAAACCTTGACTATGCAATTAGACCAAATAGCAAAAAGCAGCAATCTGCTGTTAGTCAAACATTACAAATATACCGCTCTTCACAAAGAATTAGGTACCCTTGATAAGCAATTATCGGCCAAAGCACATGCCAAGCTTACCACTAAGAAAAGCGCTTCTAAAAAAACGACATCAACCAAAACAAAAATGAAAACTTCTCCTAAGCCCCTAAAGGAAACCACCGAAGAAGAAGTTCCTTTCATGATTCCTCCAAAAACCGAATCGGTTGAAATGTAATCACTTTGACTGTCATGCCAGCATGCTTCATGCTGGCATGCAGTCTAATTGAAGCCGCTCTGGATCTGTAAAAAATGCATCGGCATGACAATATGGAAATGGAACAACAATAGAAATGGAGTTTATTTTATGAATGAGAAAGTAGCGATAGCTGAAAATTTAGATAACATGACCCTCAGACAGTCAGTTAAAGACACCTTAAAAAATTATTTTACGAACATTGGTAGTGAACAACCTGTAGACTTTTATTCTATTTTATTAGAAGAAATTGAACGCCCCTTGCTCGAAGTACTCATCAATCATACGCACTACAATCAAGTCCGAATGGCACAAATATTGGGAATTTCTCGCGGAACTTTGCGCAAAAAATTGAAGCAGTATGGGATGTTGGATTAGTTAGAACGTAAAACTATCCCTTAACTTTTTTCTCAGGATGAAAAACTAGGGTCTGTTGACAATGGGTTTAGCATGTTTAAAAAGCGGTAGAATAAACCAAAATGTGCGAAAATCATTGCCAACAGACCTGAGGAAAGAGCGATTTAAATAAAATACCGTGTTGGATCGTCTACTCCAGCCTCCAAAAACCCCTTGCGGCGATAGGTACAACTATCGCACTTTCCACAAGCACGACCTTCTGCATCTGCTCGATAACAAGATGACGTCATGTGATAAGGCACACTAAGTCGAGTGCCCCACTCGATAATTGCGCCTTTTGTGAGTCGCAGTAAAGGTGCATGAATACGATAACGCGCTCCCGCTACACCCGCTTTGGTTGCAAGATTAGCTAGAGTTTCAAACGCTTGAAGATAGTCAGGCCGACAATCCGGATAGCCTGAATAGTCGACATCATTTGCGCCAATGAAAATGTCTGTCGCATTTAATATTTCCGCCCAGCCCAACGCAACGGAAAGAAAAACGGTATTACGAGCGGGAACATAAGTGGCAGGAATTTGGTTATCACCGCTGTAATCAACAATAGCGATGGAATCATCCGTTAACGCTGAGCCACCCAGCGAGCTTAAATCGAGGCGAACAATCTTATGTTCTTTAACCCCCATGATTTTTGCGATGCGTTCTGCTGCCGTTAATTCACTTCGATGTTTTTGACCATAGTCAAAACTCAATGCATAACACGCATAATTTTGCGCTTTGGCAATAGCTACACACGTTGTGGAATCCACACCGCCTGAAAATAGCACGACTGCTTTTTTTTTCATGACCTTCCTGGAGAGAATGTAAGAGTAAAAAGAGATAATAAAAAGAGAGCAGGAATAATCGAAGAGCCAGTATGCTCAAGTGGAGGTCTTAGTGACGTTTTAGGCTTCCTGATAGTTAAACTATTAGGCTTGCACACCGCGTCAAACCGCTGACTTCCTTTTATTAAAACGTTGGGCTTCGATTTATTTCCTGCTCAATTCCATTATAATAAAACTCTGCCCTTTTACAAATAAAAATCAAAAAAATACTTATTGACTTTTATATGTCAATTGATAGCGTACTACAACGTTCATTTAATTTTGGCTCGTCTAATTGAGGACACGCCCTAGTGTGTTAATAACCATAGAAAGTTAGGGATAAAATGACAACATCAAAAGGAAAATGGGTTCAAACTATTGAAATATCGGTACGTTGGGCCGATATGGATGCATTCGGCCACGTGAATAATAGCAAATATTTTACATACTTCGAACAGGCACGCATTACCTGGTGGAACAGCATTTTTCCAGCAGGTAGTTCCTTTGCAGAAACTGGCCCTGTCATCATTAATGCCAATTGCACCTTCTTTAAAGCCGTTATTTTTCCTGAAACATTACTCATAAAATTATTTGTGGGACCCGCAGGCAGAAGCAGTCATGAATGTTTTTATGAAATTTATTCAAAAACTGAAGAAACCATTTATGCGGCAGGTTCTACTAAAGTAGTATGGGTGGATCGTCAATTAGGAAAATCTATCCCTTTGCCCGATATTCTCAAAACACATTTACCAACAGAATAGGATGGGTGGGCAATGCCTGAAATCACATCACAACAATTGCTTGAATTAAACTTGACGGATGATAATACAAAAAAAATTGTTGAAAAAATAAATAAAACTCTTAGCTGTGAACCCGCCGAAGTAGCTTGGAAAAAAATTTCGAAAACCATTCTATCTCCCCAATTACCCTTTTCATTCCATTTATTAGTTTTTTCTTGTTGTTTTCCTGAATGGCAAATACATCCAACTACTGCGCCTGCTTGGCTTCCCGATGCAGAGCAAAAAAATTCTACGCATCTTGCACAAAGTATGGGGGAAACAGAACAGCACACTTTGTCTGCATTTCACGCTTGGACGGTAAATTCTCCCACTCATTTTTGGCAGTATGTTTTAACCAAACTGCATATACAATTTGCCGTTGCTCCTACTCAAATTTGTGACCTGACTCTGGGCCCTGAAAATCCACGCTGGTTAGTCAATGCTAAGTTTAATATTGCTGCGAGTTGTTTTAAAGCCGACCCACAAAAAATTGCCATTATTCAACAAAAGAAAAATGGGCCACTCGATTATTTTACGTATGCGGAATTAGACAAACTGTCTAACCGGATTGCAAATAGTCTACAAAAGATGGGATTTATCAGCGGGGACGCTATAGCTATTAACCTGCCTATGAATTTCCATGCTGTTGCTATTTATTTTGGTATCATCAAAATGGGTGGTGTGGTTGTTTCTATTGCAGATAGTTTTTCAAAAGATGAAATTGCCTCACGTTTACGCATTGCGCAAGCAAAAGGCATTTTTACGCAAGACGTTCTCTTACGTGATGAAAAAACTCTTCCACTATATGAAAAAGTCGCAGCAAGCGATGCACCGGTTGCTATTGTCTTGCCAGTTCAAACCAATCTGACCGTGACACTCCGATCTCACGATATTGCTTGGCAAGATTTTTTACTGGCAGAGGAGCATTTTGATCTTTACTTAGCAAATGCGGAAACACCTTGTAACATTTTATTTTCCTCGGGCACAACAGGCGATCCTAAAGCAATACCCTGGACACATGCTACCCCTATTAAAGCCGCGAGTGATGCTTATTTCCATCAAGATATTCATGCCGAAGATATTCTTGCATGGCCTACTAATTTAGGCTGGATGATGGGGCCGTGGCTTATTTTTGCTGGGCTAATTAATAATGCTACGATTGCATTATACGATGATGCGCCTCGCGATCGTCATTTTGGTGAATTTATCGAAAAAGCACAAGTCACCGTCTTAGGTGTTGTACCGACGCTTGTTGCTCATTGGCGTCAAACAGCTTGTATGCAAGGGTTAGATTGGCAGCATATTAAGTGTTTTAGCTCCACAGGAGAATGCTCTAATCCCGAAGATATGTTGTATTTAATGTCCCTCGCAGGTTATAAACCTATCATAGAATATTGTGGGGGCACTGAAATCGGTGGTGGTTATTTATCAAGCACGCTTATTGAAAATAATTATCCTTCTATTTTTACAACGCCTGCAATGGGATTGGATTTTGTTTTATTGGATGAGGACGGCAAACTCACAGATAATGGCGAAGTTGCAATTGTGCCGCCTTCAATCGGTTTGTCTTTGACACTGCTCAATGTCGATCATCATCAAACCTATTTTGCCAACATGCCAACGCTGCCTGATGGAAAATTATTGCGACGACATGGTGATCAAATCCAACGATTAGCATTGAATCGTTATTGCGTTTTAGGACGTGTGGATGACACGATGAATTTAGGCGCTATCAAGGTGAGTTCAGCGGAAATTGAACGGGTATTAGTCGGTACAGAACATATTACTGAAACAGCTGCCATTGCAATCAATCCTCATTCACCGGGCCCAAGTTGTCTTGTCATTTTCGCCGCAACATCAAAAAATCTAGATAAAAACGATGTTAAAAAGAAATTTCAGTCGAAAATAAACCAGCATTTGAATCCGCTTTTTAAAATTCACGATGTTGTGTTGGTAGGCAAATTACCAAAAACGGCTTCCAATAAAATTATGCGACGAGTGTTGAGAAAACAATATCCGGAAGTATAGTGCAATATGCTTATATCGGGGATGACGATAGAAAAATTATCACTCTTCATTTGCCCCGTCATCTGCACGCATCAAATAAGATTGCATCATGGGATTTTTCAAAAATTTCGACATGGTTTCCGCATTGGCAGGCGGGCTTAAGTAATAGCCTTGAATTTCCGTACATTTTTCTTTTAGTAAGAACTCATATTGTTCTCGTGTTTCCACCCCTTCAGCCACAGTTTGAATACCTAATTTATTCGCCATTGCAATAATGGCACTTACCACGGAAATGCTTGCCGCATCCGTTGTAAGAGTTTGAATGAATTTTCTATCAATTTTTATTTTGTCCACGGAAAAACGTCGAAGATAATCAAGTGATGAATAACCGGTACCAAAATCATCAATTGCAATGACAATGTCTTTTTCTCTTAATGAATGCAACATATGTAAAATATACTCCGGATCTTCCATGATCAAACCTTCGGTAATTTCAAGTTCAAGTAAGTCAGGTGGAAATCGCGTTTCTTTTAATATTTCTAATAAATGCTCAATAAAGTTAGCTTGTTTAAATTGACGGCCTGATAAATTCACCGATAAATTTAAACCAGAAAAGCCTGCTTCATGCCATTTCTTCACTTGTAAACAAGCCGTTTTAAAAACCCACTCATTAAGCGGAATAATAAGTCCTGTTTCTTCAGCAAGATGGATAATTTCTATCGCATTAATATTGCTATAATTAGCATTGTGCCAACGCAATAATGCTTCAACACCGGAAATGCTTTGCTTATTTAAGTCTAATTTAGGTTGGAAAAATAAAGAAAATTCTTTTTTTGCCATGGCCTGAACAATCGCATTTTGCCGCGACATTTTTTGTTGGGCTTTCGCAGTCATTTCTAACGTACAAAATTGATAATTATTTCGACCCAATTCTTTTGCACGATATAATGCAAGATCCGCGTTTCTCATCAGAGTTTCAACATCGTTGCCATCGCAAGGAAAAACGCTGATTCCCATACTGGTTGTAACATATAATTCATGACTTTTTATGGAAATAGGCTCAAGCAAATGTGCTAAAATTTTTCGTACAATATTGCTGATTTTATCCACTTGCGTTAATTCGCTCAGCACAATCACAAATTCATCGCCTCCAATGCGTGCGATAATATCACTGCCACGCACATTGTTTTTTAAACGCTGTGCAACGACTTGTAACAATACATCACCCGCATCATGACCAATAGTATCATTGATATTTTTAAAGCGGTCTAAATCTAAAAAAATTAACGCAAAACCGCGCTGATGCCGTTGTGCATTTAACAAAATTTCTTGCGTTTTTTGTTCTAGGCAATTTCGATTGTATAAGCCAGTGAGTGAATCATGGTATGCCAAATGACGTAACTTTTCTTCTGCCTGTTTTTCCATCGTAATATTTTGAAATTGGGCAACAAAATACAGCGGCGATTGATCTTCATCACATACTAACGACATACTTAATGAAACCCAAACAAAATCGCCTCTTTTATGTTTATACCGCTGCACTTTTTGATAAATTTTATTTTTCTGATCTAGCATGCTAGCAAAACATAATTTATTATCTTTTAAATCATCTGGATGGATAATTTCTTCTATTGTTAATGTCATTAACTCAGCTTCTGAATAACCTAACATCTCACAAAATGATCGATTAATTTTTAAGAAGTTGCCTTGGGGGAGAATAAGTGCAATGCCTATGACTGCGTTATCAAATGCCGAACGGAAATAATTTAAAGCCGTTTCTTTCATAAAACTACTCCGTATAAATAACTATCATATCAAACACTTCAATAAGAAATGGAATGAATCCAGCAAGTTTCGGAAGCAAACCATACAAAATAACCTAAATATGTTATATTTTTATTAGGGCCTGTAGACAATGGGTTTGGCTTATTTAAAAAGCGGTAGACTCGGCCAAAAGCGGTGAAAATTTTCGTTAAATACGGTGCTATTCGCCTCAGTTTTTCACGGTTTTCGACTCGATTCCCCACTCTTTAAACAAGCCAAACCCATTGTCTACAGACCCGAGAATTGATTTTAGGAGATTATTATATGTTTAAATTATTATCCTCTCTTTTTGTATTCTTTACTTTATTGTTTGCAACAACACTCTTTGCTAAAAGTGTGAGTTTGTATGATCAACCGAAATCTGATGGAAAAGTGATAGGTTCCATTGATCCATCTATAGGCATTATTCCTATTTTCACATCCAAAGAAGGCAACTGGGTTAAAGTGGGTAACCCACATAATGGTGAAGTGGGTTGGATAAAATCGAGTGATCTAACTCAATCAGAGACAGGTTCGAGTGGCTTTAGTTTCTCACAAAAAATTGTTGATACGGGTAAAGGCCCACCGTCTTACGTTTTTCAATTTGGCGCACCCTTGCCGCTAACCAAAGAAGAAACTGATGCTTTATATAAAAGAATTCAAGCGCAACAAGCGGCTATTCAAAAAAGCGTACAGCAAGTTATTGAAAATACCTTCAAAAATTATAAAGCAACTGATTGGAATTTTCCGATTATTATGCCAGTGGTAGTGGCGCCGCCGGAGCCCGCGCAAAAGAAATAAATGGGGCTGTTTACAATAATCCTTCCTTCTCAGGAAGGATTAATACCCCTTAGCATCCGCATCAAACCCCCCAACATATTCAGCTACTCGGCGAATTCCTGTTTTCAATGTGCCATCAGAAAATATATCAATCCATCTATAACCGGGTGGTAATTTTTCCAAAGCGAATTTCGCACTATTCGTCTTGAATTGAATACAGGTTGAGGGTGGGGAATAGTATTGAATTCCATTTTTCTTGCCAGCATGCTCTTGATGCACATGACCAAATAAGACGGTATTGACATGAGAAAATTGATTTAATACGGCCCATAACTCAGCCGCATTGGTTAACCCCAACCGGTCCAGCCATTCGCAGCCGACTGGTATGGGTTGGTGATGACATACGACAATAGCGTGATGCTCGGGATACATTTGCAAGCAGTGTTGCAAAAAAGTAAGTTGGCTAGCATCCAAAAAGCCCTCAACCGCACCTGGTTTTTGCGAGTTTAATAAAATAATATGCCAATTTTTCAAAACAATATGACAATGATGGGTAATACTTCCTAGCGGATAAGCACTATTTAAATTACGAGTATCATCATGGTTGCCCACTACATAATAAATAGGTATCGGAAATTCTTTTAATTGATCGGCGAGCCTAATATAAGCCGCTTTTGAGCCATCTTGCGAAAGATCTCCGCTCAAAATAATCAAATCAGGTCGTTGGTCGGCTTTTAAAAAATCGACCACCGCGTCAAAGCTTTCTTGCGTTTTGACGCCCAGCAATGCTTGCTCAACATCTACAAACAAGTGCATATCACTCATTTGCACTATTCTAAATGGGACTTCATCCATTAAGTCACTCCTTAGGGTTTTTTTATTACCTAACCTATTACTATAGATTGATTAAACACCTCATCAGTGCGCCCTGTTTAAATCCAAAATAATCTCCTGTATTATAATCATTATTATAATAGAACGCTCAGAGGAAACTGCCGTGAAGCATGAAACAACCGACAGAAAAGTGGTTATTGAACAACATAAACGATTTTCGCAATCAGCGCTATGGCGCCTCCAGCGTGAATACTTTGATAAAGAAGGTATTAATGCCTGGGTCAACCAAGTTCCATTTTATATCACCAGCAACCCTTTTATAGCCAATTCTTACGCCCGCCTAGTGCTCGGATTCATGCGTGATTGGATCAAGCAACATCCTGATGCCATTAATCATCCTTTTTATATCATGGAATTAGGCACAGGATCAGGCCGATTTAGCTATTATTTTGTAAAAACATTGCTAAATTTACTGAAAAATACGGATTTATCTCAAGTTAAATTTTGCTATGTAATGAGTGATTTCACCAAACACAATATGCAATACTGGGAAAATCATGGTGCTTTAAAACCTTTCGTTGAAAATGGGTTAATTGATTTTGCTATGTATGACATGGAAGCTGAACGCCCCATTACGCTCGTTAAGCAAAATATCCGTTTAAGCCCTGAAGTATTAATTAACCCTCTGACTGTCTTTGCTAATTATATTTTTGACACGATTTCCCATGATTCTTTTGCTGTCCATGAAGGAAAGCTTTATGAATTATTACTGACTTTATCAACTGATGAAAAAAACATGGAAAACAATCGTCCCGTTGATATGGAAAAAATTGCCGTCGATTACAGTATCAATGAAATCAAAAATGCTTATTACGGTGATCCCCATTTAGATAGCATTTTAGAAACCTACAAACAATCTTTAACGGAAACAAGCTTTCTCTTTCCGATCGGCTCCATCCATGCCATTAAATTTTTAAAAAAATTAGCTAACAATAAGTTATTTATTGTTTCGACTGATAAAGGTTACAGCACAATCGATTCGCTCGATCATCTTGGCCATCCGTCCATTTCTTTTCATGGTAGTTTCTCCATGATGGTCAACTTCCATGCCATTGCAAATTATATGAAAAATAGTGGTGGTGATGCTTTTTTACAAACATCACGAAAAGGGATCAAAACATCAGTATTTGTAAGCGGCTTTCAATTAGCAGCTATGCCAGAAACGACGACCGCCATTCAGGATTATGTCGAAGGCTTTAGTCCCAGCGATTATTTTACTTTGCATCGACGTATGAGTGATTCTTTTCAAGAGTGTGCATTGGAAACTCTCGCTTCCCATATGCAACTGGCGAGCTGGGATCCGCATATTTATTTAAAATTGACTAATCGTGTTGCCTCACTCATTCCAGAAGCTGACAATGATACAATCAATTTTATGGCAGCCAATATGTCAAAAATGGCTGAAAATTATTATCATATGCCAAAAACAGAATGTATTTTGTTTGAAATTGGCGTATTTTTTCATGCCATTAAACGCTACGATGAAGCCGCAAAATATTATGAATTAGCTCACCCCTACGTTGGCGAACAGTTTGGATTGCATTATAACCTGGCGCTTTGCCAGCATCATATTGGTGATAATGAAACTGCATTGAAAAACTTCAGGCAGGCCTTATCCTTAGATAACAACTCCAAAGAAACTGAAGAATGGATTTCTTACCTTGAAAAAGCCGCTACAGAAAAAGCAGATGATGGAGAGAAAAGTTAAAAATCTTTCTGTCACTGTCTTTTGAGTGTAGGCGAGTTGTGATGTACGATTTGAGAAAACTAAACTATTTTTTAGTGACGACTCAATCGCCTCTTATCCTTATCCTCGAATGTCAATAAACAAGAAAAAGCCTTTTCTTACTCATTACCCGACTGTAGGGCACGAATTCAAATGCGAAGTGCAACACGATAAAAAAGAGCGGTCAA
>CAZTDR010000009.1:0-51843 GCA_964612855.1 uncultured Coxiellaceae bacterium
AGCGTGTTATTGATCAAATCATGGATTTGAAAACTGACATGAATAAACGTTTTTCCCATTTGGAAAAACATTTTACATCGATTGAGCATCGCGTGATGGCTCTTGAATCAACACTAGGTAAGATGAGCACAGCCCAGAATGAAATACGCACTAAATTTATCGATTACAGCTTTAATGTAAAAGTTTAGACGTCATCTGACGTGTGATCAACCAAATCAATCGCAACATATCCCAATTATTATGGAAACTCATTGCCAAATATTGCTAGAAAAAATTGCGCTCAAAAAAGTAACAAAACCGTAAAATGTAATTTTAGATTTGCATTAATCTATCAAATTGAAGCTTCTAGTTTTAATTCTTTGGCTGCAAGCTCAATAATTTTATGCCTACCATGCCCAGGATTAATAACACTATGAGCTTTTACGATACCTACTTTTTCAAGCTCATTTATATCTCTTGAAACAGCAGTTATTTTTCTATGCGTATCTCTAGCCAAATTTTTAATTGAATCGGGTTGTTGACGAATTCTATTAATTAAAATAATTTTAGCTTTACTTAAAAAATGCAACATATCCAAAGGATCTTCAAAAGTTAACGTTTTAACCCTAGATTTAATTGGTTCTTTTCGATCTGCTGCACGCATAACAGATTTAACTGTTGCAAAAAAATCTTCAACAGAGCCTGTTTTTACTCTGAGAATGTCTTTGTTATTTTTTTTTCTTTTGGTGTTCGTCATGTAACCCCCTCCATTCAGCCTGGAACTGAACTTCTATCTCTTCAAAACTATTAAAATTCACCTTTTCTTCTTTACCCATATAATGGCGGTGATGATAGCCATGGTCATTGTCATACCCCAATACCCTTCCGTTGTCATGATTATAGATGTTAGGGTTGATATAAACTAAGCTGTATCTTAACAAATTCCCTTTGCTATCTGTGCTAGCCCGCATCCTTAAAATCCCATTTCCCTTTTTGCTTGAAATGTTGACTGACTCGTCTAGCACTAAAATGGCCTGGGTAGTTTTTTTCTTTTTCACCATATCCTAATATTATAGCAGATTACACATACGATGTATTATCTGATTCCTTATGAAATAATAGCTATTATATCAGAATACACATAAAATGTATATTCTGAGGGTGAGCATAAGTGGCTTGGTTGTTTGATAACTTTGCCATGGACTCTGTAATCCCTTGAAATTAATCAACTAATAACAAAAGAATTAATTTTGCTCAAAAAATGAGCGATAGGTTACATAAAAGCCCGCGTGCAGTCATGCAAGCTTTTATGATTAAATACTAATTTTTATTTTAATTTAATTGGCAGCCATATTGACCAAGGTCTGCTATTTTTTAGCAAACTATTCAATACACCTTCATGAAGATGCTTTGATTCAAAACCGACAGCAAGGAAACGGTTAAAAAAGGCAGCAAAAAGGAAAAAGCTGAACAAATCCATCGAATACCATTAATTGAATGGAATCAAGTTGCAAATTTTGTTGCGAAAAAATTTGCAACAAATGAAAAACAAATATTTCTTCCAAATTTTTCTGTTGATAATGAAAATTGGTTTGCGCTTAAAGTAAAAGGTGACTCAATGACATCACCATTAAGCAATAATAAAAATTTTCATGAAGGGGAAATTATCATTATTAGCCAAGAACAATCAGCAAAGCACGGTGATCATGTTATTGCTTTACTACCTCATGCAAATGAAGCTACTTTTAAGCAATATGTTGTAGATAGCGGTATTGCTTATTTAAAGCCGCTTAATCCGCAATATCCCTTATTCAAGATTGAAAAAGGAACAAAACTTTTAGGGATTGTAAAAAACAAAATGCATTATTTTTAATAATAATTTTTTAAGATTTAACTAACCTCATTTTGATACTAGGATCAAAAACTTGCTGAACTGTCTCTACATGCTTTCTTGAGTCGGTTCGACCAAAAAACCAATAATCACCTGTATAAGCATAATGAATCAGTTGCGCAAGATTACCCGTCAAAAGAAAAGAAACAACATTCATTACAGCATGCTTCCAACCCGAATTCGGGCGCTTTTCGTTTAATTCTGAATCGTTGCGATGCAATGTATTTATGAGACCTAGTTTAAACTTGGCTACCTCAAATTCGAGTTGAGTCGTTTTATTTTGAAGGGCACGGTGGAGTGTAAATGCCTCTATATCATTTTGGAGGTCTAAACTAAGGGTTTTTATCGTATCGCCTTTGGATACACTGGCTTGAGCTAATTTTTTCCCGTAGAGATTCATTGCCTTTAAATGTTCTTTCGCCTTATCCATTGCTTCATCGTTCCAGGTAAATAATTGCGAAGGCAAATCGCTTCCCTTCTGCCCACTCATCTTATCCCAAGCACGCATAAAAGCATCTTGAAGCTCTTGGTTATGTGAGTTAACAAGAGTCAAAATAAGTTGGTAAAATTCATCTGGACGATCAATATAAATGGCTTCCAGTAAAGGTCTAGCAGAGTATTGGTAGAGATTTCCTATTTGTCGATATTGAAATACAGGCTCTTCCCAACCACCCGTCGCCATTGCGGGATTAGCGTGCCACACCCTCATCCCAGTATCCTCTTCCATAAAATCTGGCTTCCAATCCATATAAATAAAATTAGACTGTAATAAAGTTTCTAGATCTGCATAGGAATGAGCTTCTATAGCTTTTTTTGTAGAGTTAATTTTTGTATTGATATCCTTATCATTGTCTAATTCGCTATGTTGATTGCCATAGGGGTAAAGTATTTTGAGTGGCATAGCTTTTCCTTTAAAAGATGAGAGACGACAGAATACCAATAAAAGCTTAATATTTTCTTAAAACCCCACTTTGGATGTGGTACCGAATTGCCTCAAAATAAATGTTACCGAAGACCTGTGGATAACCCATGAAAAATAAGCAGTTGCCTCAAAATACATGTTACTGAGGAGGCTGAACATAATGAGGCAAATGAGCATGGAAAGACTCAAAATGAGGTACTTACGAGGAAGCCGAAAGGTCAAGGGTGAGGTATTAGACGAGCTCTGCCAAACGGATGGCTATCACCGTAAACATGCAATAAGGCTGTTGACCAAGCAACCCATTGGCTGGAGAGACAAACCGGCAGGCCGAAAAAAGAAATATGATCCCAAGGTGCTTTTAGCACCGATAAAGCAAATACGGCTTGCCACAGACCAAATGCGCGGTAAGCGCTTAAAGGCGGCATTGCCTCTTTGGCTGCCTCTTTATGAAAGTTCATTTGAAGCCTTATCATCAGGTATTGCATTCAATTTCTTGAGGAAAATAAGATACTCCTAACTCTATATCATTCTCTTTTTTAAAATCCTCTGGGATGATCCGCTGAAAGCTTTCTTTTTTTCCTCCTATAATGAGACGAGCTTTCATAAATTATTTCCTCAATTGTATAAAATAATTAGTTTAGGCCAAATAGCATTCTATAATAAGAAAAATATTAGCTATGCTTTTTATAAATCGTTATTCAATTCTTTTGCTAGTCTATAATCTTTCAACTATATTCAGCGCATAAAAATTATGCGCTTTCATATATGAGAAATCACTGAACTATTTCTCACCAAAGTGGCAGATAACAAATTTTTCCTTCGGGAGTAAAACAAATAAACACACCCAGTTATTCCAGGTAAAACTATCAACCAAGCTGGCGAAGCATGCGCACCATTTGAAAGATAAAATAAAATTAATGGCGTTAAACCAGCCGCAAAACTGGCTGTCGTTTGATATAGCAAAGCAAAAGCCGTACAACGCACTTCTATAGGAAAAGTTTCAGCAATAAAAGTAGGCACAAGACCAAAAAAACACGCCGAGGGAATAGAAGCCAGCAATTGAAATATTAATACTTGATTATAGCCACCATAGGTGAAGTAGTTAAAGTAAGGAAAAGCAATCATAGCAAAACCTAAAGCAACTATTAATATCAAAGATAATCTATTTACTCTCTCTGACAAAATCCCAAAAACTGGAATTAAGGCTACAAGCAGCATAAGAGCAAAAGTATTAACCTTAAACGCCTCTTGCTGAGTTAAATGATTTATTGTTGTCATATGAATAGGCGCGTAAATAAAAAACGCAAAAGTAACAGAAACGCCTAACCATGTTAAAAGGCACACTCCAAATGATTGGATGGGATGATGTCGAATAAAACGTAAGCAAGATTTAATCAAAGAATTATCTAATTTTTTTCCTGCTGCTGATTGTAAAATAAAATCCATACTTTCGGGTATGGAGTATCTTACCCATAAACCAAACCCCATACCAACTAATGAAAAGATAAAAGCTAATCGCCAACTCCATGCAGGTAAAATGTGATTAGACATCAGATAAGTTAATAAAAAACAGACTAATGATGCGAGCAAAGTTCCGCTATTGATGCCCACAGCAGGCCAAGAGCCATAAAAATTACGCTTTTTCTCATTAGCACTTTCGATTACATACACTAAAGAGCTAATATATTCACCAGCAGCGACAAAACTTTGTAGTATTCGCATGAAAAAAAACAATAATACAGCAACAATACCAATTTTTTGGCAAGAAGGAATAAAGCCTATAGCTGCGGTGCTAAAACCTAAAAGAAAAATAGTTAGAATCAATATACGTTTTCTACCGGTATAGTCCGCGAACAATCCTAAAATTACGCTCCCTAAAGGCCGAGAAAGATAGCTAATAAAAAACAAGATAAAAACATTAAACAAATTGGTTGCTTTATTTTCTGTCGGAAAGAATGTGGATGCTAATATCTGTGACATAAAAACACAGATAGTCACATCATACATTTCAAGCAAGTTTCCTATTACTCCGCTCGCAAAGATGCGCTTTTCCGTACTAGATGATAAATACATTGGCTTACTCGCTGGTTGATTGCGCTTTCAATTTTAACTGTCCAGACTCAATTAGCTCGTCATAAAATCCCAATGACATACGGTCAGTTACTTTGTCTAAAAAAACGATCCCATCGAGGTGATCATATTCATGCTGAACAACTCGCGCATGTAATCCTTCTGCTTCGCTTTCTATTAAATTGCCCTTAACATCAAATCCCTTATAATAAATACGATTTGGACGTGAAACTTTTCCACGTAAATTACCGACACTAAAACACCCCTCATAAGCTTCTTCTAACTCGTCAGTTAAAATTTGAATAGTGGGATTAATTAAAACGGTGTCAGGTATTGGATGTAAATGGGTATAAATAGGGTGTTTTTTCATTCCAAACACAAGGATACGTTTATTAAAACCGAGTTGAGGTGCGGCAAGCCCGACACCTCCTTCGGTTTTTAAAGCAAAAAATAAAATATCTACGATATGATGCAACTCTTTACTATCAAATTCATCCTCACTCACTGGCGCGGATATTTGCCGCAGTGATGGGTTACCTAATTTAACAATTTTATATTCAAACATTTTTTATCCCTCTTAATCGTTAGTTACAACCAGCTTTAAATGGCTTTTCTTATTCTTTTCTTCAATCAAATTAGCGCCATATTTAGCGTAAATATTAGAAAGCAATCCATAAGCATAATCACCCACAGCCATAAGTTCTTTTGTATGTTGCTCATAATATTGTTTCAATTTTTTATCAGTGCTGCGAGTCGCGTAAGAGTAAACAATATGTGCTTTATCTATTTTCCTTGCCAGGCAAAATCCCAACGTGAAACCGTAGTTCAATTCTTTTATTTCTTTTATCATTTTGCTATGAGCACTTGGATAAGCTTGCTCCCACCAAAAAAACGTACCATCTTCATAATTTCTTGGCTTAAAACTTGCATCAAATCGCCATAACTCTTTTTCGATCAAATTGTACTCGACTGCTGGCGTTGAAGAAAAAACGATTATTTCGTCTTGTGGATTCAAAATAATCATTGCTATGTGCTCTAACTTGAGCAAACCGCGCACGTTACTCAACTTCAATGATATTTCACTTTGATGCTTAAACAGCGCCTCAAGAATATTTGGATGCAAAATCATTTAGGCTGACAACTCTTTTTTTGATCGCCCAACCGGCTGCAATCCCTTACTTGAGAATATTTTTGCAGAATGCAGGATCATATCAATGATATTGCAAGCGCTCTGAATATCGGTGTCGATCATCGAAATATTGTAGATACTTCCGACAACATACCGAAAATGCAACCGACTTACTTCTATCTGGGTTGCAGGATTTAGGTTACTTAATGGGTATCGCAAAGCAACTTAATCAAGACGCTTTTAACAATTTTTATCACTTAGAATTTCTTATTGCAGCGATTTCAAATTTATTGACCGCACTAGGCACACTTAAATCAAATGCTGATTATATGCTAAAGAAACAAGAAGTATACTGAACAACTAAACCTAATAAAAGCCCACAAATTCGTGGGCTTTTTGGAAATCTTAACAGCTAAAAATTTTATTTTCTCATCGCTCTGTATCTATCAAAAGATGCTTTCTGCCATTTCGCATAGCTAATACTGCCATCACTATGTTGATTCAATCTGTAACGTTCATCTTGATTTAATTTTGAATTCGACTTAATGACTGCGTTATCATCTGCCGAATAAAAAAGCGCAAAAGTAAAACGTTCAATATCGCCTCTCGCCTTACGCACCATATGTTTGGTTGCTTTAATTTGATCGTTAGAAATCATTTGACCAAATTCACCCACTTGAAAAAGTAAAACGCTCTTATCTAAAGCATTAACCTTTTCAAACTGATCTCTATCGCTTGGTACAATGTACAACCCGGCCTCTTCTGGCTCATCAATTTCTACTCCAGCACGAAAATAGTAAGCTGGAATTATTCCTGTAAATACTCCATGATCCAAATGCGCCCCACACCAATCTGGATTTTCATTCGTCAGATCCCCTTCTTTATGATAGTGAAGCATTCTTCCATAACCGACCAGTTTATCGTGCTCAAGTCCAACTTGATCATTTAATCCAATACTATCTAAAAGTAATTTTCCCGTGTTAAAAATCAATTCTCCTAATGCTAAATAAGGCGTTTGTAAGTCAACTTCTAAAGGCCACACATTTTTACTATGATCTGGAATAAAGGCATAAAATGAAGCCTTTTTATCATCCACCTGCCAAATCCCATTACTATTTTTAAACCACTCTGCACCAAGCTCATACCCTTCCGTGTCGCCTGTATCTCTATCTGGAGCATATTTTTGTTTATCAGTATCATTAAGTGATGCAAACAGTCGCGCCGCTTTTATGTAAGCACGAGATTTATTTTCAAACTCTGGAACGCATCGAATACCCACAATTCCTTTTTGAAGCAGTGCGCTTTTTAGCTTGGCAATGACTCTCGCATTATCAGTAGCAACTAACTCATCAAAAGAAATTACATCAAGCATCACAAAGCACTCCTTTATTAATGCATACACTATTGATACTTTAAGTATTGATTTATTGTATACATATAGTATCATTTAATCTTTCCTTATTATTACATCCAAACTATTCATATGAAAACACTCTCATTAAAAGAAGCCGCTCTCTTTCTAAAAATGACCCCAGAAGGATTGCGAAAAAAAGCCATTGCAGGAAAAATTCCAGGAGCTAAGCCAGGAAAATGCTGGGTCTTTATTGAAGATGACCTTGCCGAATATTTGCGATCTCGTTATTCTAAGGCGGCTAAAGTAACACAGGGTGTCATTGAATCTGAAAGGAGGACAATATGGCACTCAACAAAAGAGGTAATACGTGGTGGATCCGCCTTAGTCACCAAGGAATCCGCTTACAACAATCTACTGGGACTTCCAACAAAGTAGAAGCGCAACGTCTACATGATGAGGTGAAAGCCGAATTATGGAAAACAAGCAAACTTAAAGAAAAGCCCAAAAAAGATTGGAATGATGCAGTACTAAGATGGTGTGCGGAATCGGGACATAAAAAAACTTTGCATACAGATAAATCTCATTTTAGATGGTTAGATTCACATCTTAATGGTGTGCTACTCGCCAGCATTACCCGTGACATGATAGAGAGAATTGCTCTTTGCAAAGAAAAAGAAAGAGCAACCCCAGCTACTGTCAACCGTACATTAGCGCTTATTAGGGCTATTTTACGCAAGGCAGAACGCGAGTGGGAATGGTTGGATAAAGCCCCTGTCATCCGAATGCGTAAGGAAAATAATAAGCGCATTAGATGGTTAACTTCGGAAGAGGTCATTCAGCTACAAGCGCAATTACCAGAACATCTTGCAGATGCAATGGAACTAACGCTTCAAACTGGATTCAGGGAATCCAATACAGCAAAACTGGAATGGTCTGAGATCGATTTTGATCGATGTCACGCCTTCATTCCCGCTGAAAAATCAAAGTCAGGAAAAGCGATTGCTGTACCATTAAACAAGGACGCTATGAGTGTTATACACAAACAAAAAGGGAAACACTCCCAGTTTGTTTTTTCGTATAGAGGTAAGCCCATTAAACACTTTAATACCAAAGCTTGGCGGCACGCTTTAAAAAGAGCCGGTATAAAAGATTTTAGATGGCACGACCTAAGACACACGTGGGCTTCGCGACATGTACAAAACGGCACATCACTTCAAGAGTTGCAATTACTGGGAGGATGGGCAAGTTTTGAGATGGTACTAAGGTATGCTCATCTGAGCAGTGATCACCTCAAGACTGCGGCGGAAAGAATTTCTGGTACAAATCTGGTACAGTCGAAAGCTGAGCCAGATAAAAGAACAACCGAAACTTCTGTATGCTATTGATTTAACTGTTCTTATTTGGTGGGCCGTGTTGGGATCGAACCAACGACCTATTGATTAAGAGCCGTGAACTCAATAATCATCTATTTGATTAATATAAACTTTTAAGGCTGTTCGACCATTGCAAAATGCATAACAAATCATAACAAGGCACAGCCCAATCACGAAAAAGTCACGAATTAATAATAGCTCATTGCTAGTGGTTCGTGTGATTTATTCGTGTATTTGTACCCCACATAAATAAATGAAGTGGCAAAAATAGCCAATTCAATGCGTGCTAGCCTGGGAAATTTTTGAACAATTTTATTCTGGCTTCGTAGCATCCACTAAAATTAAAGTAAAAACTCTAAATCAATTTCATCACGCACGGGTATTCCGTGATCGCCTGTCATTCCTATAGTCGGTTTTATCTTCCTTGAAAGCTTGACTGAGTCAACATGAATGCCACAAATATGAAATCCTCTTTTTTGATAAAATCGGAGAGCATCCAAATTGTCATTTGTTGTCATTAAATATAATCGCCGACATTTTTTATTTTTAGCAATTTCCTTTAATTTATCTAAAATTTGCGTTCCTGTTCCTTTAAATTTATCGAAAATTTCAAACACGATTATTTCGCAATCCTGATCGCGCACGTCGTAAAATAAAAAACCTCCAATGCCCTTTTCACTTTCGGCAATAATTCCATCTAATTTGGTTGGATAATATTTTTCACCTCTTATAACAAGAGGTAAACACCCCAATCTCTATTCATTAACTCCTCTAGCCATTTAACATCTCGAGAAGTTGCTGATCTTAGTCGTATTTCAGCAGTCATAATCACCCCTGGTTTTCCGCAATAAATCATATGATTTTCATTTCTAAAAAATTCTTCCTTGTAAGTAATATTCTTGAAGCCATATTTTTCTAATATGAACTCCATTTCATAGCGGTAATACCAGCACAAATACATTTTGATTTCGCCCCGAAAAACGGACACTCAATTAAGAGACCATTTGCGTTTCAAAATATACCGGTGTTTTGTAACCCAATCTAGAATGAAGTCGTTTTCGATTATAGTAAACATCGATATATTCGTAAGCAATAATATTTTTCTGCAATAATTTAACGAGTGGTTCGCACAATTCCGCTGTTTTTAATACCCAGCCGCACAAGCTGCTGCGTGGCATATCAATTTCCAGTCGGTTCCAGATATTTTTTTGTCGATAGAGTGGCAGTCGAGTAAGCCGAGGGAGTTTCACCCTCAGCTTCTCACAGAACCGTACTTGAACGTCTCCGCTCATACGGCTCTTATTACCAATGAAACGCTGCTTTACCTTCGTTTTGCCAATGAACAAATAGAGAGGGACGCTGACTTGATACTTTAATCAGCCATTCCGTCGCTCTACGTTTTCTTCCTCGCATATGTTTATATTTACGAGAAGCCCATTTTGCAATTCGTCTGTTTAAGCAAGAAAATGTTTCTACCAATGCTGACGGATAAAATTTTCCATAATAGTTAATCCAGCCCCTTAGTGTTGGATTCATCATATCCGCGATCTCTTCTATGCTTTTACTGACCTGCCGATGTAACAACCACATCTTGAATCTTTTTTTCATTAACTTAGTGGCTCTTGCGCTAGCAGCAGGAGAGAAGCTAACAAAATACTCTCCTTTCTTATTAATCGCTTTTCTTGGTCTAAATGTGTAACCAAGAAAATCAAAATCATAATTAGGATAATTTAGTTTTCTGTTGCTATCTCTGCAATATGTAATTTTTGTCTTTTCACTATTAATTTCTAAGTGACACTCATTAAAACGAGTTTCAATTGCTTTTAATAGTGCATTAGCTTCATCTCGCGTTCGACAATGTATCACAAGGTGAGTAGACCGAGGGAACCTCCCCCTCAGTCTCTCGCAGAACTGCACATGAACGTCTCCGCTCATGCAGCTCCCATTATCCAACCGGTGATCCAAGGCCTAATCTCCAATGCACAAATAACTTTGGTTCTCGTGTTCTCACCCGTCCTAACCAATGTTTTGCTCGAGTTTTATGACCTTGAAATCTTTTATACTTCCTCATTACCCAGCGAATTAGAAAACGCTCCATATTTCTCAAAGCAGGATGCATGGCTGATTTGTAAAATCTTCCATAGTAATTTACCCATCCTTGAACTACTGCGTTAAACATTCTCGCAAGATCGTCAATTTTCTTGTCGCTTCGCAAATGTAGCTTCCAGCTTCTTATTTTTCCTTTTATTTCGCTCATCGCTCGCTTACTAATTGCAGGTGAGAAATTAACAAATGTCTTTCCCCATTTATTCTTTGATAAACGTGGTCGGAAGGTGTATCCAAGAAAATCAAAACTCTCGTGGTCATGCGAATCTTTCCGATCCGCATCTTTGCAATACACTATCTTTGTCTTTTCTGGATGCAACTCAAGACCACATTCTTTGAGTCTGGTTCTGATCGCCTCCAGTACTTTCTCTGCCTGCTTGCGTGAACTGCAATGCGCTAAAACATCATCGGCAAAGCGCTCGAATTTTACTTCCGGAAAGTGTCTTCTCATCCACTCATCAAACGCATGATGCATGTAGATATTTGCTAACAATGGGCTCGCCACTCCTCCCTGGGGAGTACCGAAATCTCTTTTAATTAGCTCTCCATCTTCTCGTTGCAATGGCGCTTTGAGCCATCTTTCAACATAAAGATGAATCCACTTTTCATTAGTATGAAATCGGATTGCTTTCATCATCAGCTCATGGTCGAGAGTATCGAAAAATGCTTTAATATCAAGATCTATACACCAATCTTGTCGCCAACATCTTTCTCTTGCTACCCCAACTGCATCCAACGCTGATTTCCCCGGACGGTATCCATAGGAATCTGGATGGAATTTTGGTTCGACTATTTGCTCTAAGGAGTCTTTAACTACTGCTTGAGCTATTCGATCCGCTACTGTCGGAATTCCAAGTACTCTTGTTCGTCCATCAAATTTTGGTATTTCCACCGCTCTTACTGGTGGTGGAAAATAGGTTCCTGATGACATTCGATTCCATAACTTATAAAGATTGCCTTTTAGGTTTGACGCAAAATCTTCTATCGATTCTCCATCAATTCCGTAGCTCCCTTTGTTTGCTTCCACTCTTTCCCAAGCGGCCATCACGCTTTTCTTGGAAATATAAAATGGTTTTGTCTTATTCATTTAGCTCATCCCGATTTCTTGGTTGACTAACCAATAAGACGGATAACTCGACCCCTTCGCTCCATTGCGTTTCCGCAACTTCATCACTAATACAGGTCAATCCGCCCCTATGTTTTGCATCGATACTCATATTCTTGTGGGGCTTCCACTTGAATGGCTCTCTTAACATCAAAACACAGGTTCCCACGTTCCATACAAAAGCCTGAATCAAGTTCATGCCACCTTCGTGCCGGAGATCATTTAGTCAGTAAACAGGTTTCCACTAAACTTATCCCGAGTTAACGACAACCTCTCGGTTTTGATCTCGTCTATACGCTTTCGACATGTCCGCAGTGGTTTAATCGCTTCATCTCCTTGATCCTTACTTGATATCTTGCAAGACACCTTTTCTCTAACGCTCACCACCTTGGGTTTTGACCAACGCAGCTTAGAGTAGTTTGAAGCCTCCTCCTGCAAAGCGGCTTCGGAAGACCTACTTCCATCTCTTGTACAGTTACGCACAAATTTAATTTATAGATATGACTTTCTATAACCTCCTTTGTGCTCGTGGCGCACAATCATCTGCGTAACCGATGACATGCACTTTGTCTTTTAGATCGGCTGCTTTCGTGGCGGCTGTTTCTAAACCACACAGTGTTAATATCAAAAGCGTCGGCGAGATGATTCCTCCTTGCGGAGTACCTTCTTCTGTCTGATAGAAAATATCTTTTTTTATATAACCTGCCGCTAACCACTTGCTTAGAATACCTTTATCCATCGGTATATTGGCAATCAGCCAAGAATGGCTAATTTTATCAAAGCACGCCTTGATATCACCCTCGAGTATCCATCGAGAAGAATGCTTTTTTGCTAAGCTACAGAAGCATTGTTCAATGGCATCGGCTACGGCACGCTTGGGTCTGAACCCATACGTGTTCTTATCTGCCAATACTTCCGCTACCGGTTCTAGAGCTTGCAGATGTAACGCTTGCATTGCTCTATCTTTAATAGTGGGAATACTGAGCGGACGTTGTTTGCCGTTTCTTTTGGGAATATATAGTCGGCGCAGCGGCTGTGGTTGGTAACCATGCCTCCGTAATGATAGCGCTCCATTTATCTTTTGTTGGGGTGACTTCCAGAGTTCACCGTCAACACCGGCTGTTTTCTTGCCGCGATTTTGTGTAACTCGTTTTACTGCTAACAGCTTAGCGTAGAACGAATGAGTAAGAATCCATTGTAACGCTTTTACTTTACCAGGCTTTCCTTCTCGAGTAGCTTTCGCAATACGGATTTGCAGTCGCTTTACGTGTTTACTCTCAGATGACCAGTTAATAGTTGACCATTGAAATAAATTCGCTGAGGGCGCACCAATCACTGGTTTTACCGTGGTTGTCATTTGCATTTCCTCATTAGGCGATTCTGTAAATTATCTTGCGATTTAAGACCAGTTGGACGTGGGCTCACTTTCGTGCCGAATGATATTTAAATTCGTATCTCCAGCATTACGCTAGAGCATTCGCTTCTTCCAACATCCTATTCCTGCATTGCTAGAAGTATTCCTTGCGGTTTACTGTCCTGCTCATTATTAAGCAGGAGCCATACAGGGTTACCACGTTTCGCCAATTAAGTATGCTGGGTTAGGTGCCTGCTTTAGAACGGGACTTTATGTTGACCACGAAGATACAGCATTTAATTATCTTCCTTTGTCCACGCCTTTTGGCTCAAGCGTATCATTTACTTTCGCTTGTTCATGATAACGTTCCTTGCACAGATTCAGATATCTTCACCTTACCAGCTTGCTAGCGCTTACTCGATTGTAACTATCGAGAAGATGCGCTTCTTACGATTTGCATCTCATAGAGATAACTCTCTATTTTGCTACATTGTCAGGGTCGCTCTTTATTCAGACCCCTAGCATCACCTGGTGGTACAGGTGGTCCTCTACTGCTTGAGTAAGGACAACTTAAATTGGCGACCTCGTGTCGCACAAATGCATTCATATCAACGAGGATAATGGCGCGTGACCATTCTTGAGTATTTTTATTATTATTTTTGCTAAACATATAGTTACCTTTTTATTTTATACGCAATAGTCCTCGGTAAATTCCTTGAATCTGAATTTGCTCAGATAAATAAGCGACAGGTTTTAACGTTGAATTAGCAGGAACAAGTAGGATTTTTTCTTTTTCTTTATAAGAAACGCGCTTGAGCGTTACATTGTGGCCCTCGATTAAAACGACAGCAATATCACCTTCTTTTGCGGTATCTGCCTGCTCGCAAATAATGATATCTCCATCGAGTATTCCTTCATCCATCATTGAATTGCCTCTAACCTCTAAGGCATAACGATTATTTCCTTGCAATAATTCATTCGTATCAATGAACTGGTAGTCGGCGATAGCTTCAATCGGACTGCCTGCTGAAATACGCCCCATGAGTGGCAAGCCTTTTGAAGAAAGTGAAATTAAAAGGCGTCGCCCTTTTTTTTCTAAAACAATTTTTCCCTGTTTATTTAGAGCGCGCAAACTCCGTGTAATTAAGCTTTTGGAACGAGGACTAATCCCCATGGCCATCGTCATTTCAGAAAAGGAAGGCGAGCAGCTTTTTTCCTTTAAGTAACTTGAAAGAAATTGGTACAGTGTTTCTTGAAAATCAGTAATCATTCGTTCACCCATTAAGTTTTTGTCTTTTACTTAAGATTAGGTGAACGATTGGTGAACAATCAAGCTTTTTTAAAGACACACAATAAAATATATACTTTGGCTAATAGCTTAATTCGCTTAGACTTAGAGGATCACACTGAAGTCGGCGCAGCTTATTACTGACTAAATCGTTGAGTGCTGACTCATGTAGGTCTTTTAATTGAATGATAATATCTCGTAAGGCAGTCAAATAATTACGAATATTCGTCTTACTATATTCAAGAAAGTCCTCCCCCAGAGCAACATGGGCAAGAGCTTCTGCTTTTAATAAGCACCCCTGAATTTCCTCATGTGAGTCTACTTGCTTATTTATTAAAGACGTAACTTCATTTACCATGTGCACAGCCATGTCAATCTCCATCAGTTGATGTGGTTAGTGGTATGTAGGTGCTAGAACACCTGCATGCCACGCTAATTTTACATTCGTCGCTTCTACCCCGCTGGCTTATCTCAATTTTGGTCTACGGAATTAGAATATGCGATTTTGGCATATTCTATAATCGCATGTCAATATAACCGCTATGAAGCGAATCAAACGAACATCCACAGTGCATGACCCAAAATACCGCAACCTGGTAGGATTATTAGTCAAAATACGTAAGCGCGTAAATTTAACACAAGCGGAATTAGCCGAAAAACTCGGTGTAACTCAGCCAGACATATCAAAGATTGAAAGATTTGAACGGAAAATTGATGCGTTGGAGCTTATAGAATGGCTTCAGGTTTTTTCTCACGAAGAGCGGGTCAATGTGCATGAAATTTGGAAAGAGGTCTATCAAAATTATTGTAAGTCTTAAGGCTGCAACAAATAACCCCTTTTCGCTCTGGTATTAGCAATTTTCTCTATCAATGCCTCAGCATCTTCAAGTGACGCACAGGCTACATTACTCACTCTTCCGGTCGATGTACCAGACCCTCCCCACGACTTTGTGACCACCCAATCACCCAGTAAATCGCGCGAAAGAAAAATTTGATAATAGCGTTTTCTACAGGGATTTTCCCAGCGGAGAGGTTGAAACCCCATATTATTAAAAAGTGCCGACATAGCGAGCCATATCCTTTTATGGCAATGCAGCCATCAGTTATACCAAAGCACCTATTTTGCGGTATCTTGCAATTTTCTAACACGTCATGTAGGCTAAAAATTAGCCTACATAGATACTGGCGCCATATTTTAAAACAAATCACGCAAAACGAATCGAGAAGCTTTAACCCTGATTATCCAACTGTGGATATTAATCGATTGCAGTGATTATTGCTTTAAAATAAGGACATCATAGATGGGCATTGAGTTTTTACAAAATCACATTGCATTATCTTCATCTGCTGAAGTAGACCAAATATGTAAGCCGCTTAAAAAGCTAGGTATTACTTATTTTAGTTTTGTTCGATCATTCAAGGACGGCTCGCACATTCGTTTAGCCAACAACCCGATGTGGACACAGCATTATTACAAAAAAGGATTTTATAATGTTGTGATTAACCAAATACGTGATGCGGATGGAAACTTACTATGGTCGTGCATTGATCGCTACCCTCTTTTTCAAGATGCGTCTGAGCACTTTAATGTCGACAATGGCACCGTCATGGTCATGTCTGTAGATGATGTGGTGGAAAGATATTTTTTTGGCGGAACAAGAGATAATACGCAAGTAAATTATATTTATTTGAATAAGCTTGATTTATTAAAAAGATTCATCATTTACTTTAAGGAAATGGCAGCGCCATTAATCAACAAAGCAACAGAGACAAAAATTATCATTCCGCCAGTTATTTGTAACAGCGAAGATGAAAATTTTTATAATGATTCGGTGATTCAAGAATTTTTGGACGAAATTCAAGTTAAAAAAGTTTGTGTAAGGGTACAAGGACAGGACATTTATATTACGCAAAATGACGCAAAAATTCTTTCTTTGATGAAATGCGGTTATTCTTCTAAAGCCATTTCTCAAGAAATTGGATTAAAGCAAAAAACTGTCGAAATTTACCGTGATAAATTGAAAGAAAAATTAAATCAATATTCACGCAGCAATCTCATGGCAGTAGCGAATTCCAATGGGCTACTAAAACTAGATTTACTCAAATAATGACGTAACTAATTACTGATTTTCTGAAAAAGAAAATTTGACTACAATTACTCATCATCTCATTTATTCCTTATTATTTTTTTAATTTTATCTTCCCTGCTACTAAATCAGCTATTTCCTCTTGCTTTAGAAGCGCATCTTGATGAGCAGAATAGAAACCATACATTGTGCGCTTATGAGAATCCGAAGATGAGAAAAATTTAATAGTACTCGCACCAGTATTAGAAACTATATCGCGATATTTAACTACCGGTTTATCAGAAAATAAAAACACCTTTAATGGATAATATTTCTCAGAATTTAATAACTCTCTAATTTTTTTTCCTGATGCTGTAGTATTAGTTAGACCAAATTTATTCCTTTGCAAACAGAGCACAAAAACTTGCTTTGCTGCAATAGCTACCTCTTCAAGAGTACTGAGTCTGGTACTACTTATTTTGCGGTGTAGAGACCACAATAGCCGGTATTTTTCGCCATCGTTTTCTTTATGGCCTGGTAAAGCTAAGATATCTCCTAATAAATCTGCCAATCGGTTTTTTTGTTGCTCAATTTGATTGTTTGAAATATGCTCCTTTTGTGGCGAAACTTCCTTTATTTCCATTTCATGAGGTTTTGATTCAGCATTGCCGGATGGTTTACTCATTTCTTGCTGAGATGAGGAATCATCTGTAGTTTCTTTTGCATTTTCTTTTGATACTAAGTGATTCTGATCTTGAGAGAGCTCCATAGAGGAACCAACAGCTTGAGATGGCGAACTTGTACGTTCAGTCACTGTTATTGCTTGTAATTCCACTCCTTGAAACTGAGCTGATGCTGCAAATGTTTCAATTGTAGCTTGAGAGATATTAGTATTCATTGGTGTAACTTTTGCTTCTTTTACTGTTAAGTTATTTTGTGGTTGAGAGGGTTTCGCAAAAAACTTAACACGCTCTTCATAAACATTTCCAGCGTTCAGCCATATAAATTGTTGCTGTATTTTTTGCAGCTCTGTTTCTCTTTTATAAGACTTACTTTCTAAGCAAGCTTGCAATTTTTTCTCTAACTCAGCGCGCAATTCGCTGATTATTTGAACAAAATAATCGTGTCTACCTATTTGCTTGCACAACTGATCAATATCCGCAAAGTTGCGCAACGGCTTACCTTCTAATCCCTGCTCCAATAGAAATCTTGCTCTTTCTAATCTTTCATCACAGAGCTTTCTAAATACAGCTTGCTGCCCTAGCTTTTCATAAAGCAATGCAGTTTTATTTAGAACATCTAAATTTTCACGAGAAGAATAAAGATAGCTTAAAAAACCGTATTCAATTTTTTTAATAAACTTTGAAAACTCTTCCTGAAACTCAAAAGCAAACTGCGTATTAAATTTTCTCTGAATTTCATCGAAGGAAACACTGTCAGGATTATTTTTAAAATCAAATAAAAATTTATCTAAAGTTGATGCAATTTCCTCTCGGATAACTTCTTGCCAAGCTGAATATGCGAACTTCGGCTCACTGCACAATGCTTTTAATAAAGCAGTGTTCTTAAAATTAAATTGATGAGGATCGTATATATCAGCCTGATACTTAGGCTCGAATGCAATCTTATAAGATAATAATATTTCATTATGAAAAAGCGCATAGTAAATAGCTTGTTTGCCAAATATATCCTTAGCATTAATATCAAAATGTGGATTTTGACTCAAATCTGCAAATAGATTACTGGCTTGTGTCATTTCATTTTTGCGTAAATGGCGCAACCACTTTTGTTGTAACTCTTTGCATTTTTGTTTTGCTATAGCCTCTTCTTTAGCAAGGCGAATAACTCGTATAGTAGTATGCAATGATTCGATTTCCGAATCTATATGCCTTATTTTGGTACTTATTTTTTTAAATTTTTCAATTTCTTTTATAACAGCAGCATCAGGACGAAATTTAGCAAATGCTTCGTTATGCTGTTGTAGATTTTTTTCATTAGTGGAAATTGCCAACCATTGAGCACTAAATTCTGATTCGAGTAATTTTTTTGCTTTTAAAGCATCTCCCCAAAATTGCTCTTTTATAGATAATTTAAGCGTTCCTTGACTTTGAGTTAGCTCATCCTGTTTCACTCTGAGCTTTCCTATACTCTCTTGCACTTCAGCAATTTTTCTTTGTTCCGTATTAAACTTTGCAAGATTATCTCGTGCTTCTTGAGCTATCGCATTCCCTAAACGCATCAAAAATTGCTGATCAAGTTCCTTTTCCCTTCGTGCATAAGAGGATTTCTCGTAAAATAAATACCCTAATTTCAATAAAGTATTTTTGAGAGCTGTATCAAATTGTTTACTTTTTAAAGCTGCTTCCAAACTTGCCAAAGCAGTAGTTGCTTGTGAATGATCTTTATCATCTTGACAAATTGTAATGGCCTTCTGCAATCCAACCAATAAATTTTGAGTAGTTATGAAAGTATCTGAAGATTGCTGTTCGAGCCTAGCTATTTCAGCATCTGCTTGTTTTCGAATGCTAAAAACTACATCTGTTTTTGTTGCCTGTCCTTTAGCAGTCAGCCCGAGCATTCCCTCTTGTTCAATGGCCGTAATAGCGGTTTCATTTGGCTTAATTTCAGCGACAGGCATATAACTACTTTTATCTGCAAGAATTTGACCTGTTGGAATTACAACTCCATTTCTGAGCGTAACCGCCTTGTCTTCTCTGTTGGCAACTTCCCCCTCTGACACTAAGTAAACTATATTGCCTGGACCAGCAAGAAAATAAGTGGACAAATCATCAAGCTTACTCACATTACGGTTTTGAGGACAGGGATGCTGCAAGATGTTCCGTAACATATTAATGGAATCTAAAATGCCATAACGTAAAAACTCTTCATCTTCTTTTATTTCTTCGGTAGTAAAAACAGTTTTAATTGCTCTAATTGCCACATCAGAAGGGCAAAATTCCTGAATATCATCAAAATAATACTGTGTAGTAGCGGATAATAGCTGCTCTTGAATGGCATTTAATGGCATAAATTTACACCCTCATTGTCTACTTGTCTTATTTGAATTTTTTTATTTAAAAGTACTATTTAAGCTACGGAAAAATATACTTTTAAGTATAAGAGGTATTTATTAAAAAACTATTAAGGAAAAAAATACGGGATGGGATGTAAATTTACTTATAAATCAATATCATATCTATCTTTTTTAACAGTCAGACCTAAAAAAATAAACTAGCAGCTTCTATTTTTCAGATAAATAGTGCGCTAAATTATTAATACAAACATCGCTCAATCTACGAACAGCCTCTTTTGTATTCCATGCACAATGCGGGGTAGCAAACACCTTGGAGTGCACTAAAAGTAAATTGTCTTTAGAAGGCGGTTCATTTTCAAAAACATCCATAGACGCAAATTTTACGATGCCGCCATTCAGCGCTTGCAGCAACGCCACCTCATCTACAACACCGCCTCTTGAGTTATTAATTAAATAAACGCCCTTTTTCATCACGTTAAACTCACTCGTGCTTAATAGATGCCTGGTGCTTTCCGTATAAGGACAATGAAGAGTGACAAAATCAGATTGCGATAAAATCGTATGCAATTTTTGCTTAGTTGTTTTTGAATCAACAAGCAATGTTTTCATGCCAAAAGCATTTGCCAACTCTTGAACACGATGACCAATTTTACCCTTGCCTACAATACATAAAGTTTTATCTTTCAATTCCACTCCTTGAAACTGCGTATAATTCCAATTACCCGCTTTTGCATCAAGATGTGCTGCAAACAAATCATTGGCGAGAGAAATCATAAGCCCGAGTGTCTTTTCAGCCACAGCCTCGGTAGAAAAATCAGGAACATTTTTAACAATAATATTTTTTTCTTTTGCTGTATCAAGATCAATATTATCCGTACCGGTAGACCATGTTTGGATAAAACGCAGAGCAGGACAGTTTTTAATGATGTTTGCTGTGATGTTTACTGAAATGTTGATAACAATGGCATCAGCATCGCCGATACGCCGTATGATCTCTTGCTCATCATTACGGCTTTTAGGATTGTCGGATGCAATATCCGTGACACCTAAGCTTTTTAGCTGATTGATCTGCTCATTGTTAAGCGTAATTTTTCCAATAACCTTGGTTTTTTTCACATGCTTTCCTACAAACTTGACTTAATTGAACTTCGTCTTTCACTTGTATTTTGTTTTTCTTCAGACAGTTTTTTTCCTAACAAGTTTTTTTCATACCATTCACAGGCTGCCTTAGAACAAATCTCAAATTGTTCGACATAAGGCGCAAAATGATCACCGTCAATCAAAATCAAACCTTTAGGCTCAAGCGCTTTTTGATGTGCTTTTAAAGCCAGGTCAGTTGTATTTACGGTATCTTTTTTAGCAACAATAAATAACACAGGAGTCGGGCTAATTTGCTGCAGATAAGCCATAGGCTCAAACTCACCTGAATTTTCTACAGAACGAAGTGTCACTTGATTTTCCCAACCTGGAACACTCGTGAAAAAAGCATAAGCGGAAGGTATTTTCATAATAGCTGGCTTTTTTTCTGGATCATCAGTCACAACAGGTATCATAGTAGGTGGTTTACCGTCTAATCTTGCCTTTCTATCTGCGGCATATTTTTTTCGAGTTTCTTCCCATAAATCAGGTCTAGTCGCTCTCAACGATTTATGATGCCCGCTAACAAAAGGTACTTGTGCGACAACACACCCTACCCGTTTATCAACAGCAGAAACCGCCAGAACAACACCGCCGCTAAAACTTGTTCCCCATAATCCAATTTTTTCGCTATTGACGCATTTCATGCCTTGAACATACGTAATGGCATTTTTCATATCCCGCATTTGCGCCACAGGGTCTACTTCAAGACGAGGTTGTCCGGTACTTTCCCCGAAATTACGATTGTCATAGGCAAAAACACACATACCCGCTTCAGCAAAGCTTTTAGCAAATTTGTCTAGGGAATGCTCTTTTAGAGCAGAAAAACCGTGTGTCATGATAATGCAAGGAGCAGGTGTTTTGGCTGCTTCGGTGGGAGTATAAAACCAGCCTTTCAATACAACGTCATCCGCTTTAAATTCGATGTTTTCATGCGTATACATTTTTTCTTATTCCTAAATAGAATTAATCCCTTATATCTTGAATCTATACAACCAAAATACCAATAGTAGTTTTTCCTATAGTTTATTTGGCCATTTTGTAGAAAATAAGATAATGAAATGAAGATAAGGAAGCTAGCTGGGCTATCGCCCAGATAACTTTTAGGGCAAAAAATACGGTCAGTAGTTCCCTCCCAGCCAATAATGTTATCCGATTGCCTGGAGAATGTCACCCGCCCTAATGCAATGCGACGATGTCTTTTTTCAAAAAATTGCGCATAATCTTTTTATTCGGCTTATTCAGGGAAAGGAATGTTTTTAATGAGGGAAGAATTAGCAAAAACCAGTTTCAATCCTTATATTTTACTGGTCGAAGATGATCTAATAGTGCAGCAAATTCATCGTAGAAAACTAGAAGATTTTGGTTGTACCGTTGATTCCGCAGTGAATGGAAAAGAAGCTTTAGATAAATGCAAAAATCAATACAATCTCATTGTAATGGATTGGGGCTTGCCAGATTTAGATGGTATAACGGTTTGCAAGCAGATTCGTAAATATGAAAGCAATAATCACTTATCACATGTACCGATTGTTATGATTACCGCTTATTTACAAACCAGCGAAATGCATCAAACCTGCAGCAATGCCGGAATTAACCAAGTTTTCGAAAAACCAATTATAGACGATGATACTTGGACAAACTTGCTTAAAGAAGCGATTAAGTGATATTCAAGAGTGAACTATCCTAGTTTAAATAACTTTATTGATTTTTAGGAGTACCATGAAATCTGCATGTGTATTTGTAGGCGCAAGCTTCGGACAAAATCCTGCTTACCTGGAAGCCGCAATGATGTTGGGCACGGAGTTAGCCAAAAGAAATATAGAGTTAATATATGGCGGTGGGCGCCTTGGATTGATGGGTGTACTTGCTAACACTGTATTGAAAAATGGCGGAAAAGTCACAGGCGTTATTCCCCTCACCTTACATCAGCAAGAAGCACACCACGAATTATCAGCACTGCATGTGGTTAACTCCATGAAAGAAAGAAAAAGCATGATGAACGAATTATCTGATTGTTTTATCGCATTACCAGGTGGTCTTGGCACATTGGAAGAATTATGCGAATTCTGGAATGCGGCAAAAATTGGCATACATCAAAAGCCACTAGCTCTACTGAATGTAGATAATTATTTCAATAAATTACTTGAATTCATGGATCATTCAGTCAATGAAAAATTTCTTAAATCCGAACATCGTACTTTAATCACAATTAGCAATAACCCAAGCCAGCTTCTGGATTCTATTACCACATGATACAAATAAGCAGGGAGCAAAAATGTCTGGATTAGAATTAAAAAATCATTTTTCTTTATCTTCCAGCCAAGATGTTAATACGATTAGCCATATTTTAAAAACAATTGGCATAACGTATTTTAATTACATAAAAATATATAACGATGGTTCGCGAGAATTATTAACAAGCAATGCTGAGTGGATCGATCATTTTTACAAGTATTCTCTTTACAAATCGGTAGGTGCCATTGACATCGAGTACTTGTTGCCAAAAGGTTACTTTCTTTGGTCAGAATTAAAGACAGATGATGCCATTTATTCACAAGGTAGAGAATTTTTTAATATCGACAACGGTATCAGCTTTGTGTCAAAGCAAAAGGATTCGACTACGCTTTATATTTTTGCCTCGACGCGTGATGATCATTCGATTAATAGTTTTTACGTAAGAAACATTGATTTATTTAAGCGGTTTATACTTTATTTTCAAGATAAAGGGGCGAACCTGCTAAACCAGGCTGCAAAAAATAGGATTTATTTACCTGAAAAACAAGTTATTATCGATAGAGAATTCAAAAAAGTTATACTTTCTGGAAATGAACGGCGTAAGTTTTTTGAAGAAACGAATATTGAACGATTTTTCCTTCCCAATTCTGATGATGACCTGTACCTAACAAAAAGGGAAGCTGAGTGTGCTGCATACATGCTAGACGGCGCAACGGCAAAGCAGATAGGAAAACAGTTAGGCATATCGTTCAGAACTGTCGAATCTCACTTAAATCAAATGAAAGAAAAATTAAAATGCGCAACCAAAGAGCAACTGGCTGACTTTCTTTTTTCTTGCAATATTCATGATGTTTTTCTTTATAAAGAAGAAAAATAATCTACATCCATCTTACATCCGTATTTTCTACTCTCCGCGCTTAATACAGATTAAATCAAGTTAATTCTAGCTTTAAAATAAACCTTATAAAATCCAAAAGGAAATTAAAAATGCATAACCCCAACGAAATTAATTTAAGCTCTTCACTCAACGTTAATGATGGATTATCATTCATAAAAGCAATAAATGATCCCACATCTGGAAGCTATAACATAACCACGTGTACTCTTCGAATAAACGTAGTTACAACTCCTATTAAAATTAATAATAGCTGTGTGATTAATAAAAATATTTCATCTACTACTGAAACTGATAAGCAACCCAAAAAATCTGGTTATTATGATGAAGTATCAAAACGCTATTATTTAGGTGAGGAGGTTTTTGGCAATGCTTTTTTCTCTACGAGAGAAATAGAGGTATTTAAACGCTTGCTACTAGGTTACACAGCAAAGCAAACAGGAGAGCTTCTTAAAATATCACCCAAAACCGTCGAAGATTACATAAGTAACATTAAACTAAAATTACAAGCTAAATCAAAAGGAGAAATTATTGCGACAGCCATCCAATTTGGATTAACGCATCTTATTTACTTAAAAATAAATAAGGACAGCATATAACTACGCACTATTTTAACTCATTGTAAATGCTCTCTTTATTGAAATTTACAATCGATATTACTAATTGGATAAAACTCGCCGCAGTTTACTTGAAGCTTTGTCGCTATTACTTTGAGGCTCACTATTTTCATCTGATGATGGATCAGAAAAAAATCGTGCTCGCCTACTTGGGAAAATTAGTTGTGAGGCTTGCCTAGCTTCTAAATTCCTTTCTATTTGATTTATTATTTCCAAAAAGCCATCAAACTTTAATTTTTTATTTTTTTCATATCTCTTTATTAGAACATCTTTTATCAAATCCGCCGAAATATGATAATTATTTGCCATATCTCTAATAATAAGTTCAAGATTTTTCAAATCCGCAGGTTTTAAATCTAAAAAAGAGGGAATCACCTCTACTGGCACATCTACATAGCGACTTAAATGGCAGCTAAAATTGACTGATTCAATACCATAGCTCATATTCAAATAATGGCTTGCAGTAGTTTGAATTTCCTCAAGATGATTTTCACCAACTATAACCGTAATCGGAATACTAGGTCTCGTAGCGACCAGACTCGCCAAAAACAAACCCATAATCCGGCTTCTTTCAACTTCTTTTAAACAGGGGTTGAATCGTGTAACAAACCCCGTGTCTGGATCTGTTTGACGAACATCATCGCTATACAATTCATGCTCTGTGATTACATTATTAAAATTTTTGTTATCGCAACCATAACCATTACTAAGTAAGCCTGCTGGGTCTATACTTGGGTGTACTTCTCCATTACTCTCAAGCATAAGAATTTCTTCATTTTCTCCCGCATAGTAAGCATAACTAGCGGCCTGTTTATAATCTTCATGGCAATTATGAGCTTGGCCTAGCAAAGTTACCTCAGAAGGCTTCACTGCTTTATCCTTTGTGAATTCTCTAGATAAGATATTATAAGTATCATTCAAAATATTTTTTAAGATATCTTGACGACTTATTGTAAACGCAGAAAAATCACTCTTCTGTACACAGTCAAAAAATTGCTCAATACCTGCCTGACATAAAGCTCGGAAAAATTTTCGTGCATCCATTTTTAATCCTCTTTTTTATTAAAAAATTCCATAAAATTATTTTTATTGATTGTGTAATTCGATAATGGTCAGCAATTGTATTTCATTAAAAGTAATTCGACAAATAATTTTCCTTACAGGAGTTTCCCTACCGAATAATCCTTATGCACAATACTTTTTGCTATTGATAACTTACCTATGTTTTTTAAACAATTCATTTAAAGGAAGATATATCATGGCACGTTACAGAAAAATAGACACTCGAATATGGAACGACAAGAAATTTAATGAATTATCAGATCATGGAAAATTAGCTTTTTTTCTTTTATTGACCCACCCTCACCTAACGCCAATTGGTGCAATGCGAGCATCCCTACCTGGACTTGCTAGCGAACTACGCTGGCCTTTAGAAAAGCTTCAGCAAGCCTTAGAGGAAAGCTTTTTGCAAGACATGGTTCGGCATGACGAATCAGCTTCTTTTATGTGGCTGCCTAACTTTCTTAAATACAACCAACCTGAATCACCAAACGTGGTACGCTCATGGGAAAATCATCTTGATTATTTACCCGAATGTACATTAAAAAATTCGGTAATTGAGCATATAAAATCCTATACTCAGACTTTATCACCGACCTTTCAAGAAGCCTTACCGCAATCCTTCGGCAAGAGTATGCCTAATCAGGAACAGGAACAAGAACAGGAACAAAAAGATATATTGTCCTCAAAACAGAAAAATTCTCAGCTCAAATCACAAGCAATCGAAGTGTTAAATTTTTTAAATGAAAAAACAGGGAAAAAGTTTCGCCCTGTTGATACGAATTTAAAAATCATCATTGCTCGTTTAAAAACAGGAGCGACTGTTGTTGAATGCAGGCAAATCATTGCGATGAAATATCGTGAATGGAGAAAAAATCCTGATATGGTCAAATACGTTAGGCCAGAAACACTCTTCTCTCCTAAAAAATTTGAATCCTATATTGGTGAGTTAGTCATACCAAAAGATGATTCATTATGATGAACAAAAATAACTATTGCCCTGAATGCGGAAACTCTCTCGCAGGAAACCTTAAACGCTGTTCATGCGGCTGGCTATCACCACAACAAATTGTTCCGGCAAAAGCCGATCATGTCTGTTCATACAGATCATTGACAAAACGCTGCCCTTTGCCCGGAACAATCAGCCCAAGCAGAAATGGCACATGGTATTGCCGCCGTCACTATAGAACCTTACACGATCCGAAATTGGGCGAAGTAGAGTTTTTATATATCGAAAAAAATTACTGCCAAATTTTAACTGAAGAATACGGCAATTGGCGAACTGATTTACTGAAAATTAACTCAAAAAATTAGGAAAAATAAGCATGAAAATTACTTATAAGAAAAAATCTGAGAAAACCAGCAACCGAATCAAAGAAATCAAACAAGACTTAAATTTTTATCGGGATAGTATTGCTTTATTGAACGATTTTAAAGAAGGCAGAAAAACCTTAAAAGGTGGTGATTTTGTTGATCGCGCTGCTTTTTACAAACGAACGACGGAGGATGACAAGCGTTACCATTGGACAATGAAAAATATTAAAACTCAGATGGCATTTTTAGAGTTAGAGCTTGAAGTATTATATAAATATGGTGCATAAGGTAGATAAACATGAGGAAAACATTAACTGATCATAATTTTATGCAATATGTTGAAAAGCGACTTGATCAATGGGTAAGATGGTTTAGTCGTGGCAATTCGTATGGCATAGGTTTTTCATCGCAATCTATCGAGTATACGCTCATGACGGTAGGTATTGTGATTAAGAGCACTGCACAAAGGTCATTACCCTGTGACGAGGAAGCCGAAGAAATTGAAGCGCTTGTTGTAGAAATGGCAAAACATAATATCAAAATGGCTGACGCATTACGTATCCATTATTTTGAAAGAAAAAAATCGCGTGAACGCTCAGATGAAATTGACTTGTCCGCTACGCAATTTAAGCTTTACGTTAACATGGCAAAACAATGGCTCGCGGGCAGACTCAGTGCGCACTATCGTCTTTGCTAAAAAAACTTATCAAAATTGCTTGTTTGAACGCTTGACATGAGGCGACTCATTTTGGTATAAATTCACTATGATGTGATTTTTGCAAGTAAAACCCGCCTAGCGCGGGTTTTTTTATGTCTTCATTTTTTAAATTAATCTGAAAGCAATCTCATTTTTTTCGCCCTACTCTCTCACTCTAGGCTATCTCAGCAAAAAACGCTGCATTAGCGCTGCCTGAACACAATATTGGAGCTTACCCATGAAGCGTAGATTAATCATGCTTATTCTGCTCGGACTTTTCTTAAGTAAATTATCTTTGGCAAATGAAAGCTTAACGCCAACAGGACGTTATCTTACTGTTTCAAATCACCCAAAAATGTCTCAACTGGATTTGCTATCTCAATCTATTCAAGTACGCTTTCCTGAAAAAATTCAAACCATCGGTGAAGCAATAAATTACCTTTTACGATTTAGCGGTTACAGCTTAATCGCCGACAACAAAATGAATAAGGCTTTAAAAATAACGCTCACCAAGCCTTTACCCATTATCGATCGTGAATTAGGCCCCATGTCGCTCAAAGAAGGGCTAACTACTCTGGCAGGGGTTGCTTTTACTCTGTATCAAGACCCAGTAAATCGAGTCATCGATTTCAAATTAAAACCAACCTATCAAAAATTCTTACAAAACGAATAAGAGAACCCTATGCAAATACTACTGAATGCTGTCAAGAATAGCCGTGCAAAAATGGATAACCTTTTGAAACAATGCAAAATGCTGTCCAAAGATAAAAAAGCTTTAATAAATATAGGCATCATTTTATCCAGCCTGATATTTATTATATTTTGCGCATTAACCCACAAAAGAACCGCAGAAGCTTACACTCTGCAAGCTAAACGTAATGATGTCATTTTGCATAAATTAAATGACATTAATGCAACAGTACACACATTGGAAAGCAACCCAGCCACTACTATTCAGCAAAAAGCAGCATTGCAAAGCCTGCAAGACGATGTTATTTCGATTAAAAATTCGATAAATAACACCGCCAAAACAATTGATATACAAAAAATATCCGAGCAACTTGCTTCGGTAAAAAATGACCTTGATACGAATATCACCGACCTTAAGAAATCTGTTTCGCAAGGGATGGGCAATAAAGAATACGTGGATGCAAGCGCCCTACCTTTTCATGTCGTTTCAATTGATGTTATTGCAGGGCAACCCTATGTGTCCGTTGATTATGACACTCATATCCTGCCATTAACTATCGGCGATTTGCTTACTGATTGGAGAGTAGCTTATGTCGATTACGACACTGGCATAGCTGAATTTATCAATGAAAAAGGCCAACACGTTAAAGTCGATATACAAGGAACCTAGAATGACGCGCCTCCTATTGGCTATGAGCTTACTCCTCATCTCCGCCTACACTTTTGCATCCAACGATATCCTCAACACACAAACAAAAAACACTGTCGCACAAGATACCGTTATCAATACAACACAAGTTGATTCTGCAAAAAGCTGGAATTTAAGCGAAGCTGAATGGCACAAATATCAAGCCTTCATGCAAAGCTTAAGCGGTCATTATTATCAAAACCTATCTCCTCCTGAGGTTTTAGGCATCAATGCAGAAAACATGGAAGAGCTGAGTCACTTCGCCGAAATTGCTGCAAAGCTGGAACACGACAAACTTGAACGTGAACTCCGGTTTAATGCCGCTTTTCACGAAGCGGCTATGCGACTTTATCCGACCGAACCTATTATAAAACCTTTTGACTATACCCCTTTTACCCCAATCCCAAAAAATTGATATGAATGCAAAAATTGAAAGAAAAAAAGGCCATGCGACCTTTTTAAGTGAATCATGCTTTTTGGTGTTTAATTTAATTTTCTTGAGTATTGTCGCATGCCTTTTATTGGAAATAGGGTTCGCTATTCATATTTTTATGAAAGGTATCCCTGTTACAAAAACATTCATTCAGCATATTTTAGATTTTGATATTAGCTTTATTACCTATGACCATAAAAACAATTTATATAAAATATTCGCCAAGATCAGCAACATGCAAAATGCGCTGGAAAATAAAAGCCATACCTACCTGAATAGCAGCATTATTCACATTTTTTTCCAAATCATAAAAATAACCATTACACGATTTTATTTATTTATCTTATTTATTCCATTTATTTGCTTAATTTTATCTCTCTTTATTATTGATGGATTAGCCGAACGAGATAAACGAAAATTTCAAGGCGCCAGAGAAAGTACGTTATTTTTCCATAGACTAAAACCCTTAGCAAAATTCTTCTTTTACCTGTTATTTTTTGCTTATATGGCTATTCCTTTGGCCTTTCCACCTGAATTATTGATCACACCCATGGCAATTTTATCAGGCTTATTTTGCATGCTTTCTATTAAAACCTTTAAAAAATACCTGTGAGAAAAACATGACTCTAAAAAACCACCTGCTGATAGGCACTCTTGTCAGCTTATTTTCGACACATGCTATGGCAAACAACGAGCAAGAAAGAATTTACCTGACTCAAATCGTCAACCAATTAGAGGCGCTAAGACCACTTATTTTAGCTGCTTATAAAGAACAAGATAAAACCAACAGAATCAAATTTAATTATTTTTCTTATTACGATTCAAACGAAAAAAAGCATAACGGATTACTCGAAGATATTCTTGCAATAGAAAATGGTATTAAAGAGAAAATCAACAAACCTATCAGTGAACCGCGAAATTTTCAAAAAATTAAAGGAGATTACAGCGAAACAAAAAAATAGGAGTAAAAAAATGTCATTTAATAACACGCTTCAAGCCTTTTCATCCGCTGCCGGTATATCAGCAGTAGATTTAAGTTTAGCGATCCGCACTTTTCTTTTGTCAGGATTTTTAATTTGGGCAGCCTGGTGCGCCTTGGAATTAATGAGGTTCCACAAGGAACATTACAAAGAAAATATTTCTCGATTATTCCATCAATACACACAATTATTTTTTCTTATTTCTATCGTAGTTGCATTAGCTTTTATACCTTGAGGAATAAAAATGCGCACCCTATACATAAAAATCAAACATATTATTTTTCTATCGTTTTTATACTGTTCATGCCTGCCTGCGTGGGCAAGCTTACCAAAACCACCCACTGAATTTAACATCACCGATGGCAATTATGCGAGCGCTCTTATCCACTATGGTCTCACCATCATGGGTTATGGTTGCTATTTATTGGCTGGATTAGCGTTTTTATTTGTTGGCTATGAAATGGTTGCTGCGTATCAGGAAGCCAAGAAGCTCGACAAGTTAAGCCATTTTTTCGTATGGGCATTAGTGGGTGTATTCACCTTGGCGATTTGCCTTGGATTGCTGTATGCCGGAAATACTCTCATTACTGATGCACCTAAACCCTAATAAGATGCTTATGTTAAATCATATCAATCATAAAATGCCTATTTATAAAGATTGCACGCTAGGCGAAGTGATGACAGTAGCGATCGCTTCATTTGTGATACTCACGCTGGGTTTATCCATCTTTTCTAAATTATTTTTGGGATATGTTTGGCCTGGGTATCTTTCCGCAAGTGCGCTGTTCGTTTTCGTCACTCGCTTCGTACTATCCAAATTACAAAAAATGAAATACGGCAAACCTTACGGTTATTACCAACATTGGGTGATAAGAAAATTAATCGAATACGGCCTCCTACGCAGCGTTTATTTAACACGAATAGGAAAATGGTCAGTGAGGAGGTTTTTGTATGAGCACAGAGATTTTTAAAGGCTGGGTTACATCCGCTTGGAAAAAAGAGGATGCCGACAAGCAAATTATTCAGCTACAAAAAAAGTTCATGGGTATTTTATGTATTATTTGTATCGCTTTATTTATTGGCTGGGTAACAGCGCCGTCTCGTTTAACCGTTTATCTCCCTCCCGACATACAAAACGGCGCGACATTAAAAGCAGGCAGCATACCTGAACCGCTTATTTACAGCTTTGCTTATGAAATATGGCAAGAGTTAAATTACTGGCCAGATGAAAATGGTGAAGGTTATCAAAAAAATATTCAAACATTCTGGTCTTATTTAACTCCGAAATTCAAAGCAGAATTACTTGAAGATTACGCTGAATTAAAAGCATCCGGCCAATTGCAGCGTATTCGCTATTTACAAGGGTTAAGTGGTGCCGCCTTTGAATCAGTATACATCAAAAAACTCAGTCACGACACATGGGAAGTTGATCTTAAAATGCGTCTCACTGAATTCAAAAACAATCAGGCAGTGAAAGATGTAGAAATTATTTACCCCTTAAAAGTCACCCGCACCAATGTATCACCGCAAAATAATCCTTATGGATTAGTGCTAGCTGGGTTTGTTTCAGAACCTCAGCGTCAAAAAACCTATATTTAAAGCAAAGGAGCAGATAAAAATGAGGCATTTTTTTGCTGTCATACTCATTCTTTTACTCAATGCACCCGTCTATGCAAGTGCTATGGACAGCCTGACATTGACGGATGCGGAAATGCAAAAACTTAAAAAGTATTTTCCTACTGATGAAACACCACACTTGGTCTGGAAAGGTGATGCTATTTCTATTGCGTTGCCACTTAATAAAGAAAAACGGGTTATTTTTCCCGATCATGTCAGCATTGATGTGAAAAACGCTTTAACAGCCGATCAGTTGCGTGTGATAAATAATGATAAATCGATTTACTTCATTGCACTTAAATCATTTTCCACAACTCGGGTTTACATTACGTTGAAAGAAACAGGCCAAGTTATTTTGCTGGATTTAACGCCTGACTCAACTGCATCTAGCATCACACAACAAATCGATGTTATACAAAGCAATAGTCGTAACGAACCCTCGATCACAGCGACAACCATCAATGCACCTGTTCCCGCAATAGAAAATAATGAAATCAATTTTGCTGACCTTATTCGCTTCGCTTGGCAACAATTTTATGCACCTGAGCGACTCATTCAGCATACGGCACTTTATAACAGAGCACCTATGCACACAGAGAAGTTTGTCTCGGATTTAATCTTCGGTGACAAAGTGATCGCTTATCCCGAAAGCTCTTGGTCAGCAGGAAACTATTATGTCACAGCAGTTTATTTGAGAAATAAATATCCTCATCAAACAGACATTCACATTAAAACCGACATTTGCGGCGATTGGCAGGCGGCCACACTCTACCCTACTTCACATTTGAAACCTTATGGAGATAAAAGCGGAGATTCCGCCATGTTGTTTTTAGTATCAACCCACCCGCTTGGTGAAACATTAGGAGTTTGCCATGGCGATGCATAATACCAATAGCCTTTTAAAATATGTCGCTTTGCCTATCCTTATTATGATTGCTATTGGCTTAATTGCATCAGGGCTACATCATTCCACCTCACCTTCTCAGCCCTCAATACAAGAAAATACGATCAAAAATATGGCCTCGAATGATAATGCAGCGGAATCATTAGATACCTTGACGGCGGATTTATCTAAAACCAAACAAAAAATCATGGAGGTTTCTAAAGATAACGAAACCCTTAAACAACTCAATAACCAACTATTAAACCAAGAAAAAACGAAACAAGATGCTGAATCAAATGAAGTGAATCAAAAAATCGAGCAACTCCGCAATCAAGTGGAGAACATGGCACGAGGCACGGACTCACCCCTGGTTGATTCTCTTTCTACGGGCATAAACGTAGTAGATGATCTTACGCAAACGCCAAAAAATCACCCTGCAATAAATGTATTAACCACTAACACAAGTAATTTTGCTTCAGATGATTCCAAAACCAAAAGCATTCCTGTTTATACCATACCCGCTAATAGCACTTCGGTACGTGACAAGCTAATGACTGCATTGGTTGGCCGCATTCCGATAAAAGGAATAGTGACCGACCCCTACCCCTTTAAAATTGTCATTTCCGATGACAATTTGGCCGCTAATGGTTTACGTATTCCACATTTATTGCAAATGATTGTGAGCGGTTATTGCGAAGGCGATTTAAACTTACAAAGCGTGCGCGGTTGGATAACGTCTCTTACCTTTGTTTTTGATGACGGTACTATCTCCTCCACCACCTCGAACGACAATGATATTGGAAATTTTACGAAAGCAAACAGCTTAGGTTATTTGTCTGACAAATACGGCAATCCTTTCATTCGCGGAAAAATCATCACTAATGCACCTTCGTATTTAGCAGGAAATATTGCCATTGATGCCGGTGTCGGTGCCGCCAATGCATATACCCAAAGCCAAACAACCAATTCTAGCTCGGTCTTTGGCTCATCATCTGCCGTCACGGGCTCGCAAAGTAAATTTGTCGCAGGACAAGCCATGTCCAATGCCGCGACCGGCGTGCAGCAATGGTGGCATGATCGCGAAGAGCAATCATTCGATGCGATTTATGTAGCGCCTGTCGATGAACAAGAAAAGTTTGTGGAAATTTCCGTTAACTTTGCCAAAGAAATTCACATTGATTATGACCCTAAAGGGAGAAAATTACATTATGTGCAGGATGATAACCCTCATGTTCGTCACCAGCTTGATTAGCCTCACATCGTGCGCGCATTTCTCTGGCAATGTGGTGCCAGAGAAAGGGCCCACGATGGAACAGGTTTATGACAGCATGGAAACAAGAGAAGCTACGCCGCCAATAAAACCCAGCATTAACCACACAATTATTACAACGCATTCCAGCACCTTTCGCAAAATACCGAACCCTGAACTGACTCTCTATGTTTTTCCTCATCTAGCGGGAAAAGATGAGATGCCAGTGCCAGGGTATTACACCGTATTGAATGCTTATACCGAAGACCATTATGCGTTGCCTAATGAAATGATAAGAGAATAACTATGACTTATAAAACACCTATTGTTACCCAACGCGAAGTGGAGCGCTCCTATCAATGCCACCCTTCATTTATTTCTCGTTTGCCTTGGGTTGATTTTAATGAACATCATCACTGTATTTTATTAAATGATAATGAAAGCCTAGGCACGTGTTTAAAAATCACACCCATTCCGTGTGAAGCGCGACCGGAATCGATGTTAAGTGAAATTGCAACGTCTATTAGCGAAGCCATTAAAAATGCTATTCCCTGTGAAAAAAATAACCCCTGGATTTTGCAAGTGTATGCCAAAAAACAACAGGATTTATTAGACGATTACGCTCGCATTGAGAGCGCGATTGAGCAAAAGAGAAAGTCTGCTCCGATTACGCAAGATTTTCTCAAAAACATCAAAGAGCATTTAGACTTTGTGAGTCGGCCTGATGGAATCTTCCATGATTCCCTAGTGACTAATACCACTTTCCGTGGCGGGTTCTTGCATGTTTATGCGGTTTTATATCGGCGTAAAAATAGCAAATCTACTAAAAAAAATGAACGTTCTTCACAATTGGAAGAAATCGTGCAAATAACAAGAAAATTATCCGATCAATTGCGCGCCTCGGGTTTAGGCGTGAAGCGCATGAAAAGCCATGAATTCTACAAATGGATGACTGCATGGTTTAATCCAAAAAACGCGCTTGCGAATCAAGCTACATACTCTGAAAAAACTGATCATCCGATTGGCTTTGATTTAGCAGAACAACTTTTTTTCAGCCAGCCTGAATCTTTTCCTGAGGGATGGTTATTCAATGGGATACCTCATAAAGTCATCACCATTCAAAGCATGACGACAAACCCCGAAATTGGTCACATCTCAGCAGAACGCAAACGCAGCACAGACGATAAAGTGTTTAATTTAATCGACCACTTACCCGAAGGCAGTATTTTTGTGATGAATATTGTTATGCAATCGCAAAGCGAAGTTGATTTGCACCTCAAAGCAATCCATAACTCAGCCATCGGCAATCATGCTCAAGCTGTCAAAGTAAAAGAAGAAATTTCACTTGCAGAAAAATTAATGACTGAAGGAAATTTATTACTTCCTGTCGTGATGAACCTCTATATTCAAGGCGAGTCAATCGAAGATTTACATGCAAAAGAAGCCCATGCAGAAGTGTTATTAAACAGCAATGGCTTTAGAGTCATTACGCAAGATGAAGCTTTCCCCTCCGATGCTTATTTGCGCTATTTACCCATGTGCTACGACTTTCACTTTGATCAAAAAAATTCTTACCGCTCACGGTATTTTTTGTTAAGCGATATTGCAAAACTCCTGCCCTTTTATGGCCGAAGCCGTGGCTCAACGCATCCTGGATTGGTCTTTTTTAATCGCGGTGGCGAACCTTGGTTTTATGATTTCATGAAAGATAAAAGTAAAAACGCCCATTTTTTACTTTTAGGGGAAAGCGGCACCGGTAAATCAAATTTACTGTGCTTTATTATGATGTATCTTTTATCTTTTTATTTTCCTAAATTATTTATCATTGACGTAGGTGGATCATTCGATTTGCTAGGCGATTACTGCAAATCTCTCGGCCTTAGTGTGAATAAAATTAAAATCGATCCTAAACACCCTACTTCCTTAAATCCTTTTGCGGATGGGTTACGTGTGATTGATCAAATTGAAGCAATTCAACTGCAACAGCGAGAAGACTATTTGCAAAAAACTTGTGAAAAACTAGCGCACGCGCAGAATGAAGGCGAATCTTTTATCGAAGACGAAGACCGTGACATATTGGGTGACATGGTATTGTCCGCCTTAATTATGATTACCGGCGGCGAAAAGCGAGAGGAAGAAAAAATCAGTCGCAGTGATCGAATGCTCATTATGGATGCGATTATCCGCGCAGCTTATGCTGTAAAAGATCAAAAGCGCAGCCAAATGATCGCAAGCGATATCATAGAAGCATTTGAAACAATTGCCTCAACGCTTGATCCAAAACGTGAAGCAAAGAAAATACGCCGCGCTCACGAAATGGCTGATGCAATGCGCTATTTTGTCAAAGACCCGATGTCGAGCCAGTTTTTTAATAGTTATGGTAACCCATGGATCGATGCAGACATAACAATTGTCGATTTTGGTTTGTTTGCCAAAGAAGGTTATGAAGCACATCGCTCGATTGCCTTTGCAGGATGCCTTAACTACATTCAAACATTAGCAGAGGCAAATCAAAAAAATGATCGTCCTATTTATACAATCATTGATGAAAACCATATTTTTACCAGTATTGAATTGCTTGCTGACATTCAAACACGTGTTGCAAAAACAGGGCGAAAGCTTGGCTTATGGTTAGGTCTTGCTACGCAAAACATGAAAGATTTTCCTGGCAATGCAAAACGTATGCTGGCTCAAATCGAGCATTGGCTATGTCTCGCGATCTCTGCAAATGAAATCAGTCAAATCGAAGATTTTAAGGTTTTTACGCCGGAAATGCGCTCTTTGTTATTGTCTGCGAAAAAAGCACCTGGGAAATATACTGAAGGTGTAATTTTTAGCTCAAACATGAATGCGTTATTTCGTAACTCTCCACCTCGGTTATACCTTGCGCTGGCTGCAACTGAACAAGCGGAAAAAAACCAACGCCTGCGTATTATGCAACAATTTAATTGCACGGAAATTGAGGCGGTAAAAATCATTGCAAAAGAAATGATGCAACCAAGACAAGAGAGCGTTCATGACGATTAAGCGTATATTTGTTTTTCTGCATTTGCTCTTCGCGACATCAGCCTACGCCAGTCATTCTAAAATCAATTCCGCCAATATTATTAAAAGCACGCTTTCGGCTTTACCAAGCTGTTTGCATTATCAAGTGCCGACTCACGTTTGTATATGGGTATCACAATGGGGCGAAGTCAATACGACACCCATTGTGAGTCATTATTTGCCTGATCTTGTGGTGAGTGTGTTTAAGACACCAGACGATAATCCCTGGCTTGAGGTTGGCAAAGTGGCAGGTAATGCTGAAAAGACCCTCCAAAATGAAATGGTTCGACAGATTACCGGCGTAACAGCAGACGGTGGCAACCATTCGTTGCAAGATCAACATGAACAGGAAGTTATCTTTAAAGAAGCCGAAATTATTGGCAACCCCGCGCTTATGATGATTCCTATAGAGGGTTTGTTGCCCAGCACTGCATCCGCTTGGCAGATTTACTTTGAATCGACAGTAGATAGTCTGTTATGGCGTGGTTTATCGGCCGCTGCTCTACCCGAAGAAGGCATGGCTATAACGTTCAATGCGACTCATCACATTGGTACAGAGTTAAGCAATTGGGGCGGCATTTACCCACATGAGGGAAAAGTCATTCAAGATAACGATGTGAAAGCGTCCGCTGTCATTGCTGCACGAGCGGCTGATCTCGTCACAAGTCAGCAAGGATACGGACATATTTACAACGCTCTTTCTGACTCTTGCGGCGAACACTGCTCTGCTGCAAAAGTGCAAACAAACAGTAAACAAACCTACTTTCAAATGATTTATCCCATTGCACAAACTGAGTGTCACATATTGGGTGACAGCGGTTCTTACCAAGCCAGTATGCTCAATCACGATAGTGCGTATGTGTGGGTCGTCTGGCGACAGTATGAAGGCTGTGTGGATGGTGATGGAAAATACTCAGGAAGAACGTAATGAAACAATTCATTTTATTCATGTTGATTGGCATATTCGTTTCTAATGGAGCTAACGCTTCTAATATTATTCCCGTAGGCAATAGCAATAATACGCTGTATTACAAAATGGGTGGCGCAAGTGATTTTGCACTACCGCCGGTATCGAGCACCAATACCGTTCGGCTAAATAGCAGTTCTAATTTAGGAGTGGGCTATAGTTGCAGCGCATTTAATCCCGCACTATCCATTTCTAACAGCATGAACGACATTAAAAACAGTGCTGACAATTTAGAGCAAAGCTTAATTAGTAATGCAACTGGCAGTTTGATTCAACTGCCTATGTATTTATTAGCCCAAGCAAACCCCACGGCATACAATTTGCTGAATAATAAATTATTGTCGGCTCACAATGAATTATCCGCATCTACCAAATCCTGCGATACGGTTAAAGACCAAGTTTCACAAGGCAAAAACCCTTATCAAGATTGGGGAACGATTGCCATTAATGATGATTGGAAAAAGCATTTGTCTTTTGTTTCTTCTGGCAATGAAGATATTAATCAATCTAAAAAAATGATTGATGCGCATGGCGGTGAAAATGGCGTGCCGTGGGTACAAGGTAGCAGTGATGCTAATGCTGTTTTGCATGCCGGAGGTAAATCACAACCTCCTATTCATGTCATTGCCGATACGACAAAATCAGGATACAACGCTTTATTAAATCGCGACTTACAAAGTAATTTAGATGCGCCAAACAATGCTGAAAATAGTGAATTAAAAAAATATTTCCCTAATCCGGCTGCTGCAAGTGCATGGATCACCAATGTAGTAGGTGATCAAATCATTACGACTTGTAACGACAATACCTGCAAGAAACAACAAGGCGGCGTCATTGGTCATGGTTTATTACCTTGGGTCACATCGTGTCAAATGGACAAAGATAATTGCTCGGATACGATTCGCGATGATATTGGCAACTTAGTCACCGGCAATACAGCCATCAGCAAAAATAGTCTTACCAAAGTTTCTGCGGATGGGATTGCAATCAGTCCAGAAGTGATCGCTTCAATTCGTGACATGGATAGCATTCAACAAAAAATCATCATTAATAAACTGGCGCAAGAAATCGCTGTGCAACGTGTTATGGATAAAGCCTTTATTGCGAGAAATATTTTAGCGACTGGCGCACAAGTACCGGTGATTGCTGCAAATCACCCAGCGCAAGTGATTATTTCTCAAGCAATAACAAATTTAGACAATGATATTCGCTCGCTTTCTTTTGAAAGCCAGATTCGCAAGCAAAATATGTCCGCAACGATTGCAGAAACACTGACATTTTCAAATCAACAACAACGCAATATGACTGGCGTCTCACCCGCTTCCTCATCCAATTCACTGATGGAAAACGGTGCCCTACAAAAAGGAACTTCTTCATGAGTATTGGCGTTCAATCATTTCCTGAACTGTATACCATGCTAATGGGCTGGGATTTATATGACAAACTCTGGAACCTTTTAACCAGCACAGGGATTGCCTATCTGCCCTTCATCGGTATTATTTTGAAGAATGTAGCGCAATCCTATGTTTCGCATCGAGACACCGGAAAAATTGCTTTGCGCAGCATGGAAGTGAACTTAATTGGCATGCTTTTCTTTATTTTATTTGCTGCTTCGCCTTGCATACCGTTAAGCGCCAAAGCGATAACCTACTCTCCCATTTGTGAAAAAAATACGTCTTATTATCCAGGCAGCACGGGCACTACGTATGATAAGTCTTTTGCAACACCTCCTGTTAATGTAACAGTGCCAATAGCCTGGTACGCAGTGATTTCCATTGCAGAAGGCATGACACATGCAGCAAACACCTTGGTAGGCTGTACGCCTGATTTGCGCAAAATGGTGACGCAAGTGGACATGGCTAAAATTGCTGATCCTGAAATCATCAAGGAACTGCAAGATTTTGAAACCATGTGTTACATGCCTGCAAGGACGCAGTTTAATCAAGACAAGCAAAATAATAACACCTCACGTCTTGAGCTGGTTCAAATTGAAACTGGCAAATATGGTGCAGACGATACAGAGTGGTTAGGTTCTCATGGTTTTAGCAGCGTGTATTATCACAACCTGAAATCATCTCGCCCCATCCCTGGTTTTCCTTATGAAGCAAGCCAAGATATTAATGCTGATGTTAACCAATCCAATCCGCCTGTTTATGGAACGCCCTCCTGTGATGAGTGGTGGAACGACAGTCGAAGTGGATTAAAAAATCGCATCTATAACGTGTTATCTAAATCATTTTATGATGAATTTAAGAGTTATACGGATGAAGCAAAAGTATCGGACGATATGGTAAAGCGCATTGTGAGCAACAATGCGAATGGTTTTGAGCAAGCTAATACGACTATTGGAGAACAAGGCTATTCGCGAGTTGCTTCTACAATAGGGATTTGGTTTCATCAAATAGAAGAATATCCCAAACTGTACGCAGCAAGCCAAGCAGCGCCTATTCTGCAAGCATTACTTTTACTTATGGTTTATGCTTTTTTACCGTTCGCGTTAGTTTTTAGCAGCTACCGAGCCAGCAGTTTTGTGACAGGCGCCATCCTGATATTTTCGATTATTTTTTGGGGATTTATTTGGCACTTGGTAAGCTGGATTGACAATGCGTTAATGAATGCGCTTTATGATAATTGGTTTGAAAAACAAGGAGCGAGCGCAACGTTAGCTGATATGATTATTGCATCGCTTATTATTTTTTCACCGATATTTTGGTTTGTTTTTATGGGTGCGATGGGGATAGCGGCGGGTGATATTGTTAGTAGCTTTTCTATGGGTATGAATAGGATTGGAGAAAACGCGGCAAAGAAAGGCGTTACACAAATTAAATCGGCAGCAGCAACAATAGGTAAAGCAGCCCTCATGTAACGCTTATTGCTTCTTTCGTTCTTTATTAAATGATCGATAAAAACATCATTCTTGCCTCATTAAGAAGCATTATTAAAGGGTGGTAGAGACTATTCCATTACTACCTCCCTCGGTCTATAAATATTTTAACCATTTATAATTGTGCGTACTTTTGTAGCGCTCATACTTTTTACATAGAGGATAAGTTATAACCATGAGGCCTATCCAAACAAAATAAACCAATCCTAAATTAAAATGATACGTTGCTGGTGTAGAAGCTTTTATCCACGGACGAGTTCCCCACCACCATCCAACATCTGATTGATAAAAATAATGCGAGTATAAAGTAGCTATGATAGAAAGAATATAAAGGTGAATAATATAAAAAAATAAAGGAACTTTACCAAAACATAATACAAAGTGACTACTCTTACTCTTCCAATGTTCCAATATGGGTAATAAGAAGAAGCACATACTCAGTGTAAGTAGAAGATAGTGTAAAGAAGGGGGATATTTTGAAATATTGATAAATGAAAAAAAAGAATAAAAGCCCGTAAGTTGTTTATCCCAGTGCAAGCTATCTCCATAAAAATTAAAATACCGCAATCCAACAAATAAGCCGAGACTTAAGCATCCATAAAATAAAAAGGATTTTGCTCTATCCTTAACAGGCAGCTCAAACAATGGTCCAAAGCAATATCCTAAGCTCATTACAGCAAACCAGGGTATGATTGGATAAATACTATATATTGTCCAATTTCCTAAGTGAAAATAGCCAATGTTATGCAAAAACGAAAATAATTTAGAATCGAAAGTAAAACGATCTAAATAATTATGACCCAATATTACAATTAAAGATAAAACTAAAATCAATGATCGAGGAGTTTTAACCAAGCCTGCTAAAATGATCATCGAAAAGCCCAAGGCAAATATGACTTGTAAGATAGTGAATTTATCTAAAAAAAGATTCCAGCCAAAAGAAATAATAGTAATTTCGAGAAAAATGAGCCAAAGTCCACGGATAAACAGAAATGAACTCAGCTTTTGACGAGAATAATATTTGCCGTAGAGGAATGCGCTAATACCCGCTAAAAAGAAAAAAGCCGGCGCAGAAATATTGGTAATCCAACGAGTTAAAAATAAGAGAGGCGTCGTCTGGGATAAATCAGTTGGATCAAATGTTGTAAATCCAAAATAATCACGAGCATGATCTAATGCCATTATGATTAATACAAAACCACGCAATAGATCAATGGAGGGTAGCCGGGCATTGTATTCCGTATTAAAAACCTTACTCATAAAGTCAATACCTAATATTTTATATTTTTGAGGGTTTATTTTCTAATTCCAAAGTAAAGTATCATTACTAGCCAATAAAAACAATTATGGAGCATAGATCAAGCAATCTCCGGGAAATTTTTTAAATGCTACAGATGAGGGGGCAAGCAGCTACGGCTCTCTACTCGCACCCCACTGCAGCATATTCCTCATGGTCATCATCCCAATTTTATTGCCTATCAAAATTTTTATTAACTTTATCATCTGATAAGTAAATGATGATCGCTTTACAAAAAAAATTGAGAAATCCATTCATAAGGTAAAACAAATTTTTTAGCTTTTTTAACCAAAATGATTTATTCATTGATTAGTTCTTAACAAGGTTGTTTATGAATAAAAAACTTTACTCATTTCCTATTTTTCGATCTAAAAATTCACTTTTATTAATTTTGGCCATATCAATAACAGCCGTTCCGTTTATTCTGCTTTACTTATATAACCCAACTTTTTTCAATGCTATCACACAAGACACAAATCATCATCTCGCCGCTTTTCGACTTTTACGTTGGGGATTGATTTTGTTATTTATTGTTTCTTGGTCATCCATTATACGCAAGCTTGGTAACTTTTATGCGGTTTCAAACGAGCAAATCATTCAATGGCAAACGAAAATATTGAAAGTGATTGTTTGGATGGTGTTGTTTGAAATTCTAGTCTGCGAAAACGTCATTACTAAAATAATTCATTATTGGTAAATTAAAACATGAGTATGCACACTCCATTAGAAGGATTATTACGCTCGCCAGTGGAGTGGATTACCACGCTTGCTGCCGTGATAGCTGCATCACTACTGTTCATGCGCCCTACTCTATTTTTACTCTCAAATTCGCTTGCCTATGGGTTAGCTTGCTCTATCATCCTATTGGGTTTTTATCGATTCTATCAAGGCTTAAAAGTATGGCGCTATCAAAAAAATCTAAAGCGTATGCCGGTTTACGCTATTACATCCAAAGAACTACCTTTAAGTAAAAATAAGTTGTTTTTAGGTAAAGGATTTTTATGGACAGCACAACATACACAGCGATTGCGCGATCTTGATCTTAACTACAATTTACATTTTAAATATCCATCAAAAATAAAAAGCTGGGCAAGAACAAAAGAATTTTGCTGGGAAAATAAACTCTTTTTACAACATATTGCCAAACTGCTGAAAAAAGACCATTGGCTGAATCCTTTGCGGCCTTATCCAGACATTGGCGGAGAAGCTTGTATCCATGGCGTTTCGGATAGCGAGCAAGAAGTTGCAATCAATCTGATTGAACGGGCAAGTCATTTACTAGTATTAGGCTTGCCTGGCGTTGGTAAAACACGTTTTGCTGAATTAGTGATTAGCCAAGATATTCATCGCGGCGATGTGGTGATCGTACTTGATCCTAAAGGTGATGCTGATTTATTACGCCGCATGTACATTGAGGCAAAACTTGCGGGACGAGAGCAAGACCTTTTAGTATTTCATCTGGGATTTCCCGATCAGTCTTGCCGTTATAATCCGATCGGTAACTTTACTCGTATTACTGAAGTTGCCAATCGAATCTCCAATCAGCTACCCAGTTCGGGCGATGCAGCAGCATTTAAGGAATTTGGCTGGCAATTCATTAACTCGATTGCTATGGCGTTGGTCGCCATGGGAGAAAAACCCGATTATCAAAAAATCAAATTTTACATCACGAAAATGGATGTGCTGTTGGAGCGTTATTTAGATTTTTGGTTGCCGCAAATCGATACGCATTTCAACAATTGGATTCATGAATACATTAAAAATAATACAACCGATACCAAAAGCATTACCCGTTTTAAAGCGTTGGTGGCTTATGTCAAAGAACATGATTTAATTCAAAACCCTATTTTTGATGATTTACACAATGCTTGCCGATACGACAGTGAATACTTTAGCAAAATCACGGCGTCTTTAGGGCCATTACTCAAAAAACTCACCACTGGAAAATCAGCCGAATTATTATCGCCTAACTATCACGACATGGATGACTCACGCCCTATTTTAGATTGGATGCAAGTCATTCGTAACAAGCAAATCGTGTATGTTGGATTGGATGCTTTAACCGATCCTGTCGTTGCAGCCGCTGTGGGTAATGCCATGTTTTCTGATTTGGTTTCTGTTGCGGGTCGGCTTTATAAATTTGGCCTGCAAGATGGGTTTTACTCTACCGAGCAAAAGCCTTCGCTTCCTCGCATTTGTCTGCATTCAGATGAATTCAACGAAATTATTGGCGATGAATTTATCCCTCTGTTAAACAAAGCACGCGGCGCGGGCTTTACCGTCACCGCTTATACACAAACCTGGTCAGATGTAGAAGCACGATTAAAAACCGCCGCCAAAGCAGGCCAGGTAGCGGGCAACATTGGCACAGTGATTATGTTTCGCTGCAAAGAAGCAGCTACAGTTGAAATGTTTTTAAGCCAACTGCCGAAAGTACCCATTTTACGTGTCATTCCTGCATCCAGCAGCAGTGATACACCGCATGGAGACGAGGATACGTATTATCACTCAACCAATGAAGACAGGTTCTCTCACAGCGAACAACGCTTAATTGAACAGAACGATGTTTTAAACCTGCCTAAAGGCCAAGCGTTTTGCTTATTAGAAGGCGGAAAACTCTATAAGCTGCGTATGCCGTTGCCGAAGCAAGATAACATCGATATACCTCAAAAAATTGAATCGCTCATCACCGCCATGCGTGATTAAAGGAGTTAGCATGTTTGATTCAGAAATAGTGCAACACGAAAAGCTAAAGCTCTATTTGCCACAGATAAAAAATCTTATCAGTTGTCCTGATGATATTTTCCAAAATTTATATTTAAAAACGCTTTTTAATATTGTGAAATTAGATCATCTTTTAGATGAAAGACTAAAATTCACCATCACCGCCTTGAAATTACGCCGCGGGATGTTATTTCCTAAAAATGCGGGCACAGAAAAAATTTCGGCTGAGGAAGCGCAATGGACATACGCGCTTTTTTCTGCGATTTTGCTAAAGGACATTTATGAATTACAGCAAGTCAAAAACTTGGATGCTTTTTTATCTAACACTCTTACTGAAAATATAGTGAACTGGCTTAAAAATAATGATTATTTATTTAATCAATGGCAAGAAGCCATCACAGGTAAAGCAGATATTCATAATGAAATTGAAAAAGTAAGACAATTGGCCATAGAAAAGAATCATGTGATATCTGCCCATCCTCCATCAACAAACATAAGCGACAAATTAATTGCCTATCTTTTAAAAAACAACCCTCAAAACACCGAACAAGTCTTTAAAATGAAAATAGGTATTTTTATAAACATTGCGTTAATTGATAACTTTCTTTCTGAAACTGGCCTATCAAAACCGGCTTTGATCCAAGCATTAGAAAAAGATAACCGGCTCATTTTAAATGACGACACTCCTTACCACACTGTCACACCCAGGCAATTACAAGACAGGCGAACATTACAGGGCATTGTCTTAAAAAGTGATGCCCTACCAGAAGCATTAGAAAATTTACCACTTAATACCTACTTTCAAAAACAAATCGTTTTATGAGGTCACCATGAATACTGCTCATGAAAAAACAAAACACCGTATGGGAATCGTTGCAGATATTACTTTATACACCGATATTGCCCACCGCTTCTTTAAAGCCGGATGGTCTAAAGGAAATATCGGCCTCGTTCAATTCTGCGTAATGATCGCAAAAATGTACGCCGCATGCCGTATGGATGATCCTTATGCGGATTGGTATTTGATGAAAACATACAAAGCGCTTACTGAAGCAATTGATAAAATCAATGAAATTGAAAAGGAACTAACGCCTTACTTTACTAAAACACGCGGCGTCAAGTTGCGTGTTTTAGATAAAAATAAGGTATGGAATGAAGAGCTATCTATCTCTACCGAATTTAGTCACTTAGGTGCTGAATTATTAACCCAAACTGATCATGTTTTACGGCAATTAATCACCTTACAACGCTCGGGAATAAATCAGCCCATGGGTATCAAAGTACCGCTAACGATTATGCAAGATGCGTTTGCAACCCCTTTACCCTGGAAAAAGACAGATGTAACTCGCAATGACATTCGAGCTAACAATGAAAAAGCACTGAAAACGAAAGCCTTATACGAGGGCGAACTTCCGACAGCCATACTGAATAAAGAAATACAATTTTCATTCTTGCCTAAAGTTAATTATTGCCCGAATGAATGAGGTAGCTTATGCTGCATATTCCGCATACTGATGTTCCTCTCCATTGCATAAATGAAGCTGCCATTGAATTTCACATCCCCGCCAAGCTTATTCTATCCATATTAAATATTGAGCAAGGCAAGATTGGCCAAACGGTCAAAAATAAAAATGGTACTTACGATATTGGCCCCCTGCAAATTAATTCAAGTTGGCTACCGCAATTAAATCGCATGGGAATTACACAACATGATATTCAATACAATCCATGCACTAACGTGCGCGTTGGTACGTGGATATTAACGAAAGAAATAGCCGCACAAAATAATCTGCTGGTAGGCATCGGAAATTATCACTCGCATACCTATCAACTTAATAAAAATTATTACACGCAAATTAAAGTCAATTTTACAAAAATTACTTTTCTTACTCTGTAACAAGTTTAGTCGTTATTCTGCTCGACTCTAATCCGCAGAAAAAAGATCAGCGTAGCGTGATGTAATCCTGATCGCAATTGAAAAATTGTTCGCGCTGCTAGTGTGTTTTTCTAGCCATTCGTAACTACAGTTATCAATTGCTTTATTGATAACTATTCATTCGTTTTAATCTAACCACACATCCAGTAATTAATTTTTCTTAAAGGAAAAATTTTTTAATGGATTCTTATTACAGGAATAAGCATACAAAACAGGAGAACCACGTTTTATAAGTAAAATCGTTCTAACACACCCGCATGGGGGAAATTTCCCTCGCGGACATTTCCTTTATGCGATTTTTCGTTTTATCACATGGAGGAAAGCATATGTTAAGTGATACCTTTCTTAACTTAAGTGGCTATGCGCGTTTATATGATATTCGTCGTTGTCAAAAGGATGAGAGGCTCATTACGTTAAATTTAATTAATGATACCGACCACCCTCGCCCCGATGATATCTGGCTTGACTGTGATTTTGATATGAAAAAATTTCCCCTCATGACCCAATTAGAAAATTTATTGGCTATGGAGAAAAACATCATATTGAAATTTGAAGCCAGCTATTCAACCCTTCAGGAATGCTACCATGATCCCTTGGAAGAAAACCCTGAGGCCATCGTGCTACTGAAAGGAAAACTGCTTCATATTCATGAATATGCTGTTGAAGAAGAAAATATCCTTGATTGGCATATGTATGCACTTGAGAGCGACAAGGTATCACTCGAGTTAGGTGCTTAAATCATAAAATGGAGTTATACTATGACTAAATCTCAAGCAAAAGACTTGTTCCAATTACAAACCGAACTGGTTGATATGAAGGTAGATATGGCCGTTAGTAAATCAATTGAGCGTGTTATTGATCAAATCATGGATTTGAAAACTGACATGAATAAACGTTTTTCGCATTTGGAAAAACATTTTTCATCAGTTGAAAATCGTGTCTCATCGATTGAACATCGTGTAATAGCTGTTGAATCAACACTAGGCAAGATGAGCATGACCCAGAATGAAATTCGTACTAAATTTATCGATTACAGCTTTAGGGCTGGATGGGTACTTTTAATCAGTATTGCTTCATTCGCGGCTGTTCAACTTCATAGTCTAATTCAATCTCTACTTAAGTAACTTTTTTTACACTCACCCACTGGGGAATTTCCCCAGAAGGGTTAATTCCTCAGTATTTTTTATGAGGAATTCATCATGAAATCTTATGGCCGTACAACTGATTCAGAATCCAAATTAGTCACACGCGCTTTACGATGCCTAGAAAAGCGTTTGCGCTATTGCTCTGAAACATTAAGCGACTCGCGCCTTGTTCGTGCTTATTTACAGTTACATTTAGCCGATGAAAAATCCGAAGTATTTGCAGTTTTATTTTTGGATAATCAAAACGGCTTACTCACGTTTGAAAAACTGTTCTATGGAACAATCAATGAATCGGTTGTTTACCCCAGAACCGTTATCCAAAAAGCGTTGGAATATAATGCAGCAAAAGTCATTTTGGCACATAACCACCCTTCATCTAACTGCAAACCAAGCCGTGAAGATGAACAAATGACCCGTGATTTAAAACGAATACTAAGCATCATTGATGTTGAAGTAATTGACCATATCATTATTTCACATCAAAACAGTTATTCGTTTGCCGATAATGGGTTGCTATAGCAATTTTTACTATTTTTCATTTAAACCCTGTGGGGAAAATTCCCCACAAGGAATTTCTCCTCAGTTTATTTATCAAGGAGAACACACATGGAAAAAAACCTTATCCTCAGTCAACTTCGTCACTTCACCAGCTCTAATACGATTTTTCAATATTGGGCCAACAAAAAGTTTTGTTATACAGAAGGTGTCAGTTTTCTAGCAAAAGAGACGAGCAGTTACTGGTTAATTGATGAGATTGGCCGTTTACTGTTACCTCGTTTAATCAAAGAACATAAAGATCGCTTTTACACTATCGATTTTGCAGTAAACCCCGATTCATCAGCCATTATTCTGGTAGGTGATGGCAATGGCAAACTCTACCTACAACACAACATAAAATGGACAGACTTTCCCATCAGGGATGAATCTGTCCGTTTTTATTTGTGTGACTCAGGCGAGTATTACTGCCTTATGCTGCCCACTGAATATTGATCTTGCGTTACACAAGTCTATTGATGAGCGATCATCAATAGACTTATCACTATTGGTTATTAGGAGCTCGGCCGCGTCACTACAGATTGCTTTAATGTCTGTAGTGACGCGGCGCTTTTTGTCGCGTAACACTCTGAAAATAGAAATCATTTTTTTATAAACTCGCTAAATGTCCGCAGGACAGTACAAAAAATTCGTTTATAAAAAAATTCCATTCGCTTGATCAATCAAAAAAGGAGGTATCTCTTAAACAGAAAAGATGTAAAAAAACCTAGCTCCTAACCCTTGTCTCTTTGCAACGTAAGTTGCGGTCTTTTGTCGCACGGCGCAAAAGGTTGAGACATTAACACTAAGCATTCATTGCGCCGTTAAATAGGAACTAATAACCATTATGTCGATACAAAACGATTTAAAGAAAAGTATTTTTGCCATCATCAAACGAAATAACGATGGCTCCTATGCCACACAAGCTGATAGACGCGCTATCCTGACGCAATTTTCTAAAGATTTGGTATCACTCAAATATGGCTTGCGCGATATCTACAATTTAAAAGAAAAGCACATTTTAGCAGTCATCCAATTCTGGCAAGACAAAAAGCTTAAAAGCTCCACAATCAAAAACCGCATGGCAGTATTGCGATATCTAGCCAAAAAGATTAATAAACCGAATCTCATTCCCGACAACAACAAGCTTGGCATTCAAAAACGCACATACGTTCCGGTAAAAAATCGGGCATTTCACGATCCTTCATTTTCTAAAATTACCAATCAATATGTACACATTTCTTTGGAACTACAGCGGGTATTCGGTTTAAGACGTGAAGAGTCTTTAAAGATAAAACCACATATAGCAGATAAAAACGACAAACTTGAATTACTCCCCTCTTGGTGTAAAGGCGGTCGCGGTCGCTCGATTCCAATCCGTACCGAAGAACAACGCTACTGGCTAGAACAAGCAAAAATTCTCGCCACCAAATTTAATCACTCACTTATTCCCCAAGATAAAAATTATATTCAACACCGATATGTATATGACAAACAAGTTACACGCGCCGGATTAAAAAACATGCACGGCTTACGCCATGCCTATGCACAGAAACGATACAAAGAATTAACCGGCTGGGAGGCACCAATTAATGGCGGCATAAAATCTCGCTCACTTACACCTGAACAAAAAAAGATTGATTATCAAGCCCGTATGATTTTGACCGAAGAGCTTGGGCATAGCCGTGAACAAATTACAGTGAACTATTTAGGAAGATAATTTTTTATGCAACCAAGACTAATCAGATTGAGAGACGCGCCTACTTATTTAGGGATGGACAGAAACCGCTTCAATAAAGACGTCAGACCAACATTAACCGAAATTCCTATCGGTGAACAAGGAATCGCTTTCGACAGACTTGATTTAGATAGCTGGGTCGATCATTATAAACACCGCAATGGTCGTCCAGCCTCCAAAAATAACAGGAGGCAATTATGGGACGAAAACATATCCCAGGGTTACAAAAAATCGGCGACATTTGGCACATCGACAAAAAGGTCAACGGCCGCCGAATTTGTGAAAGCACTGGAACAAGTCAACTCGAAGAAGCTCAAAAATATCTAGCGCGACGATTAGAAATGATTCGACAAGCGGAGGTATATGGAATCCGGCCAAAACGGATATTCAGAGATGCGGCTATAAAGTATATGCGTGAAAATACGCATAAAAGAAGCCTTAAAACGGATGCTGCAGCATTAAAAGCAATTGATCCTTATATCGGTGAATTGTTTTTAGAAGCAATCCACATGGGAAGCTTACAGCCATACATTAATGCAAGACGGCAAGAAGGTGTTAAAAATCGAACTATTAATCTTAGTTTGCAAATTGTACGCCACATTCTTAACCTTGCTGCTGGTGAATGGATGGATGAATTTGGGCTGACATGGCTGGCTTCAGCACCCAAAATAAAGTTATTGCCTCAATTGGATAGTCGAAAGCCCTATCCTTTGACTTGGGAGGAGCAGGAAAAATTGTTTACTGCTCTTCCAGAGTATGTGAGAGAAATGGCACTGTTTGCCGTAAATACAGGCTGCCGTGATAAGGAAGTCTGTAATTTGAAATGGCAGTGGGAAGTGAAGGTATCAATACCTAACGTGGGCTCCGTATTTATCATTCCAGGAGAGCACGTTAAAAATGCTGAAGACAGGTTAGTTGTATTGAACCCAATAGCCCGCAGTGTTATAGAAAAACAGCGAGGGAAGCATCCTGAGTTCGTTTTTACATACAAGGGCAATAATGTGAGTCGTATGCTTAATCGTGCTTGGAAAAAGGCGCGTAAAAATGCTGAGTTACCTCAAGTACGAGTGCATGATCTAAAGCATACGTTTGGAAGAAGGCTAAGAGCCGCAGGGGTGAGCTTTGAAGACAGGCAAGACTTGCTAGGACATAAATCAGCAAGGATTACTACACACTACTCTGCTGCAGAAGTTTTTAGCTTATTAGAAGCTTCCAAAAAAGTGTGCGAAGAGGCTCGAAAGCCAACACTCACTTTACTCAGAACAGAGGCAACGAACTAAGGGTCACGAAAAAGTCACGAAGATGATTTTTTGAATTCGGAAAAATCAATGTAACCTGTTGATTTATTGGTGGGCCGTGTTGGGATCGAACCAACGACCTATTGATTAAGAGTCAACTGCTCTAC